>NZ_BLLN01000001.1:0-300000 GCF_011170125.1 Streptomyces diastaticus subsp. diastaticus | reverse complement strand
TGCCGCCGGCCGCGTCGATGGCGTGCACCCGGTCCAGCGCGGACATGTCGAGGACGTCACCCCCGGCGTTGCGGGCGGCTTCCCCAGGGGCCCTGCCCCGGCCGCGGGCGATGGCGCCGCGGTGCCCGCAGTCGCGGACGGCCTCGGCCGCCTCCTCGTAGCTGCGCGGCCGCAGCAGACGCGCGGCGGTGGGGGCGCCGCGGCCCCGGCCGGTGAGCGGAACGGTGGTGTCGACAGCCATGTCGGCGACCGTATCGCCCGGAACGCGACTGTTCATGCCGGAACATCCCGAGTTTCACTGAGATGGTCCATTCATTGAATTGTCGGCGCTCATGCCGTAATTGTGGGGGTGTGCGATCGGTGGTGATCGCGATTCCGGAGGGTAGGCGGAGCACGTGGACTGGCTGACGAGACTCCCGGTGGTCGGGCCGTGGACGACCCGGCTCATGCAGACCCACCTGTGGCGCACCTACGAGACGCTCGATCGCACCAAGTGGTCCCAACTGGCCGCCGCGATGACCTACATCAGTTTCCTCGCGCTCTTCCCGCTACTCACCCTGGTCGCCGCCGTCGCCGCCTCCACCCTCTCCAAGGACCGGCAGCGCGAGCTCCAGGACCAGCTGGCCGAGCAGGTCCCCGGCATCTCCGACCAGCTCGACATCAGCTCCCTGGTCGACAACGCCGGGACGGTCTCCCTCATCGCCGGTGCCCTGCTGCTGTTCACCGGCGTCGGCTGGGTCAGCTCCATCCGCGAGTGCCTGCGCGCCGTCTGGGAACTGCCGGACCTGGAGGGCAACCCGGTCGCCCGCAAGGCCAAGGACGTGGTCGTGCTGGCCGGCCTCGGCGCCGCCGGGATCGTCTCGCTGGTCGCCTCCACGGCGGGCGGCAGCGCGGTCGGCTGGATCGCCCGGCAGATCGGCCTCGACGAGACCGGGATCGGCACCGTCCTGCTGCGCGTCGCCGCCTTCGCCCTCGCCGTCCTGGCCGGCTTCCTCGTCCTGCTCTACGTCCTCACCCTGCTCCCCGCCGTGCAGCCCCGGCGCTCCACCCTGCTGGGCGCGGCGCTGATCGGCGCGGTCGGCTTCGAACTCCTCAAACTGCTGCTCGGCGGCTACATCAGCGGGGTCGCCTCCAAGAGCATGTACGGCGCCTTCGGCGTCCCCATCGCCCTGCTGCTCTGGATCAACTTCACCGCCAAGCTGGTCCTCGTCTGCGCGGCCTGGACCGCCACCCCGGTGCCGGACGGCGAGAAGGGCGAAGCGCGCGACGAGGCGGACGAGAGCGGCACCCACGGCGGCACGAAGGGCGGGCCCGGCACCTCTCGCGCCCCCGAACCGGGCGCCACCCGCGCCCGGCCGTCCGGGGAAGGGCCCGGGCGCCCGCCCTTCCAGAGGTAGCCGCGCTCCGGGCCGCCGCCGTCAGCGGCGCCTGCGGCCCGTCCCCTGCCCGGGCAGCGGGCGGCGCCGGTTGACCACGTACACCCCGGCGCCGAGCAGCACCAGCGAACCGCCCGCGACCGCCAGCGCCGTGCCGACCCCGTCCGCCCCGCCGGACGCGGCCGCCTGGGTCTCGCCCCCGGCGGCCGGAGCCGGGACCCCGCCCGCGGCGCCCTCGTCCCCGGGCGCGTCCGAGCCGCCCTTGGCCGGTACGGCGCCGGCCGGCGGGACGAGGGTGCCGACCGGCTCGGCCTTGCCGGCGGCCTCGAAGCCCCAGTCGAAGAGGCGGGCCGTCTCCTGGTAGACCGCCTGGCTCTCCTGGCCGTCCGGGTTCATCACGGTGACCAGCAGCACCCGGCCGTCGCGCTCGGCGACCCCGGTGAAGGTGGCCCCGGCGTTGGTGGTGTTGCCGTTCTTCACCCCCGCGATCCCCTCGTACCGGTCCAGGCCCACCGCGCCGGTGAGCAGGCGGTTGGTGTTCTGGATGCCGAAGTGCTCGCGCTTCTTGCCCTTCTTCTTCTCACCGGGGAACTCCGCGCTCACCGTCGAGCAGTACTCCCGGAAGTCCTTCTTCTGCATCCCCGACCGGGCGATCAGCGTCAGGTCGTAGGCGCTGGAGAGCTGCCCCTTGGCGTCGTAGCCGTCCGGACTGACCACATGGGTGTCCAGTGCCTGGAGCTCCTCGGCGTGCGCGTTCATGTCGGCGACGGTCTTGTCGATGCCGTCGTTCATCGCGGAGAGCACGTGCACGGCGTCGTTGCCGGAGGAGAGGAAGACCCCGAGCCACAGGTCGTGGACGGTGTACGTCTGGTCCTCCTTGACGCCGACCAGGCTGGAGCCCGCGCCCACGCCCGCCAGCTCCTCGTTGGTGACCAGGTGCTTCTCGTCCTTGGGGAGTTTGGGCAGCACGGTGTCGGCGAAGAGCATCTTCAGCGTGGAGGCCGGGGGGAGCCTCCAGTGGGCGTTGTGCGCGGCCAGCACGTCGCCGCTCTCGGCGTCCGCGACGATCCAGGACCGCCCGGACAGCTTCTTCGGGAGCTTGGGCACCCCCGGACCGGCGTTCACCTGCGTACCGGCCTGCCCCAGCCGCGCGCCGCCGATCTCCGACATCTTCCCCGGCGGCTTCGCCTTGTCGTCGCCGGGCCGGTCGGCGGCGGCGGCCGGGACAGCGGCGGAAAGAGTCAGCAAGGCGGCGGAGGCGACCAGCACGGTGGTCTTACGCAAGGCAGGCACGATCGAGAACGTACAGGTACGGGCGAATACTGTCTGCGCCTCCGTCGTCCGATCGCGTACCGCCCCGAGCGGAACGCCTGCCACCGGCTCCCGACCCCGGCGCGGGGAGGCGGAGCCGGGCCGCGATACTGGGCGTATGAAGCTCAGCCGCCCGGTCTCCTGGTTCCTGCTCGCCTTCGGGGTGTGGAGCTGGTTCATCTGGGTCACCTTCGTCAAGAATCTCTGGAACGACGCGAGCGGGCTCGCCTTCGACGCCGCCGGTGACCCCACCGGTTACTTCTGGGTCCACCTGCTGCTGGCCGTGACGTCCTTCCTCCTGGGGACGGCCGTGGGAGTCATCGGGTTGCGCGGCCTGCGCGCCCTGCGGCGTGAGAAGAACGGCGCCCCTCTCTCCCGCCCTGCCCCGCCCGGCCCCACCACCTGACCCCGAGGACCGAACGAGCGCCATGAACCCCCTCTTCGTCGTCGTCGCCTGCGCCGTCCTGGCCTCGCTGGTGGCCCTGCACTGGTACGTCTGGCGCCGCGTGGTCCGGGACACCACCCGGCCCGGCTCCCCCGTGCGCCGCGTCGCCACGGCGCTCCTCGTCCTCGGCCCGGTCCTGTTCGTCGGCGCCTTCGCCACGGGCCGCTCCGGGCTGCCGTTCCTGCTGAAGCAGATCATCGCCTGGCCCGGCTACCTCTGGGCCGCCGTCTTCCTCTACCTGCTGCTGGCGCTCCTCGCCGGCGAGCTGGTCCGTCCGGTGCTGCTGCGCGTGAGGGCACCGCAGGAGCGGGAGCGTGACACCGGCCCAGCGGCCCCTGACGCGCCCGCCGAACCCTCGGTGCCGGCGGACTCCACCGGCGCCGCCACGTCCGGTGAGCCCGCCGCGACCGGGACCGGCACCGCCACGTCTGGTGAGCCCGCCGCGACCGGGACCGGCGCCGCCACGTCTGGTGAGCCCGCCGCGACCGGGACCGGCACCGCCACCGGCGGCTGCGCCGTCGCCGAGCCGGCCACCGAGGCCGCCCTGGCGCCCCCGGCGCCGCCCGCCGGCACCCTGCCGCCCGGCGACCCGGACCCGAAGCCGCGCCCCACCCCCTCCCGCCGCCTCTTCGTCTCCCGGATCGTCGGCGGGACGGCCGCCGCCGTCGCCCTCGGCACGGTCGGCGCCGGAACGTACGGCGTGCTGCGCGGACCCAGGCTGAAGCACGTCACGGTGCCGCTGGCCACGCTGCCGCGCGCCGCCCACGGCTACCGCATCGCCGTCGTCAGCGACGTCCACCTCGGCCCGATCCTCGGCCGGGGGCACACCCAGCGGATCGTCGACACGATCAACTCCGCCCAGCCCGACCTCGTCGCCGTCGTCGGCGACCTGGTCGACGGCACCGTCGCGGAACTGGGCCACGCCGCCGAACCCCTCGCCCAGCTGCGGGCCCGCGACGGCAGTTACTTCGTCACCGGCAACCACGAGTACTTCTCCGGCGCCGCCCAGTGGGTCGACCACGTCCGCGAGCTGGGGCTGCGCCCGCTGGAGAACGCCCGCGTGGAGAAGGCCGGCTTCGACCTCGCCGGGGTCAACGACGTCGCGGGCGAGAGCTACGGCCAGGGCCCCGACTTCGTCCGCGCCCTCGGTGACCGGGACCGGTCCAGGGCCAGCGTCCTCCTCGCCCACCAGCCGATCGTCATCGAGGAGGCGGTCGAACACGGCGTCGACCTCCAGCTCTCCGGCCACACCCACGGCGGTCAGCTCTGGCCCGGCAACCTCGTCGCCGGCCTCGCCAACCCGACCGTCGAGGGACTGGAGCGCTACGGCGACACCCAGCTCTACGTCTCCCGCGGCGCGGGCGCCTGGGGCCCGCCGGTCCGGGTCGGCGCCCCCTCCGACATCACGATCGTCCAGCTCGCCGCCAAGCGGAGCTGACCCTTCCGACCCCTTCGGCGGGGCGTGGGCGCGTCGTGCCGCCCGCCGCCCGTCCGATCGAGGGTCGCCGCCCCCGGGCCGTTCCGGAGTGCTCCGGGGCGGCCCGCGACCCTTCCGTGACGTGCGTGACGTTGCGTCATGTGAGGGAATTGTGTGCACTGTGGGGATGACGGAGTCGGTTGTGCTGAGACGCAAGGCGTTCCGGCTGCCCCGGCACCCCGCTTCGGTGGGCGAGGCCAGGCAACGGACCGGGGAACATCTGGGCCGCTGGGGGCACCCGGCGGGGAGTGCGGTACGCGAGGAGGCGGTCCTGCTCGTCTCCGAGCTGGCCGCCGACACCGTGCTGCACGGTCCCCGCGACGAGCCCGACTTCGAGGTCGCCGTCACCGTCCTCGCCCACGGCTCCTGCCTCGTCGAGGTCTCCGACGGCCTCCCCGACGAGGCCGTCCTCCCCGCCCCCGAGCCCGACGCCGCCGGCCGGCTCCCCGCCCCCGCGCCCCCTCCCGGCGAGCTCCTGCCCGGCCACGCCCGCTCCCTCGTCGCCGCCCTCTCCGAGGCGTGGGGCGTCCGCGACCGGGGGCGGTACGGGAAGACGGTGTGGGCGCTGGCGACGGTGGGCCGGTGAGAGAGGCCGGCGGTCCCGCCGCCGCGCCCCCGGCCCGGGGACGGCGCCGGGGCATCGCCGCCCGCCTGTTCATGCTGCTCGCCGCGGGCGCCACCGCGTCCGGCTGCACTGGGCCCTGGCCGTCCACGTGCGGAAGGCGGCCGGAGCCACCGCTCCCTCGCCGTGGGCCGGATCGACTCCCCCCGCTTCTGGCGCGGCCGGTCGCGCGGGCGCGAGGCCACACGCGCCGTCCTCCACGTGGCCGCGCGACGCCGCGAGGAGATCGCCGCCCCCGCCCGGCACCGGCCCTGTACGAACGTCTCCGCGAGGAGCCCTCGACGTCGACGGGGGCGGCGCCTCGCAGAACCCCCTCGGCGCGACGGCGCCGGCACTCCGGCGGCCGGGGCGTCGCCGTTCGCCGCGGGACCACGTGCCGTGACGCCGGGTGTGCGAGGTCGCGGGCTAGGGTCGCCCTGTGCGCTCGATGCCGTCGTCCGACATGGTCAGCCTGATCTCCTTCCTCGCCGTTCTGCTGATCTTCTTCAGCATCGACGTGCGGTCCAGGGATTCCGCCGCGTCGAAGCCCTGGCAGGCAAGCCTCTTCGAATGGTCTTCCCGCATCGGGGGAGTCGCCACGGCCTTCTCCCTGGCCCTGGGCTGGGTGGACCTCTTCCTCCCTGACGACAGCACCGTGATCCACGTGATGTTCGTGGCCGGGCCCGGATCGCTGGCGGTGTTGTGCGCGATCGTGCTCGGGCTGGAAATGCTGTGGCAGCGAGAAGACCCGTCCTGATCGGGGCCGCCGCGGCGACACCTCGACGTCAGCGGTGACGAGGACGCGAAGCCGGTTCCCCTCGGAAGCGCCCCGCGGGGCGTCCCTGACCATCGCGCGCCGGTTCCGCCGGCTGAGGGCCGTACCGCTGTGCGGGGAGGCCGGCACGGTCCGCCGGGGACGGGACCTGGCTGCCGCGCGTCGGTCCGGCCTCGGCGGGAGGACCGGCCCTCAGCCGGTGCCGGGGCTCTCGTCCGGCTCGTCCGTTCCGCTGGGTCCCGCCCCCTCCCCGTTCACCTTCCGCCGCCCCTTCGCGCTGATCGTCTCGCTCGCCCCCGGCAGGAAGTCCATCAGCAGTTCGTGGACCTCGTGCACCAGCGGCCGTAGGACCCGGAAACGGGACAGGGCCACGCCTCGGGCGGTGAGGCGGGCGCCTCGGACGGCGAGGCGGTGGCTGCGCTCGGTGTTCTCGGAGGAGTCGAAGACCCAGTAGAGGACCAGGCCCATCTGGGCCAGCCACATCAACTCGGGCAAAACGGCCGCCAGTTCGGCGGGAACCTTCGTACGGGAGCCGGTGAGGACCTCGCGCTGGATGGCGATGGCGGCGTCGCGGGCGGGGGAGGAGTCGGTGGAGAAGGGGCTCAGGGGGCTGGCGGGGTCGGCGGCGTTCTTGAAGAACTGGGCGGCGAACTCGTGGTACGGGGCCGCGATGTCGAGCCAGGCGGTGAGGACCCCGGCGAAGCGCTCCTCCAGGCCCGTCCCGCGCGCGAGGACGGGGGCCACGGCCGCCCGGTGTTCCTCGGCGATGCGGTCGTAGAAGCCCTGGACCAGGTGTTCCTTGGAGGCGAAGTAGTAGTACGCGCTGCCGGTGGAGACGCCGGCCTCGCGGGCGATGGCGCGCATCGTGGTCCTGTCGAAGCCGCGCTCCTGGAAGAGGCGCAGGGCCGTCTCCAGGATCAGGGTGCGGGTCTGCTCGCTCTTGGCGGTCCGGCCGTCCGGCTCCTTGGCCGCCGGGTCCGCCGTACCCGCCGGTGCCGACGGGGCGGCCGCCCCCCGCGCGCTCGCCCCGTCGTGTTCCTCGCTGGTCTTCTTGCCTGCCACGCGGCCGAGCCTAGCCGTCCGCCGGGCAGGTCGTGTCGCACCCCGGGGGCTCGAAGACCCAGCCCGTACGGGGGTCGTACCGCCAGCCGTCCGTGGCCGGGTGACTGGCCCCGCCCCGCTGCCGGGTGGTCTCCCGCAGGCGGGCGGCGGCCAGGACCGCGCCCCGGGCCAGGAGGGCGCCGGAGGTGGTGGTGGCGAGGCGGTGGGCGAGGGCGCGGTAGCCGTCCAGGGCCCACAGGACGGTGATCCAGGCCGCCGTCCCCCGGAAGACCTGGCCGCCGTCGCCCACCACGGTGATCTCGTCCAGGGTGGCCGCGTGGTCCAGGCCCGGCAGCAGCTCCCTGGCCCGCTCGGACCCGGCCGGGACCAGGTCGAGCGGGACGAGCCGGCGGCGGCGTTCCAGCCGGCCGCGCAGCTGGGTGCAGAGCGGGCACCCGGCGTCGTAGAGCACGGTCAGCCGCCGTACGGGCCGGCGGGTGGCGGGCACCGGGGTCAGCCCTTGGCCGGGGCCGCGAACGGGCCGGGGGCCAGGTGGCCGTCGGGGGTGACCGGCGGGTGCGTCTCCTGGTCGCGGATGCCGCGGCGGCGGATCTTGGAGAGGACCCAGACGTTGCCGAGGTGGAGGACGCCGAGGACGAGCAGGACGACGCCGAGCTTGGCGGAGAGTTCCTCGAAGAGGGCGGCGGTGGAGGCGATCTCGTCGCCGCCGCGCAGGTAGAGGGCGACGAAACCGAGGTTGACGAGGTAGAAGCCGACCACCAGGAGGTGGTTGACGGCGTCGGCCAGCCGCTCGTCGCCGTGCAGCACGTCGGCGATGAAGAGGCGGCCGTTGCGGCTCAGCGTCCGGGCCACCCAGATCGTCAGGGCGATGCTGACGAACAGGTAGACGGCGTACGAGACCACTGTGAGGTCCATGTGCCCCACCCTTCTTGAACGTGTTCAAAAAGCTGTCACGCGTGACGGTAGACCTCTTTTTGAACATGTTCAAGAAAGCTGCCCCGGGTATGCCGAAGGCCCCGCCCCCGGACGTACCGGGAACGGGGCCTTCGGGCCTGAGCAGGGCTCTGAGCGGGTCCCTGGGGGAGGCTCAGTAGCGGCGCGTGATGAGCGCCTTCTTGACCTCGGCGATCGCCTTGGTCACCTCGATACCGCGCGGGCAGGCGTCCGTGCAGTTGAACGTGGTGCGGCAGCGCCACACGCCGTCCTTGTCGTTGAGGATCTCCAGCCGCTGCTCGCCGGCCTCGTCACGCGAGTCGAAGATGAAGCGGTGGGCGTTGACGATGGCGGCCGGACCGAAGTACTGGCCGTCGTTCCAGAAGACCGGGCACGACGAGGTGCACGCGGCGCACAGGATGCACTTGGTGGTGTCGTCGAACCGCTCGCGGTCCTCGGCCGACTGCAGGCGCTCCCGGGTCGGCTCGTTCCCCTTGGTGACCAGGAACGGCATGACGTCCCGGTACGCCTGGAAGAACGGCTCCATGTCCACCACGAGGTCCTTGAGGACCGCGAGGCCCTTGATGGGCTCGACCGTGATGGGCTTCTCGGGGTTGATGTCCTTGATCAGCGTCTTGCACGCGAGACGGTTGCGGCCGTTGATGCGCATGGCGTCGGAGCCGCAGATGCCGTGGGCGCAGGAGCGGCGGAACGTCAGCGTCCCGTCCATCTCCCACTTGACCTTGTGGAGCGCGTCGAGGACCCGCTCCTTGGGGTCGATCTCCAGCGCGAAGTCCTCCCAGGCGACCTCGTCGGAGACCTCGGGGTTGAACCGGCGCACGCGCAGCGTGATCGTGATCAGGTGCGACGCGGTGGCGTCCTGGACCGGCTTGTCGAGTACGGGGGTAGCCATCAGTACTTACGCTCCATCGGCTGGTAGCGGGTCTGGACGACCGGCTTGTAGTCGAGCCGGATCGACTCCTGGCCGTCGTCGCCGACCTCGCGGTACGCCATGGTGTGGCGCATGAAGTTGACGTCGTCGCGGTTCGGGAAGTCCTCGCGGTAGTGGCCGCCGCGCGACTCCTTGCGGGCGAGGGCGGACTGCGCCATGACCTCGGCCAGGTCGAGCAGGTTACCCAGCTCGATGGCCTCCAGCAGGTCGGTGTTGAAGCGCCGGCCCTTGTCCTGGACGGAGACGTTCTTGTACCGGGCGCGCAGCTCGGCGATCTTGTCCACGGCCGTCTTGATGGTCTGCTCGGTGCGGAAGACCATGACGTTGGCGTCCATCGTCTCCTGGAGCTCGGTGCGCAGCTCGGTGACGCGCTCCGTGCCCTTGGAGTCCCGCAGCCGCTCCACCTGCTCGATCACCTGGGCGGCCGGGTCCTCCGGCAGCTCCACGAAGTCGTTGCTGTGGGAGTACTCGGCGGCGGCGATGCCGGCCCGGCGGCCGAAGACGTTGATGTCGAGCAGCGAGTTGGTGCCGAGGCGGTTGGCGCCGTGCACCGAGACGCAGGCGACCTCGCCGGCGGCGTACAGGCCCGGGACGACCGTGGTGTTGTCCGCGAGGACCTCACCCTGGACGTTGGTGGGGATGCCGCCCATGGCGTAGTGCGCGGTCGGCTGGATCGGGATCGGGTCCGTGTAGGGCTCGATGCCGAGGTAGGTGCGCGCGAACTCGGTGATGTCCGGGAGCTTCGCGTCCAGCTGCTCCGGCGGCAGGTGGGTGAGGTCCAGGAAGACGTGGTCGCCCTCGGGACCGCAGCCGCGGCCCTCGCGGATCTCCGTGTAGATGGAGCGGGAGACGACGTCGCGCGAGGCGAGGTCCTTCATGACGGGCGCGTACTTCTCCATGAAGCGCTCGCCGTCCTTGTTGCGGAGGATGCCGCCCTCACCGCGGGCGCCCTCGGTCAGGAGGATGCCCATGCGCCAGATGCCGGTCGGGTGGAACTGGAAGAACTCCATGTCCTCCAGCGGCAGGCCCCGGCGGAAGCAGGCGGCCTGGCCGTCACCGGTCAGGGTGTGCGCGTTCGACGTCACCTTGAAGAACTTGCCGGTGCCGCCGGAGGCGTAGACGACCGACTTGGCCTGGAAGACGTGGATCTCGCCGGTGGCCAGCTCGTAGGCGACGACGCCGGCGGACTTCTTGACCCCGTCGACCTCGGTGATGAGCTGGTCCAGGACGTAGAACTCGTTGAAGAACTCCACGCCCTCCTTGACGCAGTTCTGGTACAGCGTCTGGAGGATCATGTGGCCGGTGCGGTCGGCCGCGTAGCACGCGCGGCGGACCGGGGCCTCGCCGTGGCTGCGGGTGTGACCGCCGAAGCGGCGCTGGTCGATCCGGCCCTCGGGCGTCCGGTTGAACGGCAGGCCCATCTTCTCGAGGTCCAGGACCGCGTCGATGGCCTCCTTCGCCAGGATCTCCGCGGCGTCCTGGTCGACCAGGTAGTCACCGCCCTTGACCGTGTCGAAGGTGTGCCACTCCCAGTTGTCGTCCTCGACGTTGGCGAGGGCGGCGGCCATGCCGCCCTGGGCCGCGCCGGTGTGGGAGCGGGTCGGGTAGAGCTTGGTCAGCACGGCGGTGCGGCTGCGCTTCGTCGCCTCGATGGCGGCGCGCATGCCGGCGCCGCCGGCGCCGACGATGACGGTGTCGTACTTGTGGATCTTCATGTCGTTGCCTCAGCCCCGTGCCTAGCGGATGTTCGGGTCGAAGGTGAAGATCACCAGCGTGCCCAGCAGGATGGTGAACACCGTGGCCGTGTAGAGCAGGCCCTTCAGCCACAGTCGGGTGTTGGCGCGCTCGGCGTAGTCGTTGATGACGGTGCGCAGGCCGTTGGCGCCGTGCAGCATCGCCAGCCAGAGCATGGCCAGGTCCCAGATCTGCCACCACGGGGACGCCCAGCGGCCGGCCACGAAGGCGAAGCCGATCTTGGAGACGCCGCCGTCCAGTACCAGCTGGATCAGCAGGTGGCCGATGACCAGGACGACGAGGACGACACCGGACAGGCGCATGAAGAGCCACGCGGCCAGCTCGAAGTTGCCGCGGGTCGACTTCGGCGTCTTGCGGGTGCGCTGGCGGGGCGGCTCGATGATCGGCGCGGGGTGGTCGACGTCGTAGAGGGAGACGCCCTCGACGGGGCCGACGGCGGCGTTGGTCTCAGTGGACATCGGCGTCAGCTCCCGAACAGTTCGCGTACGGCGTGGCCGAGGACGGGGTACAGGGCCCCGACCATCAGAACGAGCCACACTCCCACCACGGTCCACAGCAGCTGCTTCTGGTAGCGGGCGCCCTTCGACCAGAAGTCGACGGCGATCACCCGCAGGCCGTTCAGCGCGTGGAAGAGCACGGCGGCGACGAGGCCGTACTCCAGCAGGGCGACGATGGGCGTCTTGTAGGTGGCAACGACCTCGTCGTACGCCTCAGGGGAGACGCGGACGAGGGCGGTGTCCAGCACGTGTACGAACAGGAAGAAGAAAATGAGGACGCCGGTGACTCGGTGAGCCACCCAGGACCACATTCCTTCCCGGCCGCGGTACAGCGTTCCAGCCGGCACGGAAGAACCCTCCGGGGAAAGGATTTGGGGCCTGCCGGCTTCCTAGGTCGGTCTTGGCCCGGCCGGGTACGGTCCACCGGCCCTGGACATCGTAGCGACGTGTTGTCGGTTCCTTCGCGCGGGGGCCTCCGGTGTGATCAAACTGGCACGTACGGACTATCGGGACGCCCGGAATCCCGCGATTCCCGGCATACGGCGTCTTCTGCCGACCCGTGCGCGCGGCCGGGGCCGCGCCGGCCCGGGGCCGGGAGTGCGCCGGACGGGTGAGCCGCGCCCGCCGCCCGGCGCGCCAGCCGGCCCCGCACCAGCCGCCGCAGCTCCTCGGTGGCCAGCGCCAGCTCGGGCTCCTCGGCGTTGTCGAGCCGGGTGTGGATCGCGGTGAGCCGCTGGTTCAGCGCGTGGGCCGGGGCCTGCCCGTCCAGGCAGACCACGAAGGGGAAGCCGAACTTCGCCGCGTACGCCGTCTGGGCGTGGACCAGCGCGGTGTCCGCCGCCGAGTAGCCGCTCGGCGGGGCGGCACTGCGGTCCGCCTCTCCGGTCAGCGCCTCGTGCCGGGCCGCCGGCGGCAGATCGTAGAGCGCCTCGTCGCCGGCGGCGAGCAGGGCGCAGACATCCGGGTACGGGCGGTGGGCCGCCAGTCGCTTCGCCCAGTCCGGGCTCGCGCAGCAGGTCAGGAGCGTGGCGACGGCCCGGTCGGCCGGGTCCGAGTTGAGCCGGGCGAGTCCGGGCGGCACCGTGGGGTAGCCGGGTACGGCCGGGGCGTGGGTGCTCCGGCCCGGTTCTGCGGGCAGCGTGCGCTCCTCGTGCGGGGGCGGGGACAGGGCGGCCACGCTAGCGACTGACGACGGAAAGAGACCGACGCGTGCACGAATTTCATCCGAACGGGAGAGTTTCCATACGTTTCGTGGACGGCCACACGCTGCGCTGACACCCCCAGCCGAGCGATTTTCCGCCCATTGGGGCGCCCGGGCGTGTCCTCCACGCCCCCGATGCCCCCGACCGCCCCACCGGACGGGTGACCCGCGCCGCCTCCCCACCGTTCACCCGGACGGCGCAGCCCCCGGCCCCGACTCCCCACGCCCCCTCCCCGACGACGTACGGAGCCCCCATGGACGCCGACCGCCCGCGTGAACCGCAGGACCCCGACGGCCCCGGCACGCCCGCGGGCGGGTCCGGGCCGGCCCGGCCGCGCGGCCACCGCAAGCCTCGCCGTGGCGGGCGGGCCCGCCACCTGCTCGGCATCGCCGTGATCGTCGTCGCCGGCGCGGCCGCGCTGACCATCGCGGCCTGGCCGCACGAGGACCGGGCGCCCGACGGCTCCACCCCGGACAGCGGTTCCGCCGAGGCGCCGGTCCGTGACCCCTCCTCGTACCCGGTCTCCGAGGAGCCCGGCACCGTCCCCTCGGTGCGCGAGCACCAGGCGGCGCGCGGGCCGGGGTGGCAGCCGGGCGACGGCAGCCGGGTCGTCGTAGCCGACGGCCGGCTCGCCGACGAGGGGAGACTGCTCGCCCGCGAGCTCGGCATCGACTACGGCGGGCAGAAGGAGCCGGAGCGCGGCGACGTCCGCCTCGACGTGGACGGCGACACCCCGGGTGGCCCCCAGTCGTACGAGCTGCGGGTCGCCGACGGACAGGTCCGGATCACCGCCCCCGACCAGGCCGGCGTCTTCTACGGCACCCGCACCCTCAAGCAGGCGCTGCGCACCGGGTCGAGCGCGCCCGAGGGCGTCATCAAGGACGCGCCCGCCAAACCGCAGCGCGGCTTCATGCTCGACATCGCCCGCAAGCCCTACCCCGCCGACTGGATCGAGGACCGGATACGCGAGCTGGGCGACCTCAAGTACAACCAGCTCTCGCTGCACTTCTCCGACGACCAGGCGTTCCGCGTCGAGTCCGAGAGCCACCCCGAGATCGTCTCGGACGACCACCTCACCAAGGACCAGGTCCGCCGCCTGCTGAAGGTCGCCGCCGAGCGGCACATCACCGTCATCCCCGAGATCGACTCCCCGGGCCACCTCGGCGCCGTCATCAAGGCCCACCCTGACCTCCAGCTCCGCGCGGCCAACGGCGACACCCCGCGCGGCGCCATCGACCTCGCCGACCCGGACTCCGCCCGGATCGTCGACGACCTGCTGAAGGAGTACGCGGACCTCTTCAAGGGCGGCTACTGGCACCTGGGCGCCGACGAGTACCCGGCCCTGATGGCGCAGAACCCCGAGCAGTCCTATCCGGGGCTCGCCCGCGCCGCCCGCGACAAGCACGGGCAGAACGCACGCGTCGAGGACCTCGCCACCGGGTGGGTCGCCGACCGGGCCGCCACCCTGCGCCCCTACGACCGCACCCTCAAGGTCTGGAACGACGGCCTCTTCGCCGACACCGAGGTGAAACCGCCGAAGGGCCTGGAGGTCGAGTACTGGACCGGCAAGGAGATCGGCGCGCGCCCGCCCACCCAGTACCTGGAGGAGGGGTTCAAGCTGATCAACATGAACGACGAGTACCTCTACTACGTGCTCGGCGAACCCCAGACCTTCACCTATCCCACCGGCGAGCGCATCTACCGCGAGTGGACCCCGCTGGTGCTGCGCGGCTCCGAACCGGTCGCCGGCCGGTGGAACGACGACATCCTCGGCGCCCGCTTCGCCGTCTGGGGCGACATCGCGGACGCCCAGACCACCGCCCAGATCGCCGAGGGCATCCGGATGCCGCTCGCGGCCCTCGCCGAGAAGGTGTGGCACAGCGGGAAGCCGGAGCTGAGCTGGACCGAGTTCCGCCAGCTCGCCCGGAAGGCGACCGCCGGAGACTGACGCGCGTACCGGGGCAGAAGCTTCCGGACGCGCCCGCACTGCCTTACTCTTCGCTGGTCAACGCCCCGTCCGCCGCCGGACGTACGTCCACGGACGGGGCTTCCCGCCGTGCGTGGCCGTACGCCTCGGGGGAGGGGCGCGGGCGCACGGCCCCACCTGTGGGGGGTTCCTTCGTCATGCTCTGTGTCAGATGCCGCACCGCCGAGGTCCAGCCGGCCTCGGTCCGGTGCGAACTGTGCGAGGCCGCGAACCGGCTCGACGGCCGCACGCACCTCGGCGGCCGCACCAGGGTCCCGGTCAGGGGCGACGCCGTGCTCCGTTCTCCGGTCGCCCTGGGGTGGGCGACCGCGGGGCTGTTCGCGCTGGTCGGCCTCGCGGACCTGGCGGGTGCCGTGCTCGACCTGTCGACGGCCGGATTCGCGGACCGGGTGGCCGGCGGCGACTGGACGGCCGAGGGCGAGTGGGCACGGGCCGAGCGGGCCACCGACCGGGTCACCAGCTTCTGGCTGCCGGCCTACCTCGGCAGCATCGTGGTCTTCCTGGTGTGGTTCCGCCGCACCCGGGTCAACGCCGAGGTCTTCGACCCGTACGGCCACACCATGCGGCGTGGCTGGGCGGTCGGTGGCTGGTTCGTGCCGGTGGTCAGCCTGTGGTTCCCGCGCCGGATCGCCTCCGAGACCTGGCACGCCTGCGTCTCGCCCGTCGACCGGCGCGGCACGCTGCTGCTCAACCTCTGGTGGAGCACCTTCCTCGTCGACAACCTCCTGAGCAGGGGGGCCGCGCGGGTGCTCGACCGCGCCGAGGAGGTGGACGCCCTCGCCCGCGGCTACCGCTACATGGCGTACTCCGAGATCTTCAGCGTCGTGCACGCGGTCATCGCCGTCCTCTTCGTGCTGGCGCTGACCCGCCGTCAGGACGCCCGGGCCCGCCACCCGTGGCCCCTGGCTGCGCCCGGACCCGTACCGGACGCTTCGGCGCCCGAGAAGGTCTGACCGGGCGCGCCGTGCGGCCCGCATCCCCCCTCGGCGTCCGGATGCGGGCATTCGGTGGCGCTCCCGGCCCCGGATGTGCTGAAGTCGCCGCAGGCCCCAGGCCGGGAACGTTCGGGCCCCCGAGCGGCGTCCCTGCCGGTGGAGTCACGCACACGAGCGCGGGGGAGCACGGTTATGGGGTACTGGGGTTACTACGTCGTGGCGAGGAGCGCCGCGCCGCTCGACACACTGGCGGCCCTCAGGCCGGTCGGCGCGGCGCTGACCCTGCTGGAGCACCGCCCCGACGACTGGCAGGTCTGGGAGTGCCCCACCGAGGGCGGCCCCACCGACCTCGGCAGCATGAACACCCTGGCCGAGGAGGCCGGGAGCCCCGCCCTCTTCGGTTATGTCATGGACAGCGCCTGCGTCGTCATCGAGGCGGCGGGGCCCCACAGCGGCGGATGGACGGCCTGCCTGGCCCGGGACGCGATGGCCGAGCGGCTGGCCGCCGACGGACTCGCCGTCGAGGACTACTTCCTGGAGCCGCCGGACGCCGCCGACCGGGCCGTCGCCTGGGCCGCCGAGGCCGGGCGCGAGGCGGCGTACCGGCCACTGCTGGACACCTTCACCACCCCGGCGGACCCGTTCGCCGAGCCGCTGTTCTTCCGCTTCCTGGACCGGCTGGGGATCCTGCCGATGTGAGGCGGGGCCGGGGCGCGGCGCTCAGGCGGTCAGGCCGGTGATCCGGTACTGCATCACCCGGTAGTTCCGGGCGTCGTACCACTGGCTGACGGCGAGGTGGAGGTCCTCGACGGTGGAGCCGGGGACGATGAAGCCGCCGTACGGGGCGGCCACGGCGTTGCCGCTCTCGCGGCCCGGCACGGTGGGGACGATGGTGGTCCGCTCCGGCGTGGTGAAGAGGTTGGAGGTCGGCAGCGGGAAGAACTGCGCCCGGAGGTCGAGCGGGGCCATGTTGAGCCAGCTCAGGGCGTATCCGCCGCCCATCGCCCGGAAGCAGATCTCGCCCCAGCGGCGCGCGGCCGTCACCGTGGTCGGCGGGTTGCCCCAGGCCCAGGCCCCGCCCGCGTACCCCCACGGCTCGTACGCGGCGGGGGCGCCCAGCGCGTCCTGGCGGACCCGGTGGAGCAGCAGGCCGGAGGTGACGTCGCGGTTGAAGACGGTGGACAGGACGTAGCAGTGGCCGTCGTCCGCGACCGCGTAGGTCTTCTGCTGGAACTGGCCTCCGTACTGGTCGCCGGGCCACTGGCAGAGGTACTGCCAGGTCTCGCCGTTGTCGTCGGAGCGCCAGAGGTCCGAGTGGTGGGTGCGGTGGATGACGCCGCGCATCAGGTGCATGTACATCGTCGGGCCGACGGTGAAGACGTCGGAGGGGATGGCGGTGGTGCCGCCCTCGTGGCCCTCCGGGACGAGGCCGACGGCGTGGCCGCCGCCCACGCTGCCGTCGACGGTGAGCGAGGCCGGGTCGCCGCCGGAGGAGCGCAGCCCCACCGGTGAGCGCCAGTCGGGCCCGCCGACGCCCCCGCCGTCGAAGGTGTCACCGCAGACCAGCAGCATCGAACCGTCCGGACACCGCGCCGGGATCCCGAGGTCGGTCCAGGGCGCGGCGAAGCGCCCGGTCTCGGCGGGCCCGGTCAGGTCGCGCACCTTCCCGCCGGTGGCCCGCGCGGCGGCGCCGGCCCCCGGGGCACCGGCGACGGCGAGGCCGGTCAGGGCGAGGCCGCCGCCCGCCGCCGCCCGCAGCAACGTCCGGCGGTCCGGGTGCCCGGGGCCCTCCTGCCCAGGAGGCCCGCCGGCACGGGCGGCGGGGCGGAACGGGGTGGATCCGTGCATGACAGGCTCCCGGGGCAGGAAGGCGGGCGGGGTCGGTGACGTGGTCTCAGGCCTTGCGGAGGCGGCCGATGATCCCGTCCAGGTCCTGGCGGAAGAGGTCGGGCCGGACGAAGTGGCCGCCGGGGACCTCGCGCCACTCGTGCGGGATGCCGGCCGCGCCCAGCACGGAGCGGAACTCCCGCTGCCCGGCGAGCACCTGGGTCTCGTTGACGGTGTCGAACCAGTTGACCGGGTCGGGACTGGTGCCCGCGACCAGGAAGACCCGCTTGTTCCGGTAGCTCTCGACGCGCTCCACCGGGTTGTCGGCGCTGACCCGCGCCTCGTCCCACAGCGGCGCGCCGTAGACCGTGCCGCCGGCGAGGTCGGCCGCCGCCGAGGAGAGGTTGGCCCAGTGCGTGACGAGCCCGGCGTCGCGGCGCAGGCTGGCCGGGCCGGAGTGGGCGCTGACCGAGGCGAAGTGGCCGTAGTACTTGGCGGCGTACTTCAGCGCGCCGAAGCCGCCCATCGAGAAGCCGGAGACGGCCCGGCCGTCGTACTCGGCGTGGGTGCGGAAGTTGGCGTCGATCCAGGGGAGCAGCTGCGAGATGTGGAAGGTCTCCCAGTTGCGCGGCCCGGCGTTCGAGGAGACCGGGTTGGAGTACCAGCCGGCGTGTCCGCCGTCGGGCATCACGACGATGACCGGCTTGCCGGCGGTCCAGTCGCGGATGCCCATTCTGTCGAAGGTGATGAAGTCCTGGTCCAGGCCGCCGCCGTGGAAGAGGTACAGCACCGGGTAGCGGCGGCCGCCGGTGTGGTACCCGTCCGGGAGGAGGACGTTGACGCCGGGGTTCCAGCCGATCGCGTCGGTGGCGAAGCGGTAGTACCACATGCGCCCGTCGCTCTCGTCGCGGTCGACGATCCGCAGTCCGAAGCCGTCACCGGCCGCGTGGGCGGCGCCCGCCGACGCCAGGACACCTCCGGCGCCGAGCGCCGTCATCGTGGTCAGCCCGGCGGCGGCCCTCAGGACGCCTCTGCGGGTGGGGCGGTGGGTGCTCAACATGACCTCCAGATGCGTACGGGAACGTGATCGGTGTGCCACGGCGGCGGCGCCGCTCCGCGCCCGGGCACACGGACGGTCCCGGGCGGGGTGGTGCTGGTGCGGACGCGGGGCTACCGGCCGGCGCCGGGAGGGCGGGGAGGGCCGGGCACGAGGGGCACGACCGTGCGGGGGACACGTCTTCCGCGCATGAGGGCTCCTGTGGGGGAAGGGGGCCGTACGGGAAACCTCGGCGCGGAGGGCGTGCGCCCCTCCGGCCGGTGTGCGGTGCTGCCGGGCAGGGGACAGCGTGGGGGCGCGGCGACGGCCGGCACAAGGGGTGTAAGAGGGGGCTTACGGCCGGGTGCCGTGGTCCGGCGCGTCCGCGGCGCGTTCCTCCAGGGCCAGCAGGGCGCGGCCCTCGGCGGTCGCGACGTGGAAGGAACGGCCCGCCTCACGCACGGTGGTGATCAGCCCGGCCGCCCGCAGCACGTTCATGTGCTGGCTCACCGCCGGGTGCGTCACCTGGAGCATCCGGGCCGCCTCCACGGTGGAGCAGCCACGGCCGGCGGCCCGCAGCAACTCCGCCCGGGTCCGCCCCAGCAGGCGGCCGAGCGGCGCGCGGCCGGCGGTGGGCGCCTGGGGTCCGGCCCAGTCGGCCGTGTGGCGGATGGGGTGGACCAGGACGGGCGGCAGCCGGCCGTCGGCCAGGGTGGTGGGGGCGGGCCAGCAGAAGAACGAGGGCTGGAGCACCAGCCCTCGCCCGTTCAGAAGCAGGCACTGGTCGACCGGGTAGGTGACCTCCAGCACCGGCGGCCGCCAGCGGGTGTCGGGACCCAGCCCCGCCAGCAGTGCCTCGGTGCCGCCGTCCATCAGGTCCCGCAGCCGCAACGCGCGGTCGGCCTCGACGTCCGCGCGGACCCGGCGCCAGTGCGGGAGCAGCGCCCGCGCCTGGTACGCGTGGAGGGCGTCGCCCAGCCGCGTCAGCGTCTCCGTGTCGCCCCGCGCGAGCCCCGCCACCCAGCCGGGCAGCCGCACCGACCCGGCCAGTCGGGCCAACTCCCCTCGCAGCCTGGGCGGGGGCGTCCCGAGCAGGGTGTCGACGGCGGCCCGCAGCGTGGGGCGGTCCCCGGCGGTGGGGGTGAGGAAGTCCGGCGAGTAGCCGTACGGCGGCAGAAGCGGGGAGAGCAGACGGCGGCTCTCCGGGAGACGGGGCCGCGCCCAGCGGCGCCAGGCGCCGAAGACCCGCTCCCCGTCGGTCCGTTGCAGGGTCTGCACGCTGTTGCTGATCTCCCACAGGAAGTCCGGCCCCGGCGCCACCCGGACCCGCGTCAGGTCCTCCGGCGTGAAGTGGATACGCAGCATGGAAGCTCCATCGGAAGGCGGGGGCCACCGCGCACACGGCCCAGCCGTCGGCCTGCCGCCCGAGGACGGGCGGGGAACGGGCCACTACCCCTCCACGCGAGGGAGTATGCGGGGCCGGGGCGGGCTTCGCCGCCCGGCCCGGGGGGACGCGTGGATGCCTTCGCCGGGGCCCCTCCGGCGGTCGGGGGCGACCGGCGGGCACGGCACGGGACTGCTCCCGGCGCCCTCCCCACCAGCTCGCTCAGCTCCTTCCGACGGGAGCTTCGTGAGCCCCGATCGCGCACTGAGGTGCCGGGCGCAGAACGACGGCCGGGGTCGCCACCCCCCACAGGAGTGACCCCGGCCGTCGTCGACGCGAGTCGCGGGCGACCCGTCTTCCTGTTCTGCGCCGCCGGTGCGTTTTCTGTCACACCCCGCTGTGTGACGCCCCGACAGCGGGCTGTGCCAGACGTGGACGGCGGGGCCGCGCAGGTCGTAGCGTGCTGGTCCGCGCGGCGCGGCGGCATCCCGGAGTTGTCGGCCGGTTCCGTGCGGTGTCCGGGGTGCCCGGCGTGCCGCGGGCGCGCATCCGGACATGACGGACACCGCACAGGGCGGGCCGGCCACCCCGAGGGGCCCGGCCGGGCCGGCGGTGACGGCGCGGCCGACTAGTGGGGCAGGATGAGGGAGTGCTGGGGGACGACGCGGAGCTGACCGCCGCGGTTCACGCGGCGCAGGACGGAGACGAGAGCGCCTTCCGGACTGTGTACCGCGCCGTGCAGCCGCGGCTGCTGGGATACGTGCGGACACTCGTCGGGGAGGCCGACGCCGAGGACGTGGCGTCCGAGGCGTGGTTGCAGATCGCGCGCGACCTCGACCGGTTCAGCGGTGACGCCGACCGGTTCCGGGGCTGGGCGGCGCGGATCGCGCGCAACCGGGCCCTCGACCACATCCGTATGCGCGGCCGCCGCCCCGCGATAGGGGGCGACGAGAGTGAACTGGCCGGCCGGGCCGCCGAGACGGACACCGCCGGTGAGGCGATGGAGGCGCTGTCGACGGGAGAGACTCTCGCGTTGATAGCGGAACTCCCGCAGGACCAGGCCGAGGCGGTCGTGCTCCGCGTCGTCGTCGGCCTGGACGCCAAGAGCGCCGCCCACACCCTGGGCAAGCGGCCCGGCGCCGTACGCACCGCCGCCCACCGGGGTCTGAAGCGGCTCGCCGAACTCCTCGCCGACCGCACCGGCAGGACCGAGGAGACGCCCGGCTCCGTACCGCCCCAGAGGTCGCCGCGCCGGCCCACGGCGACAACCGTCAGTGTGACGCGAACACCTCCGCGGACGCAGGAAGAAATGTGATGGCCGACGAGCACCACGGGTGGCCCACCGAGGACGCCACCGAACGTTTGCTGCGCGGCGAGCACTCCGGCCCCGCCGCCGCACCCGCCGATCCGCCGGAGGCCGCCGCCCTGCGTTCCGCGCTGGCGACGCTCACCGCGCCCGGCCCGGCCGAAGAGGCCGCCGCCCGCGAGGAGGAGGCCGTCGCCGCCTTCCGCAGCGCCCGCGGGGAGTCCGTGGCGGGGGTGGTGCGGCTCGGCAGGCCCGCGCAGGCGCCCTCGCGATGGGGGCGGCCGGTGCGCTTCGGGCTGGCCGTCGCGCTGGGCGGGTTCATGATCGGCGGGGTGGCGGTGGCCGCCGGTGCCGGCGTGCTGCCCTCGCCGTTCCGCGGTACCGACACGCCGGTCCCGGCCACCTCCGTCTCCGCCGACAGTTCCTCCCCGGACGTGCTGGTCTCCCCCGAGCCGGAGCCGGACCCGTCCGGTCCCGCCTCTCCCTCGTCCACCGCCTCGGAGGCGAGTCCTCCGGCCGGAGAGCCGACGGACGACGGGCGGACCAGCGCGCCCCCGGCCACGGCGCCCACGCCGGAGGGATCGTCACCTCACCCGGGCCGGACGCCGACGCCGGGCGGCGGCTGGGACTGGGAGGAGCGCACCGAGACCGCCTGCCGCGCCTACCAGGACGGCACGATGGACGCCGACCACCGGCGCCGCCTGGAGCGGCTGGCCAAGGGCGGCCCCGGCGCGATCGAACGGTTCTGCCGGGGTGTCCTCGACCTGCCCGGGCAACACCCCCAACTGGGGCTGCCCACCGTGCCGGTGCCGCTGCCCGGCGCCGGGGAGGGCTCCGGAGACCGGGACGGCCCGGATTTCGGCCTCGCCCCGGCGCCGGAGACCGGTGACGACGCGGACGCGGACGGCGGGGCGGCGCCGGAGGAGGACGGCGGGGCGGAGGCCGAGCCCGGCCCGTCGGCCACGGACAGCGGGACACCCTCTCCCGTCCCGTCCGGGGAGTGAGCCGGGCGCGGTGGTGGCCGGGCCGCCGTCAGGAGTCGGCGGCCCGGGCGTCGCGGTACGGCCCGATCAGTGCCGCGTGGCCGCTGCCGGCGTGCCCCCGGCGATCGCGCGGTCGGTCAGCAGCCGGCGCGGGTGACGGGGTCGGGGCTGCCGGAACCGGCCGCCGGCGCCTCAGTTCCCTCGGCCGGGTGCCGTAGCGCGTCCCGGGGGAGGGGAGCGGCGCCCGCCGCGTGGGCGTCCGTCCGCGTCGGCCCCGGTGGCGGTGGCCGTGTCGTCACCGGCGACGAGCTCTGCCAA
Source organism: Streptomyces diastaticus subsp. diastaticus (assembly GCF_011170125.1). Lineage (NCBI taxonomy): Bacteria > Bacillati > Actinomycetota > Actinomycetes > Kitasatosporales > Streptomycetaceae > Streptomyces > Streptomyces diastaticus. Next base: position 277,838 of record NZ_BLLN01000001.1, on the reverse strand, counting down.
GCGGCTCGCCGGCGGGGCGCGGGACTCCGCGTGCCCCCCCCTAGCCGAGCCGGGCGTCGCGGTGCCGTGCGGGAAGCCGCCGAGGACGCCGTACACGTGGCCGGGCCGGGGCGGGTCGTGGAGGGCGGCGAGCCCCGTCCTCCGCCCGGGACGGGTGGTACCCGCCGGGGCCACCGCGCTCGGCGCCCGCCCGTACGCCCCCCCGGGGCGGCGCGTGGGCGGAGGAGGAGTACGGCGGTCTCGGTGGCGCTGTCCTCGGGTACGGCCGTGAGCGCGCCGTCGAGCGCGGCCATGCCCCTTTCTCCGGCCCGGGCGGCGTTGGCCGGGGCCACGCGCCCGCCCGTCGGACGTACGGGAGGGGCCGGGCCCACGGTGCCGCCCCCGGTGCGCCACGCAGGGGTGCCCCAGGCACCGGGCGGCCGGTTCCGCCCCCTTCGGCGGCGTCCGGGCGGAGCCCGTGACACGGGGGTGTGACACTTCGCGGGCCTACGGCGCAGTAGGAAGTGAGCCGACTGGTCATCGGCGTGGCACGAGCCGGGGTTCCCCCCGTACCTCTTGGCTCAGTGCCGTCGGCGCGGGCGGGACACGTTCCCCCGGTCCCGCCCGCGCCTCTCACCTCTCCCGGTCGCCGGGGCTCTCAGTAGACGATGACGCGGTCCCCCTCGCGGACCTGGTCGAAGAGGGCGGCGACCTTCTTCTTGTCCCGGACGTTGACGCAGCCGTGCGAGGCTCCCGCGTACCCCTGGGTGGCGAAGTCCTTCGAGTAGTGGACCGCCTGGCCGCCGCTGAAGAAGAGGGCGTACGGCATGGGGGAGTCGTAGAGCGTCGAGTGGTGGTCGCGGGACTTCCAGTAGACCTTGAACGCGCCGTCGCGGGTCGGCGTGTACTGCGAGCCGAACCGCACGTCCATCGCCGAGCGCACCTCGCCGTCGACCATCCACGCCAGCGAGCGGCTCTGCTTGCTGATGCAGAGCACCCGGCCGGTCAGGCAGCGCTTGTCGGGCTTGGCCAGCGGCAGAGTGGTCGGCGGGTGCAGTTCGTCCTGGGTGGGGCGGGAGGTGCCCGCGCGCAGCCGGTCCCAGGTGACGGCGTCGGTGGTGCCGGTCACCGGCAGCGCGCCGCGGCGCTGGAAGGCGGAGACGGCCCCGCTGGTGACGTCGCCGTAGAAACCGGTCGGGGAGCGGCCGAAGAGGCCGAGCGAGGCCAGTCGCGCCTGGAGTTCGCGGACCTGCTCGCTGGTCTGGCCGGGCCGCATGAGGACGGCGGGGGCGGCGGGTCCCGTCACCGTCGGCGCGGGCGGCGGCACAGGATCGGGCGTCGCGGTGGTGGGTGTGGGGGTGGGCGTCGGCTTCGGCGCCGGTGGCGACGGGGCGGGTGCCGGAGGGCGGGCGTCCTCGGTCGCCGGTACGGGCGGTGGTGGCGCCGGGCTCAGTCCCGGCCCCGCGGCCGCGTCCACCCGGCAGCCCGCCGCCCCCAGCAGCGCCAGCGCCGCGACCGCCGCGGCGGCCGCCGGTCTTCCTCTTCTTCCTGCGTGCCCTGTGGGCATGACGTGCACCCTCCCCTTGGCGTCGGCGGGTCGGCCGCGGCCCCGCGGGCGCGCGGGCGTGCCCGCTCCTGGCCCCTGGATGCCCCGCCCCGCGGCCGGCGGAACCTCCTGGGCGCGGGGTGGCCCGAACTCGATTCGGAGGTGTCTGTTCCACTTCGTGGAACCAAGAGGTGCCAAGCCGCACGGACGTGCGAAACTCCGCTCATGCTGGGTGTCACCGACCTACCGACCTACCTCGCCGGACTCGCCGTCATCGTGCTGCTCCCCGGCCCGAACTCCCTCTACGTCCTCTCCGTCGCCGCCCGGCGCGGCCCGAGGACGGGATACGCGGCGGCGGCAGGCGTGTTCACCGGTGACGCGGTGCTGATGACGCTGGCGGCGGCCGGCGCGGCCTCGTTGCTGCGTGCCAACCCGCTGGTCTTCGCCGTCATCAAGTACGCGGGTGCCGCCTACCTGACCTGGATGGCGATCGGCATGCTCCGCAGCGCCTGGCAGCTCTGGCGCGACCGGCGCGCGCGGACGGGCCCCGGGCCCGAGGCGGCCCCGGCCGAGTCCGGCCGTGAACGCCCGTACCGCAGGGCGCTGGTGGCCAGCCTGCTCAACCCGAAGGCCATCCTGTTCATGCTGTCCTTCTTCATCCAGTTCGTCGACCCCGGCTACGCCTATCCGGCGCTCTCCTTCCTGATCCTGGCCGCCCTGCTGCAACTGGCCAGCTTCGCCTACCTCTCCCTGCTGATCTTCGCCGGCCACCGGCTGGCCGCCGCCTTCCGCAGCCGCCGGAGCCTGTCGGCGGGGGCGACGACGGCGGCCGGGGCGCTCTTCCTCGGCTTCGCGGTGAAACTCTCCCTCAGCGGCGTCTGAGCGGCGCCGCCCTCACCCCGCCGCCTTCAGCAGCCGGGGCGCCAGCCGCCGTGCCCGCCGGGCCAGTCCACGCACGGCCCGGTTGCGCGGCACGAAGGCGAGCCGGTCAGGGACCCCGCCGGGCAGCGCCAGCGCGGTGAGGCGGCGGCGCTTGAAGTAGCGGGTGAGGGACGGGCCCTGCCGCAGCACCGCCAGGTGGCGTTCGGCGACCGGGCGGAGCTGGGGGTTGAGGGCGGGCTGCATCGCGAACCCGACGGCGGCCACCAGGTCGGCCAGCCCCTCCGGCAGGGCCGCCCCGTCCGTCCCCGGCGCCCGCCAGGCGGCGACGGCCGTGCCGTCCTCCAGCGGCGGCAGCAGCGCGTCGACCAGGGTCACGGGCACCCTGTTGCTGTTCTGGTAGGGGGTGAGGCGCTCCAGGAGCAGGTCGGTGCCGGTGCGGGCGACGGGCAGGCCGTAGCAGGTGGCGGCGGTCAGCAGGGCCGTGGAGAAGCAGCCGGCCACCAGCGCCGGGCGCAGCCGCTGGAAGACGACCTCGGCGAGGACCGGCTCGTCCAGCACCCCGAAACGCACCCCGAGCCGGTCGGCCTCCTCCCGCAGCGTCCGGGTCCACCCGGCGGGCGCGGAGGGATGGGGCTTGAAGACGACGTCCCGGTGGCCGAGCGCGGCGGCGCCGCGCAGCAGCCGCAGGTGGAGCAGCTCCTCCTCGGCCGGGGTGAGCACCTCGATCGCCGAGAGGTACTGGCCGAGCAGCAGCGCGGGTGAGGCGTCGCCGGCCGCTCCGGCCGCCTCGGCGGCGCGTACCGAGGCCGGGTCGGTGGCCAGTTCGCCGAGGACCTTGACGAACTCCTCGGTGGGGACCACCTCCGGCTCGACGCCGAACTCGCCGAGCAGCAGCGGCCGCAGGCCCGGGACGAGATCGAGGTGGAGCAGGCGGGCCACCCGGGTGCCGATCAGCGGGTCGAGCTTGGAGCGGGTGGGGCCGTAGCTCATCAGGCCGTCGGCGTAGAGGTGGACGGGGGCGTCGGAGAAGATCCGGACCACCGCCTGGGAGGGGTTGGCCTGGAGCGATTCGCAGGCCAGCTCCAGCGGGCCGTCGCCGAGCTGCCACGCCTCGCGGACCGCGCGCTCCCACAGCGGGCAGTCCTGCTCGCGCGGGGACCAGCCGGCCGGGTGGAACGGGCGGATGAAGGCGTTCCAGGAGTGCACGGCGTCGAACTCGCCGCCCAGCACGGCGAATCCGGGCATCGCGTCGAGCGGTGTGCCCACCTCGGGGACCGCCGAGGTGTCGCTGACCACCAGCACGCGCCGGTGCCCGGCGCGCGGGCCGAAGAGCCCGGCGCGGATCGCGGCCACCACGGTCGCCGCCGCGTACTGGGTGGCGGCGAAGAACAACTGGGTGGAGCCGGTGCGGACGGCGGGGTGTGCGGGCGCGGTGCTCATCGGGCCGCCTCCTCGTGGACGCGGGTGGCGGGAAGGGCGGCCGTGGGGGCCGCGGACCGGGTGAGGGCCTGGCCGCGCCGGACGCGGCGGAGCCGGGCGGCCCGCTCGGGGCCGAGGGCCGTCAGGGTGGCGCGGAGGATGTCCTGCGGCAGCCGCCGCAGGGCCGCCGCGCTCTCGGCGCGCAGAGTCCGGGCCACGGCGGGTTCGAACCTTTCGATGGATTCCAGGTGGTGCGCCATCACGGCGCAATAGGTGCGAACGGCTTTCGGCAGGAGTTCCGCCGCCCGTTCGTGCGTGGACGTCTCCTCGACGACCTGGTCGAAGGCGCGCAGGAAGTCGAGCTGGCGGACATCGCCGATCTGGGTGAGGGAGGAGGAGACGCCGCGCCGGTAGAAGACGCCGTGGAGGCTGGTCACCGCGAAGGACTCGGCCTCCCGGTGCAACCGCCAGATCCACGGCCGGTCCTCGGCGGTCCGCAGGCCGTCGCGGAAGCGCAGCACCCCGGAGTCGAGCAGCCGCCGGTGGTAGATCCCGGCCCAGGCGTACGGGTAGTCGACCGAGGTGGAGCGGTCTGCGGGCAGGATCGCGTCCACGGGGCGCAGCGGCACCTCGCGGCGGCCGTGCGGCATCCGGTGGATCTGGCGGGCCCTCCCCGTCACCTGGACGTGGTCGACGCGGACGAAGTCCGTCCCCAGTCTCTCGGCCGCGGCCAGGAGTCGGCCGCAGTGGCCGGGGGCGTACCAGTCGTCCCCGTCCAGGAACGTCAGGTAGGTGCCGCGGGCCGCGTCCAGGCCGGTGTTGCGGGCCGTCGCGAGGCCGCCGTTGGACTCGTGCGGGAGCAGCACGGCGCCGGGCACCTCCTCGGCGGCCCGTTCCAGCAGGTCCCGGGTGCCGTCCGACGAACAGTCGTCGACCAGGAGGAATTCGACGTCTTCCCGCGCGTTCGCCTTCAGGCTGCGCAGAGTGTCGGGCGCGAATTGCCGCACGTTGTAGAACGGCACGATGACGGAGAGCTTGACCACGGGATCGACGCTAGAGGGCGCCCCAGGGCCGCTTCGCGACGCCCGCGCGTACGCCGGGTGAACGCCGGGCGCACACCTTGTTAACCCCCTCGCCGAATTCCGCTCCCCGCCGCGCAATTCCTTTCGTCGGTGCGCTGTTAACCCTTTGTTGCCGTCCCGTTGGGCCCTTCGGCGCCGACCCTTCCTAACGTCGGCGACGTGCCAGCAAGCAATCACCGAACCCCGCGCATCGCCGTTCTCGCGGATTCCGACACCCGCTGGAAATGGGGTGCTCTGACCGCCGGGCGGCTCGCCCCCGAGGGCGCCGCCACCGACGGCTACCTGCTGCGCGGCCGGGCCACCCCCACCGAGCGCCAGCTCGCCGAGGTCGGCCTGCGCCCCGACGCCCTCGCCGAGGTCTCCCTCGCGGGCTTCCTCGCCGAGCTGCGGCGCCGCCACACCGCCACGGCACCCGGCGCGGGGCCCGAGCAGGCCGCCGACGCCCCCTACGACCTGGTCGTCCTCGCCCTCGTCGGTGGCGCCGTCCAGGCGGCCCTGCACGGCCTCGCCCGCCTCGGCCACGACCACGGCGTGCGCCCGGTCGTCGTGACCGGCTACGTCGGCGTCGTCTACGAGAAGCTCGCCGACGGCCTGCTCCTGCGCCACGGCGCCGACCTGGTCCTCGCCAACTCCGCCGTCGACGCCGCACGCTTCCGTGCCGTCTACGCGGGCGTCGGCGCCGGGGCCGACGCGGTCACCGAGGCCGCGCTGCCCTTCCTCGGCGGAGCTCCGCACCGCCCGGCCGGCCCCGCCGACCGCCCGTACACGGTGGTCTTCGCCGCCCAGCCCTCGGTGCCCGCCGGCCGCGCCGACCGCGCGTACCTGCTGGACCGGCTCATCGGCCACGCCCGCGCCCACCCCGAGCGCGAGGTGCTGCTGAAGCTGCGGTCCAAGCCCGGCGAGCACACCACGCACCTGGAGGAGATCCCCTACCAGCGGCTCGCCCGCGACCGGGGGCCGCTGCCGGAGAACCTCCGCCTCGTCCACGGCAACATGGGCGAGGTCCTGGACCGCACCGACCTGCTGGTCACCATCAGCTCCACGGCGGCCCTGGAGTCCCTGCACCGGTCGATCCCCACCGCCGTCCTCACCGACCTCGGGGTGCGCGAGGCGCTCGGCAACCACCACTTCACCGGCTCCGGCTGCCTCACCTCCTTCGACCGGCTCGACGAGGGCCACGCCCCGGCCGCCGACCCCGCCTGGCAGGACCGCAACGGCGTCGCCCCCGGCACCGCCTACGCCACCGCCTTCGACACCGCCCGCGCCCGCACCGCGGCCCTGCTGGCACGGGCCGAGGCGAGGGAACTGCCGCCGATCACGCCGTACTACACGCCGCGCACCGCCCCCGGCTACCTGCCCGGCCTGCTCGCCCGCCACCACCTGGCGCCCGACGGCACACCGCTGCCCGGTGCCCTCGACCCGGCCCCCGCCCAGGGGCTGCGCGGCCGGGCCCGCACCGCCGTCAACGACGCCGTGCGCGGTGCCGCCCGCGCCGCCTACCGGCACGGCGTGCAGAACGTCGCCCCCCTCGTCCGCCGCCTGGGCCGCCTGTGACCGGCACCGGCGCCCCCCGCCCCCCAAGCCCGACAGCACAAGGAGACGCCATGCGCGACCCCGCCCCCCGCGTCCTCGCCGTCATCCCCGCCCGGGGCGGCTCCAAGGGCGTCCCGGCCAAGAACCTCGCCGAGGTCGGCGGCGTGCCGCTGGTCGCCCGTGCCGTGCGCGCCTGCCGCTCCGCCCGCCTCGTCAGCGAGGTGCTGGTCTCCACGGACGACCCGGCCATCGCCGAGGCCGCCCGCGCCGCCGGGGCCACGGTGGTGGACCGGCCCGCGCCGCTCTCCGGCGACACCGCCACCAGCGAGGCCGCCGTGCTGCACGCGCTGGACGCCGACGAGGCCCGGCACGGCCGCCTCGCCGACGTGGTCCTCCTCGTGCAGTGCACCAGCCCCTTCCTCACCGCCGACGACGTCGACGGCGTCACCTCGGCCGTCCTGGAGGGCGCCGACACCGCCGTCACCGCCGCGCCCTTCCACGGCTTCCTCTGGCGGGACCTGGCCACCGGCGCCACCCCCAGCAGCGGCCACGGCGTCAACCACGACGCCGCCCACCGGCCCCGCCGCCAGGACCGGCCCGAGGACCTGCTGGAGACCGGCGCCGCCTACGCGATGCGCGCCGACGGCTTCCGCGCCGTACGCCACCGCTTCTTCGGCCGCACCGCGCTGGTCCGCACCGACCCCGCACGCGTCCTGGAGATCGACGACCCGCACGAGCTCGCCCGGGCCCGCGCCCTCGCGCCGCTCCTCGACGGAAACGAGGCACCCTGCGGCAGCCGCCCCGGGCCCGGCGACGTCGACGCGGTCGTCCTCGACTTCGACGGCACCCAGACCGACGACACCGTGCAGATCGACGCCGAGGGCCGCGAGCGCGTCAGCGTCCACCGCGGCGACGGCCTCGGTATCGCCGCCCTGCGCGACGCCGGCATCCCGCTGCTCATCCTGTCCACCGAGCAGAACCCGGTGGTCACCGCCCGCGCCCGCAAGCTGCGCATCCCCGTCCTGCACGGCGTCGACCGCAAGGACGAGGCGCTCAAGCAGTGGTGCGACGAGCAGGGCGTCGACCCCGCCCGCGTCCTGTACGCGGGCAACGACGCCAACGACCTGCCCTGCTTCGCCCTGGCCGGCTGGCCCGTCGCCGTCGCCGGCGCCCACGAACCGGTACGCCGCGCCGCCCGCGCGGTCACCACCGCCCCCGGCGGCCGGGGCGCCGTCCGGGAGATCGCCTCCTGGCTGCTGGGCCCCGACCTGCGGAGCCCGCGCCCTACGGACCCCGGCCACGCCACCACCCGGCCCTGACCCGGCTCACACCCCCGACCACCGCACCGACCCCGTACACCGGACCCATCACGTGAGGAACCACCCCATGAGCGACCAGAGCACCAACCCGCGCCTGCGCACCCTCGGCACCCGCACCGCCGGCCCCGGCCAGCCCGTCTACGTCACCGGCGAGATCGGCATCAACCACAACGGCGACCTGGAGAACGCCCTCGCCCTCATCGACGCCGCCGCCGACGCCGGCTGCGACGCGGTCAAGTTCCAGAAGCGCACCCCGGAGATCTGCACCCCGCGCGACCAGTGGGACATCGAGCGCGACACCCCCTGGGGCCGCATGACCTACATCGACTACCGCCACCGCGTGGAGTTCGGCGAGGACGAGTACCGCGCCATCGACGCCTACTGCAGGAAGCGCGGCATCGACTGGTTCGCCTCCCCGTGGGACACCGAGGCCGTCGCCTTCCTGGAGAAGTTCGACGTGCCCGCCCACAAGGTGGCCTCCGCCTCCCTCACCGACGACGAACTGCTGCGCGCCCTGCGCGCCACCGGCCGCACCGTCATCCTCTCCACCGGCATGTCCACCCCGCGCCAGATCCGGCACGCGGTCGAGGTCCTCGGCAGCGACAACATCCTGCTCTGCCACGCCACGTCCACCTACCCGGCCAAGGCCGAGGAGCTGAACCTCCGGGTCATCCACACCCTCCAGGCCGAGTACCCCAACGTCCCGATCGGCTACTCCGGCCACGAGACCGGGCTCCAGACCACGCTGGCCGCCGTCGCCCTCGGCGCCGCCTTCGTCGAGCGCCACATCACCCTCGACCGCGCCATGTGGGGCTCCGACCAGGCCGCCTCCGTCGAGCCGCAGGGCCTGGCCCGCCTGGTCCGCGACATCCGCACCATCGAGGAGTCCCTCGGCGACGGCGTCAAGCAGGTCTACGAGTCGGAGCTGGGCCCCATGAAGAAGCTCCGCCGCGTCCCCGGCGTCGTCGCCGAGGCCCAGGCCGAGGCCGGCCGTGAGCCCGCCGCCGTCTGACCCCCGCCCCGGGCAGCCGGGGGCCGAGCCGCCCGCGCCGGGACCCGCGTACGGCGGGCCCGCCCGGCGCGCCCGGGGCGAGGGCGAGGCGCTGGCCTTCGTGGAGAGTCCCGTCCAGCTCCTCAACGTCCTGGAGTGGGCCCACGCCTCGGGTCAGCCGAAGGAACGCCTCACCCTGGTCGTCCTCTCGCCGCTCGACCCGATGTCCCGGGGCCAGCTCCGCCGCATGGCCGAGCTGGCCCGGGGCGAGGGGATCGAGGTCCGGTGGGAGGAGGCCAGGGGCGGGGCGGCCGCGCCGCTGGCCACCGTCCGGGGCCTCGCGCCCCGGCTGCGGACGGCCGGCCGGGTCGTCATAGGCGACCCGTTCTCCCGTTACGTGCAGCTCCTGCTCGCCCTCAGCCGCGCCCGCGACCTGGTCGTGGTGGACGACGGGACGGCCACCGTGGAGTTCCTCGCCCAGCTGGCCCGCGGCGAGCGCCTGGTCCGCTGGCACCGGCGCGGCGGCCGCCGCGGTCCCCGCGAGCTGCTGCTCGCCCCCGTATCCGCGGCCGCCCGGCGCCGCCTCACCCCCGGCGGGGGGCACCCGCGGATCGAGGTGTTCTCGGCGATGCCGGTGGACGCGGCGCCCGAGGGGCTCACCCTCACCCGCAACACGCTCGCCTGGACGCGGGCCCGCTTCGGCCCGCCGCGGCTGACCGGTGGCGCGGACCTGGTCGGGACCTCGCTGGTGGAGACCGGTGTCGTCGACGAGGCCCGCTACCGCGAGGCCGTGCACGCCCTGGTCCGGGCGCACGGCGTCACCCGCTACTTCGCGCACCGCCGGGAGAGCGCCGCCAAACTGCGCCACCTCACCGACGGCACCGGCCTGGAGGTGGTCCGCCCCGACCTGCCGCTGGAGCTGACAGCGCGGCGCGGCCCCACCGGCCGCACCCTGCTCAGCTTCCCCTCGACCGTGGTGCACACCCTGCCCCTGGCGCTGGCCGGCACCGGGGTGCGGATCGCGGTCCTGGACATCGACCCGGACTGGCTGACCGGGCACGCCTCACCGCGCGCCCAGGGGTTCCTCGCGGGGGTGACCAGCAGCGCCCGAGCGGCGCACCGGCTCACCTCCCTGCCCTCGAACCCCTGAGGAGCCCACGATCCGGGAGCCGGCGGCCCGGCCCGGGGACGCCGCGACGGCCCGGCAGCCGGGCCGTTCCGCCGCACGGGTGCCCACCAGGTGAGACGGACGCCCACGCGATCCGGCCCGGCCGCCCCCGCTCCCCATGGCTTGAACAGAACGCCATCACCGCAGGTGAACGCCGGGCAAAAGCAAACTTCATACCCTCCGTGTCCGTGCGGTAAGCGTCCGGAGCCGGTTTTTCTTGCGTCTTTCCGGCTGAAGTTTTGTTGATCGATGGTGAGTTGGCTCCCTCGGCGGCCTAACCTTGCCAAGGTGAACCGACTGATGTCCCGCGAACCCGGTGCCCCTGCCCCTGCCGAGCCCACCCGCGACCTGGCCGCCGACGCCGTACCGGCCGCCACGGAGATCGCCGGGACGCTCCCCGACCGCCTCTGTGCCGAGCTCATCGCCTTCCGGCGTGACCTGCACATGCACCCGGAGCTCGGCAACCAGGAATTCCGGACGACGCTGGCCATCAAGACCCGGCTGGAACAGGCCGGTCTCCAGCCCCGCGTCCTCGACTCCGGCACCGGGCTCATCTGCGACATCGGCACCCGCGCCGACGGCGACGAGCGCGGCATGCTGGCGCTGCGCGCCGACATCGACGCGCTGCCCATCCCGGACACCAAGGCGGACGCCCCGTACCGCTCCACGGTCCCGGACCGCGCCCACGCCTGCGGCCACGACGTGCACACCACCACCGTCCTCGGTGCCGGGCTGGTGCTCGCCGCCCTCGACCGTGAGGGCAAGCTGCCGCACCCGGTGCGGCTGCTCTTCCAGCCCGCCGAGGAGGTGCTGCCCGGCGGGGCCGCCGACGCCGTCGAGGACGGCGTCCTGGACGGCGTCGGCCGCATCCTCGCCGTCCACTGCGACCCCAAGGTCGACGCGGGCCGCGTCGGCCTGCGCGTCGGCCCCATCACCTCCGCCTGCGACCGGCTGGAGATCGCCCTCGACGGCCCCGGCGGCCACACCGCCCGCCCGCACCTCACCACCGACCTGGTCACCGCCGCCGCCAAGGTCGTCACCGACGTGCCCGCGCTGGTCGCCCGCCGCGTCGACGCCCGCTCCGGCCTCGCCGTCACCTGGGGGCGGATCGACTCCGGCCACGCCCCCAACGTCATCCCCCAGCACGCGGAACTCTCCGGCACCGTGCGCTGCCTCGACCTCGACGCCTGGCGGCTGGCTCCCGACCTGGTCCACGCCGCCATCGACGAGATCGCCGCCCTGTACGGCGCCAAGCCCGAGATCACCTACATCCGCGGCGTCCCGCCGGTCGTCAACGACCCCGCCGCCGCCGAACTCCTCCACCAGGCCATGGCCGTCCGCCGCGGCGCCCAGTCGGTCGAGGGGACCGAGCAGAGCCTCGGCGGCGAGGACTTCTCCTGGTACCTCGAACACGTTCCCGGCGCCATGGCCCGCCTCGGCGTCCGCCGCCCCGGCGACCCGGTCTCCCGCGACCTCCACCGGGGCGACTTCGACGTCGACGAGGAGGCGATCCGGGTGGGCGTGGAGATGTTCACGGCGGCGGCCCTGCTCGACGCGGAAGAGCGGGGCTGAGCACAGGAGGCCGCCCCGGCCTCCGGCCGCGACGGCGTGCTCGGGTGAGTGGGTGGCGGGGCGGGATGGGTGGCGCGGCTGCCGGGGGCCGCGGGTTCCCCGCTGCGATCCGGTGCGGGTCACTTCTCCGGGTCACTCCTCACGGCGCCTGAGCAGGACGACCACCATCACCAGGCAGCCCGCCAGGACCAGGACGGTCAGCCACGGGGGAACGTTCTCCCCGGTCCGCTGAGCCAGGGTGTCCACTGCGTCGAGCGTGTGCATGGCATCTCCTCGGTGCCTCCCGTCGCACGGGCCGCACGCGGGCGCGGGCGGTGGCGCGGAGGCGGGGGGAAGGGCGGGAGCCTGGCGGTCGCCCGGGGTTCCTCCCCGCCGCGTGGCTCCGCTCCCCTTCTGCGCGTGTGCCCCCGGACGACGCCGCGAACCGGGGCCGGGCCCACGCCCGAAGCCCCTTCCGGGCCGGTTGGCGGACGGGTGCCGTGGTCTCGCGAGGCGCCGGCCATGAGCAGCGGCGCCTCCCGTCACGAGGGCGGCCCCGCCCGCTGCGCCCGCCGGCACGGTACCCACGAGCCGGCTCTCACCGCGATCGGCGTGGACCGCCGCCCGGCGACCGGCCCGGTGCCGGAGGAGCGTGTGCTCCGCGGGACACGCGAGCCCCGGCGAGCGGATGCCGGGCTCTCACCACCGGCCCCGTCCTAACCTGCCGTCATGCTGCACTTGCGGATCATCACTCCGAGCGAGCGCGCCGAGGACGTCGTCACCACGTTGCGCGAGGTCGCCGGGACGTACAACCTCATCGTGCTGCCCGGGGCGGCCCGTGAGCCGGAGGGCGACGTGGTCCTCTGCGACGTCGCCCGTGAGACCGGCGACGACGTGGTGCACGCGCTGCGCGAGCTGGGTGTCGACTCCTTCGGCTCGATCTCCGTCGAGAACATCGACCTGACGGTCTCGTACGGCGCCGACCGTGCCGAGGAGGAGGCGCCGGGGGACAGCGCCGACGCCGTCCTGTGGGACCAGCTCGCCGAGACCATCCACGAGGAGTCGACGCTCTCCGTCACCTACCTGGCGTTCATGACCCTCGCCACCACGCTCGCCGCCTGCGGTGTGGTCCTCGACAACGCCGTGCTGATCGTCGGCGCCATGGCCATCGGGCCGGACTTCGGCCCGCTGGCGGGCGTCTCGGTGGCCGTCGTGGAACGGCGCCGACGGCTCGTACTGCGCTGCCTCATCTGTCTGCTCGTCGGCTTCGCCGCGGCCATCGCGTTGACCGTGCTGTTCAGCCTCGGCATGGACGCGGCAGGGCTCTTCCACGAGAGTCAGCTGACCGGCCGCCGCCCGACCACCGAGTTCATCGTCTCGCCCGACGTGTTCTCCCTGATCGTCGGCATCCTCGCCGGGATCGCCGGCACCCTCTCCCTCACCTCGGCCAAATCCGGCGCACTGGTCGGCGTCGCCATCTCGGTCACCACCATCCCGGCCGCCGCCAACGCCGCCGTGGCCCTCTCCTACGGCAACTACACCCAGACCCTCGCCTCCAGCGAACAACTCCTCCTCAACCTCGTCGCCATCGCCGCCGCGGGCATCCTGACCCTGCTGGCCCAGAAGTGGCTGTGGCGGCTGCGCAAGAGGAACGGGGCAACCGCGCCGAAGCGGTAGCGGGTGTCTCCACATCCCTCACGGCGCCCACATCCCCCACGGCACCCACGGTGCCCACGGCACCCGGCGCCCACGTTCACCGCCTACCGGTCGAAGGCCCGAGCAGCTCCGCCACGAGCACCTTCGTCCGGCACGCCGAGAGCACGCACCGGCCACCATGGCACCGCGGACGCCGCGCACGATGTGAGGGAACCTCCCGCGCGCCGCGCCCCGCGACCGCGCCCCGCCCCCTGCCACCTCGTGGCGTGCCGCTTCACACCGGCTCGCTATGGCGAAACCAACACGGGCGCCGGTAGCGTCAGTTCCTCAGAAGGAACGTTTGTCTCACGGGGAGTCCATGGTGAACCGCCGCTTGATGCCCGCCGCCGCGCTCGCGGCGTCGGCCGTGCTGCTGCTGACCGCCTGCGGCGGGGAGGACAAGTCCGGCGAGGACGACAGGATCGCGGGGGCCGGAGGCGGCGCAGAGACGAGCGCCGCCGCGGACGCGAACTCCTCGCCCGAAGCCGAGCGGCCCACCGTCAAGCTGCCGAAGGACATGCGGAACGTCTTCGAGGGCGGCGGAAGCGGCGACCCGGTGGAGGAAGCGGTCCTGCGCGACGGCGAAGGGCGCGTCAACTCCCTGGACGAGGCCATCCACACGCGTTCCCTGGAACGCCCCGCCTTCGGGTTCTACAACACCGGCGAGGCCGCGCGGGGCGCCGCCGTCTGGGTGCAGGGCTTCTACGACGACGGGATCACCTGGACCGGCACCGTCCGCTACTACGACCGGAAGGTCACCGTCGAGGGCAAGAAGAAGGACAAGGCGGTCCTCTCCTACTGCTCCGACGAGTCCAAGGCGTACAACAAGGACCTCAAGACGGGCAAGACCTCCGGCGAGGTCGAGAACCCGGTGGACTCCCTCGTCTTCTACACCACCAAGTTGGCGAAGAACGACAAGGGCGTCTGGCAGACCACCGACGTGTACTCGAAGAGGGGGGCTTCGCAGTGTCAGTGATCCAGCGGGCCGGCAGAGTCTGGCCCATCCTGACAGCGGCTCTCGCGCTGTCGCTCCTGCCTCAGACCGCGTGGGCGGGCGGAAGCAGGGGGTCGAGCGGGTCGACGGAGTCGTCCTCCGCCACGCCGTCCGGCGGCACGGGCGGCGACGGCAGCATCTACGCGAGCGTCGTCACGTACGACGAGTCGAAGAACGGTTCCGGAGGAGGTGCGGGACCCGTCGCGCCGACCGGGGACTGGACCCCGCCCGCGTGCTGGTTCGAGCCGAAGTGGAGCCCTGAGGAGTTCGAGAAGGAGTTCCGGCGGAAGTGGGACGTCCCCCACTTCAGCGGTGCCGGTGAGGCGTACGCGCAGGGCCAGGACCGCTACATCAACGGCAAGCCCTACGAGGACTTCAACAAGGACAAGGCCGGCGAGGGCATGTGGTGGACCATGGTCCGCGACGAGGCGCGGGCCGAGGCGGGCGACCCGGCCGCCTTCGCCTGCGAGGGGCCGGACTTCTGGGCCGACAACGGCGAGATCCCCGAGGTGGAGAACGCCATCACCCCGGACATCCTCGCCCAACTCGCCTACAGCCGGCTCAAGGTCCCCGGCACCGAGGTCGCGCTCGCACCCGAGGTGGCGACCAAGGTCAACCTGCCGACCTGGGCCTGGCTCGACAAGGCCACCTTCAAGCAGGTCTCGGTCACCGCCTCGCTCAACGCCGGGGGCACCGACATCCAGGCGACCACCACCGCCAAGCCGGTCTCCCTCAAGCTGGAGCCGGGCACCGAGGACGCCCAGACCTACCCCGCCTCCGGGGAGTGCGCGATCAACGAGGACGGTTCGATCGGCGAGCCGTACGCCAAGGGCAAGGCCGACCGGACGCCCGCGTGCGGCCTGAAGTACCTGCGCTCCTCCGGCGGCGGGACCTTCCCCCTCCAGGCCACCGTCACCTGGGAGATCGCCTGGACCGGCAGCGGCGGCACGGGCGGCGACCTGCCCGAGGGAACCTACGGCGCCGAACAGGCGGTCACCGTCGAGGAGATCCAGTCGATCAACCGGTGAACCTGAACCGGCAGGGGACGGGGCCGCGTCCGGGGGAGCCCTCCCGGCGCGGCCCCGCCGCTTCGTCGGCGGTCCCTGCGGCCGGACCCGGCGCCTGCCCGCCCGGGGCCGCCCGGCGCCCGCGCGCGACGCCCCGGAAACGGTCTCGTCGCCACCGCCCGCCACCGATCCGACGCCCTGCGTCAACCCGTCGTACGTCCACCGGACGTGGCCGGTTCGCGTCGAATCGATAACGGCTGCGGAAGGGGGCTTTCCCCGACATCTACGCGCGTTACGATGCGGCGAAACCAGCGCCGGGAGCCGGCGCTCTCGGGTCAGTGGAAGGAAACCCTCGTGCGCCGGGTAACCAGGATTCTCACCGCGGGCATAGCAACCGCGTCTCTCGCGTTCACCGCCACCGCGTGTGGCGAGTCCTCAACCGAGGCGTCCTCGGGCGAGAACAAGGGCATCGGCCTCGCCTACGACGAGGGCGGCCGTGGCGACCACTCGTTCAACGACTCCGCCGCCAAGGGCTACGACAAGGCCAAGAAGGAGCTGAAGCTCGGCGGCAAGGAGATCACCGCGAAGACCGGCGAGACCGAGGCCGACCGCTACCAGCACCTCGCGGACCTCGCCGACGCCGGCTACAACCCGGTCATCGCGGTCGGCTTCGCCTACGCCCCCTCGGTGACCAAGGCGGCCAAGAAGTACAAGGACGTCGACTTCGCCATCGTCGACTCCGTGGTCGACCTCGACAACGTGACCAGCCTGGTCTTCAACGAGCACGAGGCGTCCTACCTGGCCGGCGTGGCCGCCGCGCTGAAGTCGAAGACCGACCACATCGGCTTCATCGGCGGTACCGACTCCGTGCTGATCAAGAAGTTCGCGGGCGGCTTCCAGCAGGGCGTCAAGGACACCAACCCCAAGGCCAAGCTGGACGTCCAGTGGGTCAAGGAGGGCAACGACACCGCCGGGTTCGGCCAGCCCGACCGTGGCAAGGAGATCGCCGAGGGCATGCTCGCCCGCGACATCGACGTGATCTACTCCGCCGCCGGCGCCTCCGGCTCGGGCGCGATCGAGGCCACCGCCAAGAAGAAGGGCACCTGGTCGATCGGTGTCGACGGCGACCAGTACAACTCCGAGCCCCTCGCCCCGTACAAGGACTCGATCCTGACCTCGGCCGTCAAGAACGTCGACGTCGCGGTCTACGACTTCGTGAAGTCCGTCGAGGACGGCAAGAAGCTCACCGGCGTCCAGTCCTTCACGCTGGAGCAGGGTGGCGTGAGCCTGTCCTACTCCGGCGGCTTCATCGACGACATCAAGCCGAAGATCGAAGAGACCCAGAAGAAGATCTCGGACGGCTCGATCAAGGTCACCGACACCTACAAGGGCTGAGCCCCGCGAGGGCCCGTCCGCAGCGGACCGATCGCCGCCCGCGGGCCGAGCCCGCGGCGGCCGTCGCGCCGCCCGCCCCACCGGTCCGCCGGACGGGCGGCGCGACGTCCACCCCCAGCCGACCCCCGCACAGCCCCCACTCCTGGAGACCGGGCGCGGCAGCCGGACCACCCCGGGTCCCTTGACCGGACCCGGGCACGGTCACACCCTCGGCGGCCGGACCCAGGGGTCGGCCCCCAACCGGCCCGCGACGGCCCGGACCCGGGGCGCGCCCCACGGCAGCCCCGGGTCCGTTCCGTGTGAGCCCGCTCCGTCCCCGCGTACACCCCAGGGCCCCCGCACGGGACCCGACGGACACCCCCCCTTGCGCACCGCCCCCCGGTGCACCGAGTCTTCGTACGGCCCGTCAGCCGTACCGCCCGCGTCTCGCGGGCCCGCCCGCACCCGCCGCCCGGACGGCGAGGAAGGGCGAGTCCGGGGCCGCACCCAGCCACCACCCTCCAGTCAGCCAGGAGCGCGTCATCAAAGCCGCCAGCGCCCCCCAGGGCGAGCCTCCCACCGGCGAGTCCGGCTCCGGCTCCGCCGGTGCCGACATCGCCGTCGAGCTCCGCGGAATCACCAAGCGGTTCCCCGGAGTCGTCGCCAACCACGACATCGACATCACCGTCCGCCGCGGCACGGTGCACGCCCTCGTCGGAGAGAACGGCGCGGGCAAGTCGACCTTGATGAAGATCCTCTACGGGATGCAGCGTCCCGACGAGGGCACCATCACGCTCGACGGCACCCGGGCCGACCTGCACTCGCCCGGCGACGCCATCGCCCGCGGCGTCGGCATGGTCCACCAGCACTTCATGCTGGCCGACAACTTCACCGTGCTGGAGAACATCGTCCTCGGCGCCGAGAAGCTGCACGGCATCGGTGCCAGGGCGCGGCGGAGGATCCAGGAGATCTCCGACGCGTACGGCCTGGGAGTGCGGCCCGACGTCCTCGTGGAGGACCTCGGCGTCGCCGACCGGCAGCGGGTGGAGATCCTCAAGGTCCTCTACCGGGGCGCGCGCACCCTGATCCTGGACGAGCCCACCGCCGTGCTGGTGCCGCAGGAGGTGGACGCCCTCTTCGACAACCTGCGGGAGCTGAAGGCCGAGGGCCTCACCGTCCTGTTCATCTCGCACAAGCTGGGCGAGGTGCTGTCGGTGGCCGACGCCATCACGGTCATCCGGCGCGGCACCACGGTCGCCTCCGTCGACCCGGCCGAGACCACCGCCCGGCGCCTCGCCGAACTGATGGTCGGCTCGGCCCTGCCGACGCCGGAGACCCGCGAGTCGACCGTCACCGACAAGCCGATGCTGGCCGTGGAGGGGCTCACCGTCCACGACCCGGACACCGGCCGGCCCCTCTGCGACGACATCAGCTTCACCATCCACGCCGGCGAGGTCATGGGCATCGCGGGCGTCGAGGGCAACGGCCAGGCCGAACTGGTCGAGGCCGTCATGGGCATGCGCGAGGCCGCCGCCGGTGTCCTGCGCCTGGACGGCCGGGACATCACCCGTACTCCGACGCGGCAGCGCCGCGAGGGCGGCGTCGGCCACATCCCCGAGGACCGGCACCGGCACGGCCTGCTGCTGGACGCCCCGCTGTGGGAGAACCGCATCCTCGGCCACGTCACCGAGGCCCCCAACTCCAAGGGCGTCTTCCTCGACCCGGGCGCGGCCCGCCGCGACACCGAGCGGATCGTCACCGAGTACGACGTGCGCACCCCCGGCATCGACGTGCCCGTCTCCTCGCTCTCCGGCGGCAACCAGCAGAAGCTGATCGTCGGCCGCGAGATGAGCCACCACCCCAAGCTGCTCATCGCCGCCCACCCGACGCGCGGCGTCGACGTCGGCGCCCAGGCGCAGATCTGGGACCAGATCCGCGAGGCCCGCCGCGAGGGTCTGGCGGTGCTGCTGATCTCCGCCGACCTCGACGAGCTGATCGGTCTCTCCGACTCGCTGCGGGTCATGTACCGGGGCCGCCTGGTCGCCGACGCCGACCCGGCCGCGATCACCCCCGAGGAACTGGGCTCCGCCATGACCGGCGCCGCCTCCGGCCACCTGGAGAATGCGGCCGGGGCGCCGGCCGTCCCCGGCGCCCGTACGGCCGGGGACGCGACCCGCGAGCCCGCGGGCGACGCGGCTCCCGGCGCCACGAACGACGACCACCCCCGCGAGGACGGTGACACCCGATGAAGCGCTTCTCCGCCGAGCGCGTGCTGCTCACGCTGCTGGCGCCCGTCCTCGCGCTGGCCGCCGCCTTCGTCATCACCTCGGTGGTGCTGATCGCGACCGGCAAGGACCCGTTCACCGCCTTCTGGGTGATGTTCGACTACGGCAGCAAGTCCGACAGCCAGGTCTTCATCCTCAACAAGGCCACCACGTACTACCTCGCCGGACTCGCCGTCGCCATCGGCTTCCGGATGAACCTCTTCAACATCGGCGTGGACGGCCAGTACCGCCTGGCGGCCTTCTTCGCCGCCGCCGTCGGCGGCGCGCTGGAACTGCCCGTCCTGGTGCACATCCCGCTGATCATCCTGGTCGCGATGCTGGTCGGCGCCATGTGGGCGTCGATCGCCGCGCTGCTCAAGGTCTACCGGGGCGTCAGCGAGGTGATCTCCACGATCATGCTCAACTCGCTGGCCACCAGCTTCATCGGCTACCTGCTGGTCGAGGACCGGCTCGCCGTGCTGCACAAGGACACCAACAGCGTCTCCACCCAGCCGCTGCCCGAGTCCGCGCAGTTCTTCTCCTTCGACATGGGCGCCGACGGTGAGATCTGGGGCTTCATCCTCGTCTCGGTCCTCGCCGGGGTCGGCTTCTGGTTCCTGCTGGGCCGTACCCGGTTCGGTTTCGACCTGAGGGCCGTCGGCCGCTCCGAGGAGGCCGCCAAGGCCAGCGGTGTCGGCGTCAAGCGCATGGTGATCACCAGCATGGCGCTCTCCGGCGCCGTGGCCGGTCTCACCGGCCTGCCGCTGCTGCTCAACGACAGCCACCAGTTCACCAGCAACTTCCCCACCGGTATCGGCTTCACCGGCATCGCCATCGCGCTGCTCGGCCGCAACAACCCGGTCGGCATCGCCTTCGCCGCCCTGCTCTGGGGCTTCCTCGAACGCGGCGGCAACCGCCTGGAGTTCCACGGCTACGACAAGGAGATCGTCGGCGTCATGCAGGGCGTCATCGTCCTCTGCGTGGTCATCGCCTACGAACTGGTCCGCCGCTACTCCCTCAAGTCCCAGCAGCGCATGGTCGGCGCGGAACTCGCCGCGGGGAAGGGCACCTCCGGTCCCGACTCCGGCGGTGACGGCCCCGGCGACGGCGGCGGCCCCGACGAGGGCGGCCCCGACACCGGACCGAACACCCCGGACAGCCCTGAGAAGAAGGAGGTGCCGGCATGAGCGCCACGGTCACCGCTGAGAAGGCCACCCCGCCCGCGCCCACCCGCTCGCGGCGGCTGAGCCTGCCGCGCGTCCTGCTGATCATCTCCGGGGCGCTGCTCGCCCTGTGCGCCGTACGCGTCATCACCGGCGCCGACAACATCACCGGCTCCAGCCAGATCGCCGCCGCCCTCTCCCTCGCCGTGCCGATCGGCCTCGCCGGTCTCGGCGGCCTGTGGGCCGAGCGCGCCGGCATCGTCAACATCGGCCTCGAGGGCATGATGATCCTCGGCACCTTCTTCGGTGCCTGGGCCGGCTACCAGTGGGGCCCGTGGACCGGCGTCCTCGTCGGTGTCCTCGCCGGCGCGATCGGCGGCCTGGTGCACGCCGTGGCCACCGTCTCCTTCGGCGTCGACCACATCATCTCCGGTGTGGCCATCAACATCCTGGCCCTCGGCGCCACCTCCTACCTGGCCAAGCGCTGGTTCGAGCCGCTGGCCCACCTGGGCGCCAGCCCCAAGCAGTCCCCGGCCGTGGACGACCTGCCGTCGTTCACCGTGCCCGGCCTCTCCGACGGGCTGAGGTCGCTGGAGAGCCACCACTGGTTCCTCGTCTCCGACCTGGCCGGCATCCTCGGCGGGCTGGTCACCAACGTCTCGGCGCTGACCGCGCTGACCGTGCTGCTGGTCGTCGGCTCGTACTTCGTGCTGTGGCGCACGCCGTTCGGCCTGCGCCTGCGCTCCTGCGGCGAGAACCCGCTGGCCGCCGAATCCCTCGGCGTCAACGTCTACCTGTACAAGTACGCGGCCGTCGCCACCTCCGGCGCGCTCGCCGGACTCGGCGGCGTCTTCCTCGCCATGGTCCGCTCGCACATCTACAACGAGGGCCAGACCGGCGGCCGCGGCTACATCGGCCTCGCCGCGATGATCTTCGGCAACTGGCGTCCCGGCGGCCTCGCCGCGGGCGCGGGCCTCTTCGGCTACTCCGACGCTCTCCAGCTCCGCAACGGCGGCACCACGGTGCACGCGCTGCTGCTGCTGATCTCGGTGGTGCTGCTCCTGCTGGCGGTATGGAAGATCTACCGCAAGAGCTACCTGACGGGCGCGGTGTCGGCGGGCTTCGCCGTCCTCGTGCTGGTCTGGTACTTCATGACGGACACCGTGCCCAACGAGATGGTCGGCGCCACCCCGTACGTCGTCACCCTGCTGGTGATGGCGCTCGCGGCGCAGAAACTACGCATGCCGAAGTACAACAACAAGCCCTACCGGAAGGGGCAGGCCGGATGACCGCGCCCGGCCCCGCCACCGAGCCGCCCGGCGGCTGGGCGCCCTTGCTGGAGGCCGCCCGGGACGCCATGTCCCGGGCGTACGCCCCCTACTCGGGCTACCCGGTCGGCGCCGCCGCCCGCACCGAGGACGGCCGGATCGTCACCGGGTGCAACGTCGAGAACGCCAGCTACGGCATCGGCCTGTGCGCCGAGTGCGGCCTGGTCTCGCAGCTCCACGCCACCGGCGGCGGCCGCCTCACGCACTTCGCGTGCGTGGACGGCGCCGGCAACGCGCTGGTCCCCTGCGGCCGCTGCCGCCAGCTCCTCTACGAGGCCGGCGGCCCTCAGCTGCTGCTGCGCACCCCCGAGGGGGTCCGCACCCTGGACGCGATGCTGCCGCAGGCGTTCGGCGCCGGGCACCTCACGGCCCAGGACGCGGCCGGCGACGCGTAGCACGACCCCGGGGCGGGGCGCCGGAACGGCGTCCCGCCCCTCCCGTCTCTCCACTCCGAGGCGGCGGCCCGCACCCGCCCGCCTCCCCGAAGAAAGGCCGGACCGATGGACGTCATCTCGGTCATCCGCGCCAAGCGCGACCGCACCCCCCTCACAGACGCCCAGATCGACTGGACCGTCGACGCCTACACCCGCGGCGCCATCGCCGACGAGCAGATGTCCGCACTGGCCATGGCGATCCTCCTGAACGGCATGGACCGGCGCGAGATCGCCCGCTGGACCGCCGCCATGATCGCCTCCGGCGAGCGCCTCGACTTCTCCTCGCTGGCCCGCCCCACCGCCGACAAGCACTCCACCGGCGGCGTCGGCGACAAGATCACCCTGCCGCTCGCCCCGCTCGTCGCCGCCTGCGGCGCCGCCGTGCCGCAGCTCAGCGGGCGCGGCCTCGGCCACACCGGGGGGACCCTCGACAAGCTGGAGTCCATCCCCGGCTGGCGCGCCTCGCTCAGCAACGCCGAACTCCTCGACGTGCTCGGCTCCACCGGCGCCGTCATCTGCGCCGCCGGCGACGGGCTGGCCCCCGCCGACAAGAAGCTGTACGCGCTGCGCGACGTCACCGGCACCGTCGAGGCCATCCCGCTGATCGCCTCCTCGATCATGTCGAAGAAGATCGCCGAGGGCACCGGCTCCCTCGTGCTGGACGTCAAGTGCGGCACCGGTGCCTTCATGAAGACCGTCGAGGACGCCCGCGAACTGGCCGAGACCATGGTCTCCCTCGGCACCGACCACGGCGTGCGGACCGTCGCGCTGCTCACCGGCATGTCCACGCCGCTCGGCCTGACCGCGGGCAACGCCCTGGAGGTTCGCGAGTCGGTCGAGGTGCTGGCCGGCGGCGGCCCCGCCGACGTGGTCGAGCTGACCCTCGCCCTCGCCCGGGACATGCTTGAGGCGGCCGGCATCCACGACGCCGATCCGGCGAAGAAGCTCGCCGACGGCTCCGCCATGGACGTCTGGCGCCGGATGATCTCCGCCCAGGGCGGCGACCCGGACGCCCCCCTGCCCACCGCCCGCCACACCCACACCGTCACGGCCCCCGCCACCGGCGTCCTCTCCCGCCTCGACGCCTACGACGTGGGCGTCGCCGCCTGGCGGCTCGGCGCGGGCCGGGCCCGCAAGGAGGACCCGGTGCAGGCCGCCGCAGGCGTCGAGCTGCACGCCAAGCCGGGCGACACCGTCACCGAGGGCTCACCGCTGCTGACCCTGCACACCGACACCGAGGAGCGGTTCGCCGGCGCCCTCGACGCGCTCGGCTCCGCCTGGGACATCGCCGCGCCGGGCACCACCGTCGACACCGCGCCGATCGTCCTGGACCGCATCGCCTGACCTCTCCCGCCCCGCCCGTCACCCCGGGCGCACCCTCGGCCGCCGGGCCGCACCGATGACTTTCGGGCGGCCCGGCCGTCTGCCCGGGTGTGGACGCCGACGTCACCGAACCCGCCGTGCTGAGACTGGCCGGCCCCGTGTCCCCCTCGGACGGGGCCCGCCTCTGCGCCGAACTCGCGCGGCGCGCCGCCGCCGGGGCCGAGGAGGCGCTCTGCGACGTCTCCGGCGTCCACCCCCCGCACCTCGCCGCCGTCGACGCGCTGGCCCGCCTGTGCCTGACGGCCCGCCGCACCGGTTGCCGCCTGCGCCTGCACCGGCCGGCCCCGCAACTACGCGCTCTGCTCATCCTCGTGGGGCTCGCGGAGCCGCTGGGCCTGACAACGGCGCCGGACCCCACGGCCGGCGGCGAACAGTCCGCGCCCTGACGGGCCTCATCCACCGCTTCCGGCTCACCGCCGAGGACCGCACCGCGAAGCCCGCCTTCGACGTCCTGCGAGACCTCGTCGTGCGCCCCAGCGGCTGACGGTTCCCCGATCACTTCGAGCCATCTGCCTGGCGGATTGGCCTACTTCAGGGCGATAAGTCCTGCCCAGGGTGACGAAGTCAATAGGTTTTCGGTCATTTTCCGGCCAGGAGCCCGATTACCTTGGATGAGCGCTTCCGCACCAGGACCGACGAAAGAACGACAGCTCATGCAAGGAACCGTCGACGGGTTCAGCTACGGCCTGATCACACCGATCACGGCCTTCCTGATGGCGGGCCTGGGCGGCGCCCTCGGGCTGCGCTGCACGGTCCGCTCGCTGCACGGCGGGCGCACCTTCAAGGCCGGCTGGCTGGCGCTGGGCGCCGCCGCCATCGGCTGCGGCGTCTGGACCATGCACTTCGTCGGCATGATGGGCTTCTCCGTCGCCGAGACGGCGATCAGCTACGACGTACCGCTCACCCTGGTCAGCCTGGCGGTGGCCGTCGTCGTCGTCGGTATCGGCGTCTTCGTCGTGGGCTACCGGGGCACCGGGCCCGTCACCCTCGCCACCGCCGGGCTCATCACCGGGCTGGGCGTGGCGGCCATGCACTACATCGGCATGTACAGCATGAGCCTGCGCGGGGAGTTCGCCTACGACGCGCTCCTCGTCGTGCTCTCCGTCCTCATCGCCGTGGTCGCCTCGACCGCCGCGCTCTGGGCCGCCGTGACCGTCCGCGGCTTCCTGCCGAGCCTCGGCGCCAGCGCCGTCATGGGCGTGGCCGTCACCGGTATGCACTACACCGGCATGTCCGCGATGACCGTCCACCTCGACGGCCACGGCAGCCGCCTGCCGCAGGGCGGTTCCATGACCACCGTCCTGCTCCCGATGCTCTTCGGTCCGCTGGTCCTTCTGCTCGTCGTCGGCGTCATCGTGATGTTCGACCCGCTGCTGGTCTCGGGCGAGGACACCTGGAACGGCACCCGCGAGCGCCGCGCCGGCCACCGCCCGCGGGCCCGCCACGCGGCACCCGCACCGGTGGCGGCACCGCGGCCCGCGGCCGAGGAGGAGTTCTGGCCGCGACCCGGCGCCCCCGCCCCGGCCGACGGACCCGCGAGCCGCTACCCGGACTCCTACGGGCCCCGCTGACCCGGGGCGTGGGCCCGGCCCTCAGGCTCCGGCGGCCCGCTCCGCCTCGATGATCCTCCGCGCCCGCTCGACCGGCGACGGCAGTTCGGGGGCCTCGTCCCCGCCGACCGGCCGGCCCTCGGCGTCGAGCGCCGGCGCGAGACCGAAGAGCGGGAACCACTTCGGGGTGTCGAGGAAGCAGTGGAGCCCCGTGATCCGGCCCTCGGAGAGGTCCAGGACCTGCACGGCCCACGGCACGAAGCCGGGCTCGCCGTCCTCCCGGGGCTTGTAGTGGGCGAAGGCCGGGGCGCCGTTGGCCACCGTCGGGAGCAGGCGGGAGTTCGCGCAGGCGGCGCCGATGGTGGTCATGAAGCCGGTGATGTCGGCCGTCCCGGCCAGCCACAGGTCGAACGGCGGCATCGTCATCACCGCGTCCTCGTGGAGGAGGGCGGTGAGCGCCGTCATGTCGTACCCCTCGAACGCCGCCACGTACCGGTCGAGGAGCTTCTGCTGCTCGGCGTCGAGCGGGTCGGCGGTGTCGGACCGCTCGGTGCCCGCGTGCTCGGCGAGGGTGGCGCGGGCCCGCTGGAGGGCGCTGTTGACCGAGGCGGTGGTGGTCTCCAGCAACTCGGCGACCTCGGCGGCCCTCCACGCCAGGACCTCGCGGAGGATCAGCACGGCGCGCTGCTTGGGCGGCAGGTGCTGGAGGGCGGCGACGAAGGCGAGCCGCACCGACTCGCGGGCCACCGCCGTCTGGGCCGGGTCGGAGTGCGCGGGCAGGACGCGGGCGTCGGGCACCGGTTCCAGCCAGGTGTTGTCGGGGCGGGGGTTGAGCGCCGCCTGGGCCAGCGGCGTCGCCGGGGTCAGGTCGACCGGGCGGGCGCGGCGGTTGCCCGCGTTGAGCGCGTCCATGCAGACGTTGGTGGCGATGCGGTACAGCCAGGAGCGGAGCGAGGAGCGGCCCTCGAACCGGTCGTACGCCCGCCAGGCGCGGACGAAGGTGTCCTGCACCGCGTCCTCCGCCTCGAAGGCGGAGCCGAGCACGCGGTAGCAGTACCCGGTCAGCTCCGTGCGGTGGCTCTCCAGCAGGGCGTCGAGTTCTCGCGCCTGCCCCGCATCCCCGTCGGCCCCGGCCGTCGGCGTCGTCACCGGCACCTGTGCCATCAGTCCCACTCACCCCTCGTCGCGCCCGGAAAGCTCCGGTACCCGGGAAGCTACCGCAGGCCGCCGACAATCGCGCCCGGAGTACGAAACTGCCCCGACCGGCCCTGTTCACAGGCCGGTCGGGGATGGAGGGGAGGTCGTGCGGAGCCGGTTCAGCAGGCGGCGGGCAGCCGCCGGTGCCGCTCGGCCCGGGCCGCGTAGGTGCCCAGCAGGGTCAGCCCCGCCACCGCCAGCACGGCCAGCGCGCCGATCAGCGCGGTGCCGGTCCAGCCGGCCGCGTGGAAGGCCACCGCACCGAGGACACCGCCGAGGCTGGAGCCGATGTAGTACGCCGACTGGTAGAGGGCAGACGCCTGCGCGCGGCCCTTGGTCGCCGTGGCGCTCACCGAGGAGGAGGCGACCGCGTGCCCGGCGAAGAACCCGGCGGTGATCAGCACCAGTCCGGCCACGATCAGCACCAGCGAGTCGGCGAGCGAGACCGCGAGCCCGGCCGCGGTGGTCCCCGCCGACAGGTAGAGCGTGCCGCGCCGCCCGAGCCGCGCCACCAGCTTCCCGGCCCGCGCCGAGGCGACCGTACCGACCAGGTAGACGACGAAGACCGAGCCGACGACGCCCTGCGGCAGCGAGAAGGGATCGGCGCTCAGGCGGTAGCCGATCACCGTGTAGACGGCGCCGAAGACCGTCATGAACATCCCGCCGATCGCGTACAGCCGCAGCAGCAGCGGGTCGCGCAGGTGCCCGGCGACGGTGGCCGCCACCGCGCGGGGGTGCAGCGTGGCCGGGGTGAAGTGACGCGGCGCCGGCAGCAGCGCGCGGAAGAGCAGGCCGCAGGCGACCGAGACCAGCCCGATCACCGCGAGCGCCGGACGCCACCCCCACTCCTGCGCGACCCAGCCGGTGACGATGCGGCCGCTCATCCCGCCGATGCTGTTGCCCGCCACGAACATGCCGATCGCACCGACCAGCGCCCGCGGCCGGACCTCCTCGCCGAGGTACGCCATCGCCGAGGCGGGCACGCCCGCCAGCGCCGCGCCCTGCACGGCGCGCAGCGCCACCAGGGCGCCGAGGTTCGGCGCGAGCGGCACCAGCACCGCCACCACCAGGGCCACCGCCAGCGAGACGGTCATCAGCCGGGCCCGCCCGAACCGTTCGGAGAGGGCGCTCAGCGGCAGCACGAACAGGGCGAGCCCGCCGGTGGCCGCCGACACCGTCCAGCTCGCCGCGCTCGCCGTCGCACCGAGGTCGGCGGAGATCAGCGGCAGCAGGGCCTGGGTGGAGTAGAGCAGCGCGAAGGTGGCGAGGCCGGCGGCGAAGAGGGCGAGGCTCATCCGGCGGTGGCCCGGGCCGCCGGGCGCCATCCTGGTGTCGGCGGGGGCCGCCGGGGGAGTGGCCGCGGCGGAGGAGGCGGGAGAGGGGGCCGGGTGGGTCGGGGACACAGACGGGACACGGGCGTCCACGAGAGTCGCGGACGCCCCGGTACTGGCGGGAGGCATGGACCGAACGTAGAACGCGCTCATTCATCCGTCCAATGCATGGATCGGCGATAATCGATCCCATGACGCATGAGCGCAGTTCACAGCGGCGGCTGTCGCAGAACAGTAACGCGCAAGACATTCCGGTGACCGCCGCCACAGGCGCTGGGGGCACCCGCGCCACCCCGGCCACCGCCCTCGAACCGGGCTCCTGGCCCGCCCTGCTCGCCCCCCGCCTCGCCCACTTCGCCGCCGTCGCCCGTACCGAGCACGTCACCCGCGCCGCCGAGGAACTCGGAATGCCGCAGTCGACCCTCTCCCGGTCCCTCGCCCGGCTGGAGGCCGAACTCGGCGTCGACCTCTTCGCCCGGCACGGCCGCACCCTCACCCTCACCCCGGCGGGCCGCGCCTTCGCCGCCTCCGTCGAACGCGCCCTCGGCGAGGTCGAGAAGGCGGCCGAGACGGTCCGCGCCGACGCGGACGTGACCTCCGGCAAGGTCGCCTTCGGCTTCCTGCACACCATGGGTTCCGAGACCGTACCCGCGCTGATCCGCGCCTTCCGCGCCGACCACCCGCACGTCCGCTTCACCCTGGTGCAGAACTACGGCGAGTGGATGATCGAGGCCCTGCGCGCGGGCCGCCTCGACCTCTGCCTCACCTCACCCGTCCCCGACGCCCCCGACCTGGTCGCCCGCCGCCTCGACGAGCAGCGCCTGCGCCTGGTCGTCCCCGACGACCACCGCCTGGCCACCCGTCGCCGCGTCCGCCTCGTCGAAGCGGCCGACGAGGCCTTCGTCACCCTCGAACCGGGCTACGGCCTGCGCCGCATCACCGACGCGCTCTGCGCCGAGGCCGGCTTCCGCCCCCGGATCGCCTTCGAGGGCGAGGAGGCCGAAACCCTGCGCGGCCTGGTCGCCGCCGGCCTCGGTGTCGCCCTTCTGCCGCCCCCGGCCGTCCCCCGCCCCGGCGTGGTCGAACTGACCGTCACCGCCCCCCGCGCGGTCCGCGAGATCGGTGTCGCCTGGATGGCCGGGCACCCCGACACCCCACCGGTCGCCGCCTTCAAGCGCTTCCTGCTCTCCCGGCGGGGGCACCTGCTGCCGGGGTGAGGGGGCGCCGGCCCGGCGGAGGCCTCCCGCCCGGAGGTCAACGCCGCAGCGACCGCCCGAACCCCGATGCCAGTGGCATCCGCAGGCCCAGGGGCGGGGGAGCCGCGAAGGCGTCGGTGACGGGGCGGGAGAAGCCGGTACCGAGGAGGGAGCCGAGGACGAAGTCGGCGGAGAGGGCGAGGACTTCGGCGCGGTGCTGGGCGAGGGCGTGGCCGTCGGAGTGGACCTCGAAGCGGCAGACGTCCCGGTTGGACTTCTTGGCGCGTTCGGCGAGGCGGAAGGAGAGTCCCGGGGCGCAGCGCTCGTCGTCGGTGCCGTGCACGATCAGGACCTGGCGTCCGGCGAGCTGGCGTACCGGCTCCGGTCCGGCGTCGTCGCCCTCCTCGGGCAGCCAGGGGGCCACGGCGAGTACCGAGGAGACCGAGGGGTGCCCGGCGGTGCGCAGTGCGGCGCGGGCGCCCATCCCGAGGCCGGCGAGGCAGACGGGGACGTCGCCGTAGCGGCGGACCGCCTCGTCGGCGGCCCAGGCGGCGTCCTGGGCGAGGTCGGCGCGGGTGCCGTTCCACCCCCGGCAGCGGTAGCGCACCACGTGGGCGGCGATGCCGTGTGCGCTGCCCTCGGTGGCGAGGCGGCGGGCGAGGGCGCGGGTCCGCCGGTCGGCGAGGGGCCGGGGTCTGCGGTCGGAGTCGGGCGGTCCGGAGGGGAGCAGCAGCACCACCCCGGCGACGGCGGCCGGGGTGGCGGCGATGATGCGTCCGAGCCGGGGGTCCCGTACCGGCGTCGTGTGCTGGGTCACGACAGAACAGTCTCAGAAGGTGGGGCGTACGCCACCTGTACGGCGGGTCACCGTTCCATATCGGCGCGCCGCGGCCCGGTGCGGACGCCGCGCGGCCCTGCCGGTCTACGCGCGTAGGAGGTACAGTGCCGCAATGACGAGCCAGATCGCGGGCCAGAAAGCCCCCTCCCCGGACGCCGACCAGATCCGCCGCGCCCCGAAGGTGCTCCTGCACGACCACCTCGACGGGGGTCTGCGCCCCGGCACCGTCGCCGAACTCGCCGCCGAGCAGGGCTACACGGCGCTGCCCGAGAGCGACCCCGGCAAGCTCGGCCAGTGGTTCCGCGACGCCGCGGACTCCGGTTCGCTGGAGCGGTACCTGGAGACGTTCTCGCACACCGTCGGCGTCATGCAGACCCGCGACGCCCTCTTCCGGGTGGCCGCCGAGGCCGCCGAGGACCTCGCGGCGGACGGCGTGGTCTACGCCGAGATCCGGTACGCCCCCGAGCAGCACCTCGATGGCGACCTCACCCTGGAAGAGGTCGTGGAGGCGGTCGACGAAGGCTTCCGCGAGGGGGAGCGGCGGGCGCTGGCGGCCGGCCACCGCATCCGGGTCGGCGCCCTGCTGACGGCCATGCGGCACGCCGCCCGCTCCCTGGAGATCGCCGAACTGGCCAACCGCCACCGCGACTCCGGCGTCGTCGGCTTCGACATCGCGGGCGCCGAGGCCGGGTTCCCGCCCACCCGCCACCTCGACGCCTTCGAGTACCTGAAGCGGGAGAACAACCACTTCACCATCCACGCCGGCGAGGCCTTCGGCCTGCCCTCCATCTGGCAGGCGCTCCAGTGGTGCGGCGCCGACCGGCTCGGCCACGGCGTGCGGATCATCGACGACATCGAGGTGGCGGGCGACGGCTCGGTGAAGCTCGGCCGCCTCGCCTCCTACGTCCGCGACAAGCGCGTCCCGCTGGAGCTGTGCCCGACCTCCAACCTCCAGACGGGCGCCGCCACCTCCTACGCCGACCACCCGATCGGCCTGCTCCGCAGCCTCGGCTTCCGCGCCACGGTCAACACCGACAACCGCCTGATGAGCGGCACCTCGATGAGTGCGGAGTTCGCGCACCTGGTCGAGGCGTTCGGCTACACGTTCGACGACATGCAGTGGTTCACCGTCAATGCGATGAAGTCCGCGTTCATTCCTTTCGATGAACGGCTCGCGATGATCAACGAGGTGATCAAGCCCGGGTACGCCGCGCTCCGCTCCGCCTGGCTCTTCCGCGAGACCGTCCCGACCAGCGGTTCCCTCGCCGCGGACCGGTGAGGACGGTTTCCCCGGGCAACGGCTGAGCCGTCAGTCCCGGGTACGGACACGGTCCGGCGGGTGTTTGTGGGCCGCCCCGCGGCGTGGCTACGGTCGCCACGGCCGCCGGAGCGGTGGCGGCCACCCGCCGGGCGCGGCGGGACCGGGCGAGCCCGGTCCGGCACGGCGCGCGGCGCAGGCAACCCCCACCGAGACGGCCGACCGCCGTGGCGGAACCCGGGCCGGGCCCGGGGCGCCCGGCGCGGGCCGCCCGCCCCCTCACAAGGACGTGTCCCATGAAGAAGCAGGCGAAGCACGCGAAGCCCTCGAAGTCCGCGAAGCTCGCGGCCAAGTCTCTCGGAGCCGTCGCCCTCGGCGCCGCCTTCGCGGCGGGCAGCGGCGGAGTGGCCGCGGCCGACACCGGCCTGCCGTCCACCTCCGACACCCTCACCGCCGTCGACCAGACCCTGCCGCTCGGCGAGGTCGCCGAGGCCACCCTCCCGGCGGGCGCCCCGGAGGCCGTCGGCAGTGGGGTGCGCGCGGCCGGTCTCGGCGCCGACGCCCTCCTCGACAAGGCCACCAGCGATCCCGGCGCCCTGCTGAGCAGCCTTCCCAACGTCGGTGAGCTCCCCGTCGAGGGACTGCCCACCGACGCACTGCTGCGCGGCTGAGCCCGCCCGCGCACCGCGCCGCACACCGACGGCCGGGTCTCCCTCTCGGGGGGCCCGGCCGTCGGTGCTGTGCGGCGGTGTCGGCGGTGCGCCCGGGGCGACAGGGCGCCCGCCGAGGCGTCACCACGATTCCCGGGCGACGCTCTTCTCGCTCGGCAGCAGGAACCACAGCGCGAGGTACAGCAGGAACTGCGGACCCGGCAGCAGGCAGGAGACGACGAAGAGCACACGCATGGTGCCGACGGTGGTGTCGAAGCGCCGGGCGAGCGCCGCGCAGACGCCGCCGATCATCCGTCCGCGGGTGGGCCGGACCAGGCTGGAGGACATGGGAACTCCTTCGCGAACGTCGGTACGGGACCCGGTCGGGCCCCGCGCGGGCTCCGGCCCCCCGGACCGGAGCTCCCGCTCTTCTTCCCACGGTACGCAGGACGAATGCGGCGAAGCCTCGCCCTACGGGGCGACACCCACCCTGGTAATCGTCGGGGTCGCACCCTGAGCGCGGCCCTCCTCCCAGCGGCGGAGCACCTCGGGGGAGCCCTGGCCCGGCCGTTCGGAAGGGCCAGGACGCGTCCCGCCGCCCCGGGCCGAGGGCGCTCGGCGGCGCGGCCCGTCGGGCCGCCTGCGCAGCCGGGCCCGCGCGGCGGGGACGACAGCGAGGTGGAGCACGGCCACCCCCGCCGTGTTCAGCAGGACCGAGTCGATGTCCACCACCCGGCCGGGCACGCCCGTCTGGAGGAGTTCGATCGCCAGCGAGATGAGCGCCGCCGCCGAGACCGTACGCAGCAGCGAACCGACCGGAGAGACGTGGAGGCGCCCGTCGGCCAGCGGCAGCAGGATGCCGAGGGGCGCGAGGAGGGCCAGCCCGGAGCCGATCCGGGCGGCCGCCTCGGCGGGGCCGCGGGCGAGGTCGGCACGGATGCCGGCCAGCGGATGCAGATTGGTCGCGCTCACCCAGGGAACGTCCAGGGGACGCAGCGTGACCCATCCGACGAGAAGGAGATGGGCGACGAGGAGGAGACCCCCAGTCGCACGGAAGCCGATCGGGGGGCTCTCGCCGCCCCAGCCTTGACGCTGCACGCATCCAAGGACGCGGAGCCCTGTCGCGGCGGTTCCCGCCGATCGAGGGGAAGTGACCGGCCTTCGTAGCGCACCGTGTCCGTACCGGCCGGGCGGCTCCCCGCGCGGGGCGGCGCGGCGGCGACGGGTCAGGGGGAGACGGTCTGCGCGGGGGTCGGGGCGGTGCCGGGCCGGGTGCGTACCTCGTCGGTGCAGGAGTAACGGCGCAACGGGGCGTCGGCGGGTCCGCCGAGGACGACGGAGCCGTCGGAGGCGGCGGCCGGGCTCTGCGCGAAGGTGCACACGACCTGTGCGAGTGCGAACACGGAGAGGTTCTCCGGCAGCGTTCCCAGCCGCAGCGCCTCACGCGGGTCGCCCTCGCCGGGTCCCGAGACGGTCAGCCTCCTGCGGACGTCCGTGCTGAAACCGGCCCGCTCCTCGCCGGCGGAGGGGGCCCGGCCCAGCTCCTTCAGCAGGGCACGCGCCATCCGCACCGGGTCGCCCGCCTGCCGTTCGCGCAGCGGCAGCCCCCGGTCCACGTCGACCAGCCGGCCGCCGCACACCAGCGAGACGGCCGCCGTGAACTCCTCGGCGTCCGGCCGGGCCATCTCGCCGCCCGCCACCTGGCAGGCCGCCCGCGACGGGGCCGGGCCGAAGTCGGTCGGCACCTCGGTGGCCCGGATGCCGCAGCCGCTCAGCGCGGTCGCGGCCATCGCCGCCAGCAGCGCCCCGGCCGCCCGTACCGTGTTCCTCCGTGTCACCGCCGGTCGCCGCCTTCCTCACCCGGTGCGGCGGTCCCGGGACCGCCGTCGTCGCCGGTGTCCTCGTCGCCCTCGGCCTCCACCGCGCCACCGTCCATCGGCAGCCGCAGCGTGAAGACCGCTCCGCCCTCGGGGGAGTTGACGGCACTGATGTCGCCGCCGTGGATGTGCGCGTTCTCCACCGCGATGGACAGGCCCAGACCGCTGCCGTCCGAACGCGGCCGGGAGGCGCTCGCCTTGTAGAAGCGGTCGAAGACGTGCGGCAGCACCTCCTCGGGGACGCCGGGGCCGTGGTCCCGCACCCGGATGACCAGCTGGTCCCCGGAGCCGGCCGTACCGTCCGGACGCTCCGCGGGAGGCTCGACGCGGACCGAGACGCGCACCGGGGAACCGCCGTGCTTGAGGGCGTTGCCGATGAGGTTGGCGAGGATCACGTCGAGGCGGCGCGGGTCGACGTGGGCGAGGATGCCCCGCTCGGCGTCCAGCTCCACCGCGTCCAGCCAGGCCCGCGCGTCGACGCAGGCGGTGATCTGGTCGGCGATGTCGACGGTGTCCAGGACCAGCCGGGCGGTCCCCGCGTCGAAGCGGGTCACCTCCATCAGGTTCTCCACCAGCGTGTTGAGCCGCCGGGTCTCGCCGATGACCAGCCGCACCGCCGGTTCGATCATCGGGTCGACACTGCCGGTCTCCGCGTCCAGTTCCTCCTCCAGCACCTCGGTGACGGCGGTGATCGCCGTCAGCGGGGTCCGCAGCTCGTGCGACATGTCGGCGACGAACCTGCGGCTCGCCTCCTCCCGGTCGCTCATCGCGTCGACCTGCTTCTCCAGGGCTGCCGCCGTCCGGTTGAAGGTGCGCGAGAGTTCGGCCAGTTCGTCGGTGCCCGAGACCCGCAGCCGGGTGTGGAGCTTGCCCTCGCCGAGCCGGCGGGCCGCGACCCCGAGCCGGTGCACGGGCTTGAGCACCGTCGTCGCCGCGGCGTGCGCCAGCAGCGCGGCGCCGATCAGCGCCAGCGTGGTGGCGATCCCCAGCGACCAGGCCAGCGAGTTGAGGTCGTCCGCCTCCGCCTGGAGCGACTTCTTCAGGTAGCCGGTCGGACCGCCCCCGGCCACCCGCGCCCCGCCGATCAGGTACGGCGTCCCGTCCTCCACCGTCCGCTGCCAGAACAGGTGGTACGCCGCCGGGTCGCCGGTGGACGTCTCCGGCTCCTCGCCGACCGCGTCGCGCAGCGGGCGCGGCACGTCGGCCACGGTGAAGGTGTCGAGGTCGGAGTTGCCCGCGACCAGGTGGCCGTCCTCGTTCCGGGCGAGCAGCACCACGCTGTAGTGCTGGCTGGAGTCGGCCATCTCCATCGCCGCGTCCCGCAGTTCGGCCTGCGAGGGATGCGGCGGCAGGGCGGCCGCGCGGCTCTGGAGCTCCTGGTGGAAGTCGCTGAGCGCGGCGTCCTGCGTGCGGGTCAGCACCGCCTCACGGTTCAGCCAGTAGGCGATCCCCGACGCGGAGACGGCGGCGGTCAGCGCGACCAGTCCGAAGACGAGCACCAGCCGCAGCCGCAGACTGGTGAACCGCAGCCCGGCCAGCAGCCGCCCCCGCGCGCGCCGGCTCTCGCCCGTCCCGTCGACGACCTGCTCGTCGCCCGTACTCTCCCGCTCCTCGGGCGCGCGGCTCTCGCCGCCCCGCGGGGCGGCCGTGTGCGCCGGTCTCACTGAGGGGCGTCCAGCCGGTAACCGACCCCGCGCACGGTGCGGATCAGCGTCGGCGAGGACGGCACGTCCTCCACCTTGGCGCGAAGCCGCTGCACACAGGCGTCCACCAGTCGCGAGTCACCGAGGTAGTCGTGCTCCCAGACCAGCCGCAGCAACTGCTGCCGGGAGAGCGCCTGCCCCGGCCGGCGGGACAGCTCCAGCAGCAGCCGCAGCTCGGTCGGGGTCAGTTGCAGGTCCTCGCCGTTCTTCGTCACCGTCATCGCGGCCCGGTCGATCACCAGCGAGCCGAAGACCGCCGCGTCGTTCGACTCCCGCTCGCCGCGGCGCAGCACGGCGCGGATGCGGGCGTCCAGCACCCGGCCCTGCACCGGCTTCACCACGTAGTCGTCGGCGCCGGACTCCAGCCCCACCACCACGTCGATGTCGTCGTTGCGCGCGGTCAGCAGGATGATCGGCAACTGGTCGGTGCGGCGGATGCGCCGGCACACCTCGAAACCGTCGATGCCCGGCAGCATGACGTCCAGCACGATCAGGTCCGGCCGCTGCTCACGCAGGAGCGTCAGACCCTCCTCGCCGGTGGCAGCGGTCGCCACCCGATGCCCCTGGCGTGTCAGCGACAGCTCCAGGGCGGTGCGGATGGCGTCGTCGTCCTCGATCAGCAACAGGGAAGGCACGGGCGCCATTCTGTCCCATGCCGCCGCCGAGTTCGACAGGTGGAGCCGTCCCTTACCCGATCCACACGCCGACGGGCCCTGTGACAGCCCTGTGACAGTCGGCGGACACCGCCATGAACTCGCTTCGGCAGGCTTCTGGGCAGACGGGAAAACCCAGGCTCCACGACGAGGAGGGCACGCGATGAACGCACCGCACGGCAAGAATCCTGGTGCGGTTGTCACGCGTCTGCACGACGTGGCGGTCCGGGCCAACGAGAAGTCCGGTGCCGTGAGCGGGCGGGGGTGCGCTCGCGGCGCCGGGCGTCAGCACGCCGTACACGCGGAGCGCCAGCCCCGCGTCACCGTGTTCGACGCGCTCCAGACCGGCCGGGGGGCCTCGGGGGACCCCCGGGACCGGGACGCGTACGGGGAGACGGGGGACCGGCCCGAGCGGACCGAACGGGACGACGCCGAAGCGGCGTTCACCGCGTACGTCCGCGAGCGCCGCGCCTCCCTGTACGCGACCGCCTACCACCTGACCGGTGACCGGTACGAGGCCGAGGACCTGCTCCAGAGCGCGCTGTTCTCCACCTACCGCGCCTGGCACCGGATCAGCGACAAGGCGGCCGTCGGCGGGTACCTCCGCCGCACCATGACCAACCTGCACATCAGCGCCTGGCGGCGCCGCAAGCTCAACGAGTACCCGACCGAGGAGCTGCCGGAGACGGCCGGCGACACCGACGCGATGCGCGGCA
Organism: Streptomyces diastaticus subsp. diastaticus; assembly: GCF_011170125.1. NCBI lineage: Bacteria > Bacillati > Actinomycetota > Actinomycetes > Kitasatosporales > Streptomycetaceae > Streptomyces > Streptomyces diastaticus. Next base: position 241,757 of record NZ_BLLN01000001.1, on the reverse strand, counting down.
CCGAACTGCGCGCCGTCCTGTGGCAGGCGCTCGCCCGGCTCCCCGAACTCCAGCGCACCATGCTGGTCCTGCGCTACTACGAGGGCCGCACGGACCCGGAGATCGCGGACATACTCGACATCAGCGTCGGCACGGTGAAGTCCAGCATCTGGCGGTCGCTGCGCAGGCTGCGCGACGACGAGGTGCTCAGCTTCGGCCGTGACCAGGAGGAGTCCTTCGGCGAACTCGTCGCCTGAAGGATCAGGCCCCGGGCAGCCGGGGCCGACGGGGGAAGGAAGCGGGCGGCCCACGGGGGACGTGGGGCAGTCCGAGGGGGAAACGGGACCGCTCACGATCGGGGGATCGGGCGCGGGCCCTGACCAGGGGAAAACGGGGGGAAACGGGGGACGCCAGGGCCGGGGGGCCTTGGCGGACCACGGGGAACACGGGGGGAACACGGGGGTCCGGGGGGATCACCGGAAGGGCGCGGGACCGGAGGGCCGGGGGGTCTGTCCGGTCCCGCACCCACTTGCGGAAGGGCGTCCCTGAGGGGGCGCCCTTCCGGCTTGCCGAGACGGCCCGCGCCTGTCGGCGGTGCCCCTCTCACGCCCCCGCGAGCGGCTGGGCGCGGTCGGCCGCCGTCCCCCGCGCCGTCACATGCCGCCCAGCCGCCGCTGCCGCCAGGCGGCAGAGGGCCTCTTCGCGGGTGCAGGGGTGGGCGCCCAGGGCCGACTGGCGGGTGACGATGGCGCGCTCCGCGCGCATCAGGCGCCAGCCGCGCCGCAGGAGCACCGGCAGTGGCTTGCGGGCCTCCCGCAGGTCCCGGGCGAGGCGGCGGCGGAAGGTGGTGGTGGGGTGGCCGCGCAGGCACAGGGCGTCGGCGAGCAGGCCCCGTTCGCGGCAGCGTTCGACCAGGTCGGCGGCGAAGATGCCCTCGGCGATGAAGAGCGGGGTGCGGTCGATGTCCAGGGTGGATTCGCCGACGCGGGCGCTCGCCCCGATGTCGTAGACCGGGACCCGGGCGCGGCCCCGGCGGCAGAGCGCCTCGATGGCGTCCAGGGCCGCGTCGGCGTCCCAGGAGAGCGGGGAGTCCCAGTCGGTCTCGCCCGTCGCGGCGAGCGGCGGCAGGGTCGGATCGCCGCTCTCCTTGTAGAAGTCGTCGAGTGCCAGCACCGGCAGGCCGGAGTGGGCGGCGAGCGAGGTCTTGCCGGAGCCGGAGGGACCGGTCAGCAGGACCACGCGGGTCGGTATCGGACTGAGGCTGCTCACGGGAGAACAGTGTGAGGCATCCACCCGAAGGGTTCACCTTCCGGGGCGGCCTTTGGAACGCACGTCACGCCTCAACTACTCTGTGTGTCCGTACGCTCACGCATGTCCGCAACTTCCCCTCAGGTGGCGCACCATGGCACGACACGCAGCACCCTCCCGACCGACCGCCCCGCGCGCCCTGCTCCGCGCCGGCCTCACCCTCGGCGCGCTGGGCGCCGCGCTGACCGCCGGGGCGGGCGCCGCGCAGGCCGCCGAGGAGCAGCCGGGCGCCGCGACCGGCGAGACCCTGTCCGCCGTCACCGGCGCCGCGGGCATCGCGGCCGGCGCGCTCGACTCGGCGACGACGCACAGCCTCGGTCCCGTCAAGGACCTCCAGATCAACCCGTTGGCCGGCACCGGCACCGACCCGCTGGACAACACCGTCGGCACCCAGGTCGCCGACTTCCAGCCGGTCTCGACCGCGGCGCTCACCGGGCCGCTCTCGGACGGCGGGTCCCTCACCGACCTGCCGCTGGTCGGCCAGGTCGCCGGGCTGCTGCCGGGCTGAGCCCGGGCGGCAGCGAGGGCGGGGCGGGGTCCGCGACCCCGCCCCGCCCTCGCACACGTGCCGTCCCGCGTCAGTACGCCGAGCCGGAGACGCCCAGCGAACCGGTGGGGTGCCAGACCGTCTTGGTCTCCAGGAACGGCGTCAGGCGGCGGATGCCCGGGTCGGCGGCGAAGTCCTCGCCGTTGCCCTCGGCGTCCGCCGGGCGCAGCACCCGCTTGAGGTTGTCGGCGGCGGCCCGCTCCAGCTCCACGGCCAGTCCGCCCGCCGCGCCCGTCAGGTCGATCGCGTTGACGTCCTGGTGGGCGGCGAGCGGCGCGGCCAGTTCGGAGGTGCGGCCGCTGAGGATGTTGACCGCGCCGCCGGGCACGTCCGAGGTGGCCAGCACCTCGCCGAGGCTCAGCGCGGGCAGCGGGCGATCCTCGGAGGCGGTCACCACGGCGGTGCAGCCCGTGGCGAGCACCGGGGCGAGCACCGAGACCAGCCCGAGCAGCGAGGAGCGCTGCGGGGCGAGGACGGCGACGACACCGGTCGGCTCGGGCGAGGAGAGGTTGAAGAACGGGCCCGCGACCGGGTTGGCGCCCCCCACGACCTGCGCGATCTTGTCGGTCCACCCGGCGTACCAGACCCAGCGGTCGACGGCGGCCGACACCTGGGCGGCGGCCTTGGCGCGGGAGAGCCCCTCGGCCTCGGCGACCTCGCGGGTGAACTGGTCCGCGCGTCCCTCCAGCATCTCCGCGATCCGGTACAGGACCTGGCCCCGGTTGTACGCGGTCGCGCCCGACCAGCCGCCGAACGCCTTCCGGGCGGCGACCACCGCGTCCCGGGCGTCCTTGCGGGAGCCCTGGGGGGCGTTGGCCAGGGGGCGGTCCTTGGAGTCGGTCACCTCGTACACCCGGCCGCTCTCGCTGCGGGGGAACTTCCCCCCGACGTACAGCTTGTAGGTCTTGGACACGGAGAGCCGCACCGTCGGCTCCGGCTTATCGGACATCGAGGTACGCCTCCAGACCGTGCCGGCCGCCCTCGCGGCCGTGGCCCGACTCCTTGTAGCCGCCGAACGGCGACGTGGGGTCGAACTTGTTGAACGAGTTGGCCCACACCACGCCCGCGCGCAGCCTCTCGGCGACCGCGAGGATGCGCGAGCCCTTCTCCGACCAGATGCCGGCGGAGAGGCCGTACGGCGTGTTGTTGGCCTTGGCGACCGCCTCGGCCGGGGTGCGGAAGGTCAGCACCGACAGGACCGGGCCGAAGATCTCCTCACGGGCGATCCGGTGGGCCTGGGTGACCTGGGTGAAGACGGTCGGCGCGAACCAGTGTCCGGTGGACGGCAGCTCGCAGGGGGCGCTCCAGCGCTCGGCGCCCTCCGCCTCGCCCGCGTCGGTCAGCTCGGTGATCCGGGCCAGCTGCCCGGCGGAGTTGATCGCGCCGATGTCGGTGTTCTTGTCCAGCGGGTCGCCGAGGCGCAGCGTGGCCAGCCGCCGCTTGAGGGCGTCCACCACCTCCTCGGCCACCGACTCCTGGACCAGCAGGCGCGAACCGGCGCAGCAGACCTGCCCCTGGTTGAAGAAGACGCCGTTGACGACGCCCTCGACGGCCTGGTCGAGCGGGGCGTCGTCGAAGACGATGTTGGCGCCCTTGCCGCCCAGTTCCAGGGTGAGCTTCTTGCGGGTGCCCGCGACCGTGCGGGCGATCTCCTTGCCGACCGCGGTCGAGCCGGTGAAGGCGACCTTGTCGACGTCGGGGTGGGCGGTCAGGGCCGCGCCCGCGTCGCCGTAGCCGGGGAGGATGTTGACGACGCCCTTGGGCAGGCCCGCGCTGCGGCAGATGTCGGCGAAGAAGAGCGCGGAGAGCGGCGTCGTCTCGGCGGGCTTCAGCACGACGGTGTTGCCCGCCGCCAGCGCCGGGGCGATCTTCCACGCCAGCATCAGCAGCGGGAAGTTCCACGGGATGACCTGGGCGGCCACGCCGAGCGGGCGCGGGGCGGGGCCGAAACCGGCGTGCTCCAGCTTGTCGGCCCAGCCCGCGTAGTAGAAGAAGTGCGCGGCGACCAGCGGGAGGTCGCTGTCGCGGGTCTCCTTGATGGGCTTGCCGTTGTCCAGGGTCTCCAGGACGGCCAGTTCGCGGCTGCGCTCCTGGATGATCCGGGCGATCCGGAAGAGGTACTTGGCACGCTCGGAGCCGGGCAGCGCCGACCAGGGGCCGAACGCCCCGCGGGCCGCCCCGACCGCGCGGTCCACGTCCTCGGCGCCCGCGCGGGCCACCTCGGCGAGGACCTCCTCGGTGGACGGGGAGAGGGTCTTGAAGACCTGCCCGTCGGCCGCCTCGGTGAACTCGCCGTCGATGAAGAGTCCGTAGGAGGGGGCGAGGTCCACCACCGCGCGGGACTCGGGTGCGGGCGCGTAGACGAAGGGGCCGAAGGGGCCGAGGTCGCCGGGAGAACCCGGGGAACCCGCGGCGTCCTTCGCCGCGCCGGTCGTCGTCTCGCTCATCTCGGCCATCTCAGTCCACCGTGACGTAGTCGGGGCCGGAGTATCGGCCGGTACGGAGCTTCTGGCGCTGCATCAGCAGGTCGCCGAGGAGGCTGGAGGCGCCGAAGCGGAACCAGTGGCTGTCCAGCCAGTCCGGGCCCGCCGTCTCGTTCACCAGCACCAGGAACTTCACGGCGTCCTTCGCCGTGCGGATGCCGCCCGCGGGCTTCACCCCGATCCGGACGCCGGTCCGGTCGCGGAAGTCGCGGACGGCCTGGAGCATCAACAGGGTGTTGGCGGGGGTGGCGTTGACGCCGACCTTGCCGGTCGAGGTCTTGATGAAGTCGGCTCCGGCCAGCATCGCCAGCCACGAGGCACGGCGGATGTTGTCGTACGTGGACAGCTCGCCGGTCTCGAAGATGACCTTCAGCCGGGCCGGGCCCGAGGCATCCTTGACGGCGGTGATCTCCTCGTGGACCTTGCCGTAGTTCCCCGCGAGGAACGCGCCCCGGTCGATCACCATGTCGATCTCGTCGGCGCCCGCCGCGACCGCCTCGCGGGTGTCGGCCAGCTTCACGTCGAGCGTGACCCGCCCGGCGGGGAAGCCGGTCGCCACCGAGGCGACCTTCACCGGCGAACCGGCGACGGCGGCCTTCGCGGTGGCCACCATGTCGGGGTAGACGCAGACGGCGGCGACCCGCGGCGTCGAGCGGTCCGACGGATCGGGCAGGACGGCCTTGGCGCCGAGCGCCCGCACCTTCCCCGCCGTGTCGGACCCCTCCAGCGTGGTCAGGTCGATCATGGAGATCGCCAGGTCCAGGGCGTACGCCTTGGCCGTGGTCTTGATGGACCTGGTCCCGAGCGCGGCGGCGCGGGCCTCCAGTCCTACCGGGTCGACGCCGGGCAGCCCGTGCAGGAACCGGCGGAGGCCGGTCTCCGTGGCGGTCACGTCGCCGAACTCACTCTTGAGTTCCTTCCTGGACATACTCACGCCGGTGAGCATATCTACGCGCGTAGGACGGTGTACAGCCGCAGGGGCGGGAGAGTGGGAGCGCGGCCCTCTCCGGGGCGTGCGCGAGCGGGCGGACAGGGCGCGCGCGGGTGGCCGTACGGCCGGGGCGTGTGGGCCGTGGGGCAGAATCGCACTCATGAGCACCCCGCAGTCCTCCGCACCGGAGCCGAGAACCCACCGGTCCACCGCCTCCCTGGTGACCGGCGCCCTGCTGCTGGCACTCGGCGCCTGGTTCGGCGTCGACGCGATCTGGCGCGGCAGCGGGCGCACCCCGTGGGTGGCCCTCGCCGCGCTGGTGACGCTGGTCCCGCTGGTCGTCGCCTACACGCTGCGCCCGGCCGTCGTCTCCGACGAGGACCGCCTCACCGTCCGCAACCCCTTCCGCACCGTCACGCTGCCCTGGGCCGCCGTGGCCGAACTGCGCTCCGGCTTCACCAACGAGGTCCGCAGCGACGGCCGCACCTACCAGCTCTGGGCGCTCCCGGTCTCGCTGCGCGCCCGCAAGAAGGCCGCCCGGGCCCAGATGCGCGACGCGGTGGCCGACCCGCACGGCGCCACCCCGACCACCGTCTCCCAGCCCGTCCGCAGCGACTCCGACCAGGCCGTCGAGGACCTGCGGGAGATCGCCGAGCGCCGCGCCGCCGCACCGACCGCACAGGGACCCGCCGTGGTGCGCTGGGCGTACGAGATCATCGCGCCGACCGCCGTGGGCGCGATCGCGCTGGTGGTGCTGGTCGCGACCGGCTGAGCCCCGGCCCGCCCCGTCCGCGCGTACGACTCCGCCGCCCTCCCTCCGGGGACGGCGGCGGAGTCGTACGCACGGTCCGGGCGGTCAGAGCCCGGCGGCCTCGGCGAGGTCCGCCTCGACGGCGGCCAGCGTCCGGGCGGCGGCGGCCCGCGCCTCGGGCAGCCCCTCCGGGCCGCCGACCGGGACGACCGCTTCCAGGTAGCACTTGAGCTTGGGCTCGGTGCCGCTCGGGCGGACCACGACCCGCGCCCCGTCCAGGGTGTACCGCAGGCCGTCGGTGGGCGGCAGTCCGCCCGCGCCCGCGCTCAGGTCCTCGGTCCGCACCACCGGCAGCCCGCCCAGGCGCTCGGGCGGAGCCGAACGCAGCCGCTCCATGGCGCGGGCGATGACGGACAGGTCCTCCACCCGGACCGAGAGCTGCGAGGTGGCGTGGACGCCGTGGCGGACCGCCAGTTCGTCCAGCAGGTCCAGCAGCGTCCGCCCGTCCGCCTTCAGCTCCGAGGCCAGCTCGGTCAGGAGGAGCGCCGCCGTGATGCCGTCCTTGTCGCGGACGCCGTCCGGGTCGACGCAGTACCCGAGCGCCTCCTCGTAGCCGTAGGCCAGCCCCTCGGCGCGGGAGATCCACTTGAAGCCGGTCAGCGTCTCCGCGTACCCGGCACCGGCCGCCTCGGCGATCTTCGACAGCAGCGAGGAGGAGACGACCGAGGTGGCGAGCACCCCGCCCTCGGGCAGTCCGCGGCGGACCAGGTGGGCGGCGAGCAGTGCGCCCGTCTCGTCGCCGCGCAGCATCCGCCAGCCGCCCTCGGCCGCCTCGTCCGGGACGGCGGCCGCGAGCCGGTCCGCGTCCGGGTCGTTGGCGAGGACCAGGTCGGGGCAGACTCGGCGGGCGGTGGCGAGCGCCAGGTCCATGGCGCCTGGCTCCTCCGGGTTGGGGAAGGCCACGGTGGGGAAGTCCGGGTCCGGCTCGGCCTGCTCGGCCACCGGCACCGGCGCCGGGAACCCGGCCCGCGCGAAGGCTGCCGCCAGCGGGGCGGCGCCCACGCCGTGCAGCGCGGTGTGGACGGTGGTCGCCGACCTGGCGGAGCCGGCGGCGAGGACACCGGCGGCACGGTCCAGGTAGGCCTCGACCACCGCCTCGTCGAGCACCGTCCCGCCGCCCTCGGTACGCGGTACGGAGTCCAGCGCGCCGACGGCCGCGATCCGGGCCGCGATCTCGGCGTCGGCGGGCTCGACGATCTGGCTGCCGTCGCCGAGGTAGACCTTGTAGCCGTTGTCCCGGGGCGGGTTGTGGCTGGCCGTCACCTCGACGCCCGCGACCGCGCCCAGGTGCCGGACGGCGAAGGCCAGGACCGGGGTGGGCAGCGGGCGGGGGAGCAGCAGGGCGGTCAGCCCCGCGCCCGCCATGACCTCGGCGGTGTCGCGGGCGAACCGGGCGGAGTTGTGCCGCGCGTCGTAGCCGATGACGACCGGCCCGGCCTCTGCCTGCCCGGTGTCCCGCAGGTGGGCGGCGAGTCCGGCGGCGGCCCGGATCACCACGGCCCGGTTCATCCGGGTGGGGCCCGCGCCCAGTTCGCCGCGCAGCCCCGCCGTGCCGAAGGTCAGCGTCCCCGCGAACCGCTCGGCCAGCGGCGCCGGATCGGTCTCGGCGGCCTGGATCAGGGCGGCCAGTTCCGCGCGGGTCTCGGGGTCGGGGTCCTCGGCGAGCCAGGCGGCGGCCCGCCGGTTCAGGTCGTCGGACGGGGCGGACATACGGTGCCTCTCTGCGGGCGGGACGGCGGACGGGCGGGCGCCCGAGCGACGGCGGGCGGGCGCCCGGAAGGGCCGCTCGGGGAGCGGGCTCGGTCAGACGCGGCCGAGGACCTGGCGCAGGAGCGCTCCCATCCGGGTGGCGGAGTCACGGCCGGCCTGGAGCACCTCCTCGTGGCTCAGCGGCTGGCCGGTCATCCCGGCGGCGAGGTTGGTGACCAGGGAGATGCCCAGCACCTCGGCGCCCGCCTCACGAGCGGCGATGGCCTCCAGCGCGGTGGACATGCCGACCAGGTCCGCGCCGAGCGTGCGGGCCATCCGGATCTCGGCGGGCGTCTCGTAGTGCGGCCCGGTGAACTGGGCGTAGACGCCCTCCTCCAGGCCGGGGTCGATCTCCTTGCACAGAGCGCGCAGCCGGGGCGAGTAGAGGTCGGTCAGGTCGACGAAGCGGGCGCCGACGATCGGGGAGGAGGCGGTGAGGTTCAGGTGGTCGCTGATGAGGACCGGCTGACCGGGGGCCATGCCCTCGCGCAGACCGCCGCAGCCGTTGGTCAGCACGATGGTCTTGCAGCCGGCGGCGACCGCGGTGCGCACTCCGTGCACGACGGCCGCGACGCCGCGACCCTCGTAGAAGTGGGTGCGGCCGAGGAAGACCAGGGCGCGGCGGCCCTCGATGAGCTGGGAGCGGACGGTGCCGGCGTGGCCCTCGACGGCCGGCGGCGGGAAGCCGGGCAGTTCGGTGACGGGGAACTCGTGGTCCGCGGGGCCGAGCTGGTCGGCCGCGGGCAGCCAGCCCGAGCCCATCACCAGGGCGACGTCGTGGGTCTCGGCACCGGTCAGCGCGCGCAGCGTGGCGGCCGCGTCGTCCGCCGCGGTGTAGGGGTCGCTGGGCAGGTGTCCGGGGATGGCAGATGCGTTCACGGGGGAGAGCGTAGCCGTTCCCTGCCTACGCGCGTAGACGGCGGGGATGATTAAGGTACGGACCAGTTGGCGGTCCGTCGCGGTCAGCAGGGTCGTTTGCGCAGTTCCATCACGTAGTCGTGGGGGGCGCCCGCGGATTCGGCGGCGTCGGCGATCTCGCCGAGGTAGCGGGCGGAGGGCAGTCCGCCCTCGTAGCCGTTGAGGACGTAGACCCAGGCCGGTTCGGTGGCGTCCAGGGTGTCCACCCGGACCCGCATCCGGCGGTAGATGTCCAGGCCCACGCCCTCCCACCGGTCCATCGCGTCCTCGTCCATCGGCGCGATGTCGTACAACGCCACGAAGACCTGCGAGCGCGGCGCCTCCACGATGGTGGCGAGCGCCCCCTCCCAGCCCAGGTGCTCGCCGCCGAAGGTGAGCCGCCACCCGTTGAGCCAGCCGGTGGCGCGCAGCGGGGAGTGCGGGGCGCGGCGGGACATGAGCCGCGCGTCGAGGGTGCCGGCGTAGGCGGCGAAGAGCGACATGGTTCCGAGGGTACGGCAGGAGCGGCGGGCGGCCGGGTCTTACGGAAGCACAGCTCGCAGCGGCGCCGCGCCTCGCGCACCCCGGACGGAGGGCCCCGGGGCGTCGCTTCCCGAGGCGTGCGGGACAATGGAGTACGTGACTCGGATCGTGATCATCGGTGGCGGACCTGGCGGCTACGAGGCGGCGCTGGTGGCCGCGCAACTCGGCGCGGAGGTGACCGTCGTCGACTGCGACGGCCTGGGCGGGGCGTCGGTGCTGACCGACTGCGTCCCGTCCAAGACCCTCATCGCCACCGCCGAGGTGATGACGACCTTCGACTCCTCCTACGAGGAACTGGGCATCATCGTCGCCGACGACACCCCGCACATCGACTCACCCGCGCGGGTGGTCGGCGTCGACCTCGGCAAGGTCAACCGACGGGTGAAGCGGCTCGCGCTCGCCCAGTCGCACGACATCACCGCCTCGGTCACCCGGGCCGGTGCCCGGGTGCTGCGGGGCCGGGGCCGGCTGGAGGGCCAGCAGCAGACCGACGGCTCGCGCACCGTCGTGGTGGCCGCCGCCGACGGCACCGAGGAGCGGCTGACCGCCGACGCGGTGCTGCTGGCGACCGGCGGCCACCCGCGCGAGCTGCCCGACGCCCAGCCCGACGGCGAGCGCATCCTCAACTGGACCCAGGTCTACGACCTCGACGAACTCCCCGAGGAGCTGATCGTGGTCGGCTCCGGCGTCACCGGCGCCGAGTTCGCCGGGGCGTACCAGGCACTCGGTTCCCGGGTCACGCTGGTCTCCAGCCGCGACCGGGTGCTCCCCGGCGAGGACCCGGACGCCGCCGCCGTCCTGGAGGACGTCTTCCGCCGCCGCGGCATGAACGTCATGGCCCGCTCGCGCGCCCAGTCCGCCGAGAGGGTCGGCGACCGCGTCGAGGTCACCCTCGCCGACGGCCGGGTCATCTCGGGCACCCACTGCCTGATGGCGGTCGGCGCCGTCCCCAACAGCCAGGGGATGGGGCTGGAGGAGGCGGGCGTCCGCCTCAAGGAGTCCGGCCACATCTGGACCGACAAGGTCTCGCGCACCTCGGCCCCCGGCGTCTACGCGGCCGGTGACGTCACCGGGGTCTTCGCCCTCGCCTCGGTCGCGGCCATGCAGGGCAGGATCGCGATGTACCACTTCCTCGGCGACGCGGTCGCGCCGCTCGACCTGAAGACGGTCTCCGGCAACATCTTCACGGACCCCGAGATCGCCACCGTCGGCTACAGCCAGGCCGACGTCGACAAGGGCGTGATAGACGCCCGCGTCGTCAAGCTGCCGCTGCTGCGCAACCCGCGCGCCAAGATGCAGGGCATCCGGGACGGCTTCGTGAAGCTCTTCTGCCGCCCGGGCACCGGGATCGTGGTCGGCGGTGTCGTGGTGGCGCCGCGCGCCTCCGAGCTGATCCACCCGATCTCGATCGCCGTCGACAACAACCTGACCGTCGAGCAGATCGCCAACACCTTCACGGTCTACCCCTCGCTCTCCGGTTCGATCGCCGAGGTCGCGCGCCAGCTCCACACCCGGAAGCTCGCCTCGGACTCCTGACGTCCGGCGGCTCCACGCGCCGCACCCCCGGGCCCCGGCAGCCGCGGCAGGCCGCCGGGGCCCGGACGTTTCCGGCTGCCCCGCGCAGGTCAGGAGCGAGGTGGGGCAGGAGCGTTCCTGCTTCGGGCCGCGCCGGTGGCGGAGGGCGGGCCGTGGGGGCGCGGGCGCCGCGGGATGCGCCAGTCGCATATACCACCTCGGTGGACCGGGTGCGAACAATTTCTGTTATCCGGCGCAAACTGCTGAAAGCAGACGGTCGTTGGCGTTACTGTCAGTTCCGTGTTCGCTGCAGAACGTCGCCAATTGATCCTCGAAATGGTGCGGGCCAACGGAGCGGTGTCGCTCCGGGAGCTCGCCCGCGTCGTCCAGACCTCAGAAGTGACCGTACGGCGGGACGTGCGGGCGCTGGAGGCGGAAGGACTCCTCGACCGCCGTCACGGCGGCGCCGTACTCCCGGGAGGTTTCACCCGCGAATCCGGGTTCCCGCAGAAGTCCCACCTCGCCTCGGCGGAGAAGACCGCCATCGCCGACCTGGCCGCCGGGCTGGTGGGCGAGGGGGAGGCCGTGGTGGTCGGCGCCGGTACGACCACCCAGGAACTGGCACGCCGCCTGGCCCGGGTCCCCGGACTGACCGTCGTCACCAACTCCCTGCTGGTCGCCCAGGCGCTGGCCCACGCCAACCGGGTGGAGGTGGTCATGACCGGCGGCACCCTGCGCGGCTCCAACTACGCCCTCGTCGGCAGTGGGGCCGAGCAGTCCCTCCAGGGCCTGCGGGTCTCCCGCGCCTTCATCTCGGGCACCGGGCTCACCGCCGAGCGGGGCCTGTCCACCTCCAACATGCTCTCCGCCAGCGTCGACCGGGCCCTCGTCCAGGCCGCCGCCGAGGTCGTGGTCCTCGCCGACCACACCAAGCTCGGCAGTGACACCATGTTCCAGACGGTGCCCACCGATCTCATCACCCGCCTGGTCACCGACGAGCCGCCGCCCCACGAGGAGCGTGCCGCCGCCGAACTCCAGGCCCTGGCCGACCAGGGCGTGCAGATCTCCGTGGCCGGCTCCCACCAGCCCCCCGCCGAAGCCCCGCCGCCGCCGGGCGCCGCCGGCGGCCGGAGTGGCGCCGTACGTCGCGACATGCCCCTGCCCGGCCAGCGCCGGACCGTCCACGGAGCGCCACCACCGGGCGGACCGCAACTGCGCGGGACCACCGGCCCCGGGGCCCTGGGGGAGCAACTGGGCGAGCGCGGAAGGGTGGCGGACCTGCGCCGGAGGTGAGGCGGTGCGCCGGGTGAGGGGCCCGGCGAGGGCTGCCGCCCGGCCGCCCGACCGCGTTCGCGCGGGGGCGGGCGCGGGCGGGGTCCCTGGTCCCTCGGCCGGGAAGGGCGTCGGCTCCGGGGGGTCGCGGGTCAGTCCGGCCGGATGCCGCGCAGGGTCAGGGAGAGCAGCCGGTCGGCCAGTCCCGGTTCGTCGGGGGTGGCTTCGGCGGCGAGGGCGATGGCGTTGGTGAGCTGGAGCAGGTCATTGATGGCGATGTCCTGGCGGACCGCCCCGGACTCCTGAGCCCGGGCCAGCAGCGCCGAACCGGCGTCCCGCATCGGGTCGCTGCACCGGGAGAGCGGCGAACCGGCTCCGCCGGAGGCTGACATGAGCGCTCCGGACAGCCCCTCGTACTCACTCGCATGAGTGATCAGGGAACGCAGCCACTCGACCAGGGCGGCGCACGGGTGTTCCGCCTCCAGCAGTTCCCGGGCCCGCTCCAGCAGTTCCCCCACGGCCCCGGCGAAGACCGCGCTCAGCAGGGCCTCGCGGTCTGGGAAGTGCCGGTAGAGCGTGCCGATGCCGACGCCCGCGCGGCGGGCGATCTCCTCCAGCGAGGTGTCGGTGCCGTGCGCGGCGAAGGCGCGACGCGCCTCGACGAGAAGGCGTTCACGGTTGCGCCGCGCGTCGGCACGCAGGGGGCGCTGATCCGTCTCGGTCGGCATGGTTTCCCTCCCGGGGGTGGGGCTCGGCGGCCCCTCGCTGCTCCTTCAGGATGCCATGGGGGTGCGGGGGGTGGGGCGGCCTCCGACGGGGAGCCGAGAGGGGCGGCGCGCGGCCGGGCCGCGGCGGAGCGGGCACCGTCCCTTCCGTGCCTACAGCCTGGTCAGGCTTCCAGGCCGTCGTCTTCGGCGGGCTCGTCCTGAGCCGTCAGGCCGGCCACCCACAACGGCATCAGCCAGTGCACCGCGAGGACCGTGACGAGTACCGGTGCCGCGTAGGCCGTGGGGGCGTCGCCGGAGACCGCGCCCACGGTCAGCAGGCCGACGGCGGTGGCGGCGAGGAGCAGGGTCGTGGCCAGGTGGGCGCGGGCCCGCACCTGAGCGCGTTCGGCGGACTGCCGTTCGTCCAGTGCCCGTTCGCGCAGTTCGAGCAGGCCACGGGTGGCCCCGTTGATCGCCCCGGTCGCGACCGCCCACGGCAGCAGCAGCGCCACCACGAGGACCAAGGCCCAGGCCGGGTTCCCCGCCCCGAGGCAGGAGTGGGCGATCAGCCCGCCGATGGCCAGGGTGAGCGCCAGGTGCGTGGCGACGACCAGGCGCCGCCGGACGGCCGTGGCGTACAGCGGCTGTGCCCGGCGGTCGTTCATGATCCGCACCATGGCTCGGTCGTAGCGGTTCAGCCTTGTCGTCGTCATGACGTCTTCCTCCCGTAGATCTCGTCCGTGAGCGGCCGGAACGGTTCGAGTGAGAACAGCGCCTCCACCGGCAGTGCGAAGTACCCGGCGATCCTCAGCGCCGGGTCCAGGCCCGGGTTGTACCGCCCCCGCTCGATGTGGCCGATGGTCTGGTAGTGCGCACCCACCGCTTCGGCCAGTTGCCGGCGCGACACCCCGCGTTCGGCGCGCACCACGGCCGGCCTGTTGTGCACCTGCTCGCTCACGTATAAGGAGTACTACATTCTGAACTGTGGCTACCACTACGGCTCGGCGCCGGGGGGATCAGGAGACGGGGCCCGGCGGGTGTGGGCGGGGCCGGTGCCGTCGGGTCAGTACGGGTGGTGGTCGTGCCTTCGGCCAGGTCGCGCGTGTGCCGGAAGCACGGCTCGCGCAGCACGCGTGGCGACGGCTGGCTCGGTGCGGCCACGGTGCGTGGACCGCGTCCAGGCCGAGGGGGCCGAGGCTGTGCCGGTCGACGCGGCGGCCGACTCGGTCGCCGCGTCGACCGGCGGGACAAGCGCGTGGATGCGTTCCTGGCCGTCGGTGTCCTGGCTCGGTCCGATCTCACCGCGACCCACCAAGGCGCCGTCGCGCGCACGGCCCCTACGTCGCACAGGCCCGGGCGCGGACCTTGGTGGAGTCCCGCTCGAACAGGGCACGGCCTCCGCCTCCGACCAGGGTTCGTCCCCATTCCCCGCGCGACCCGGGGGGCCTGAACAGGGCGATGGAGTCCGCGTCGCCCTCCGGCACATACGGCTCCATGACCAGCCGTTCCGGGCGCGGGACGGGCCCACCGGGGCGACGCGGGCGAGTTGGGGAGCACGGGCGGTGACGCTACGGGCGCGGCCCTGGTGCCGTGGACGGCTTGCCGACGTGGAGGCTTCCAGAGGGGCCGAGGCTGCCACCCGGGCGGGGCTTCCGCCGGGCGGATCTCCCGCCTCCCGGCTTGACGCGGGGCGGGGAGCGGTGACGCGCACGTGGGGCGTACGTACGGGCGTGGGGCCGTTGGGCGCCCTCCCGTGAAGGGGCGTCGAGGCGCCAGGAGGCGGACACGGGAACGGGCCCTCGCGGATGTCCGCCGGGGGCCCGTTCCCGTGTCCGGGGTGGCTGAGCCGGTCAGTCCTTGATCTCGCAGATGACGGCGCCCGAGCTGATCGAGGCGCCGATCTCGGCGGCGAGGCCCTTGACGGTGCCGGAACGGTGGGCGTTCAGCGGCTGCTCCATCTTCATGGCCTCCAGAACGACGACGAGGTCGCCCTCCTTGACCTCCTGGCCCTCCTCCACGGCGATCTTGACGATGGTGCCCTGCATCGGGGAGGCCAGGCTGTCGCCGGAGGCGGCCGGGCCCGACTTCTTGGCGGCGCGGCGCTTCGGCTTCGCCCCGGCCGCGAGGCCGGTGCGGGCCAGCGACATGCCCAGCGAGGACGGAAGGGAGACCTCCAGGCGCTTGCCGCCGACCTCCACCACGACCGTCTCGCGACCCGCCTCGTCGTCGCCGTCATCGTCGGCGGGCGCGTCGAACGGCTTGATCTCGTTGACGAACTCCGTCTCGATCCACCGGGTGTGGACGGTGAACGGCTCACTGGAGCCAGTGAGTTCGGGCGCGAACGCCGGGTCGGCCACGACCGCCCGGTGGAACGGGATGGCGGTGGCCATGCCCTCGACGTTGAACTCCGCCAGCGCCCGGGCCGCCCGCTGGAGCGCCTGCCGGCGAGTGGCGCCGGTGACGATGAGCTTGGCCAGCAGCGAGTCCCAGGCCGGGCCGATCACGCTGCCCGACTCCACGCCGGCGTCCAGGCGGACACCGGGGCCGGCCGGGGCGTCGAAGACGGTGACGGTGCCAGGCGCGGGCAGGAAGCCCCGGCCCGGGTCCTCGCCGTTGATGCGGAACTCGAAGGAATGGCCGCGCAGCACGGGGTCCCCGTAGCCCAGTTCCTCACCGTCGGCGATCCGGAACATCTCCCGGACCAGGTCGATGCCGGCGACCTCCTCGGTGACCGGGTGCTCCACCTGGAGGCGGGTGTTGACCTCCAGGAAGGAGATCGTGCCGTCGTTGCCGACGAGGAACTCGACGGTGCCCGCGCCGACGTAGCCGGCCTCCTTGAGGATGGCCTTGGACGCCGAGTACAGCTCCTCGACCTGAGCCTCACTCAGGAACGGGGCGGGGGCCTCCTCGACCAGCTTCTGGTGGCGGCGCTGGAGCGAGCAGTCGCGGGTGGAGACGACGACGACGTTGCCGTGCTGGTCGGCCAGGCACTGCGTCTCGACGTGGCGTGGCTTGTCGAGGTAACGCTCGACGAAGCACTCGCCCCGGCCGAAGGCCGCGACGGCCTCACGCACGGCCGAGTCGTACAGCTCCGGCACCTCTTCCAGCGTGCGGGCCACCTTCAGCCCGCGCCCGCCACCACCGAAGGCCGCCTTGATGGCGATGGGCAGGCCGTGCTCCTCGGCGAAGGCGACCACCTCGTCCGAGCCGGAGACCGGGTCGGGAGTACCCGCGACCAGGGGGGCCCCGGCGCGCTGCGCGATGTGACGGGCCGCCACCTTGTCACCGAGGTCGCGGATGGCCTGCGGCGGCGGGCCGATCCAGGTCAGCCCCGCGTCGATGACAGCCTGCGCGAACTCCGCGTTCTCGGAGAGGAATCCGTAGCCGGGGTGGATCGCGTCCGCACCCGAGTCCGCGGCCGCCTGGAGCACCTTGGCGATGTCCAGATAGCTGGCCGCGGGCGTGTCACCGCCCAGGGCGAACGCCTCGTCGGCCGCGCGGACGTGCAGCGCGTCCCGGTCCGGGTCGGCGTAGACGGCTACGCTCTCGATCCCCGCGTCCCGGCATGCCCTGGCAACGCGGACAGCGATTTCGCCTCGGTTGGCGATGAGCACCTTGCGCACGATGGCTCCCTCCTTGAAACAAGCTGAGTTTAGGGACTGCCCACACGGCTCCACGACCCGTCCCCAGAGGTGAGCTTGCCCACACGGAGTGTGATCCGAGGCTCACGAAGGTGGCTGCATCCCTTGTCGCACCAAGGTACGCGGGGAATCCTTCGGAGGCAGCAGCTCCCCGGTGTGGTCAAGGTCTCTGTAGCCGGACTCGTCCCGCGCTCCAAGTTCTTTGTGGAATCCCTACGAAGGGCGTGGGATTTCTTTGCGGTCCGGCGGAGTGTCGCCGGAGTCTTGTCCGGGGGTTTACCGGTAAGTAGCGTTCGCGCTGTCGCCGTACTGCGGGTAACCGCGTGCGGCGCCCCGTCGGCGCACCCAACCGGGCTGGCGCGCGGGCCGATGTTCCGGCCGTCCGGCCGGGCGGAGCAGGGGGTGGCACGGTGGTGCGCAGAGTGGCGGCGGCAGTGGCGGGACTCGTGCTGATCGCGGAGGCGTTCGGCGTCTTCATGCTGCTGATGACCGTGGGCATCGTGGTGGAGAACCAGTCGATGTCGCTCGACGGGCTCGACCCGGCGCTGATGTCCGACGGGGCGTTCGGTTTCGGCGTCTTCTCCGCCGTCTTCCTCGCCGGCTGCGGGCTGGTGCTGCTGCTCGTCGGCGGCCGCGACCGCGCGCCGGCGCGTCTGGGCCGGGTCCTGCTGGTCATCGCCGCCGTCGTCCACGGTGTCCTCGGCGCCCTCGCGGTCGGTCTCGTCGGCTGGGAAGCCTTCGCGGTACTGATGGCCGTGCTCGCCCTGATCGTGTACACGCTGGTGGCTTACGGGCCCGGCGGCCGGCCGGACGGTCCGGAGTCCGGGCAGGCGGCGCGTGAGGAACGGGGGCGCGAGCGGGAGGAGGGCCAGGAGCTGGCGCAGGGCCTGCCTCAGGGAGAGGCGGGGCCGAAGCCTGCCGCTTAGGCGAGGAAGGGCCGGGCCGGGGGCGTGGCCGGCGCCGGATTCCGTTCCGGGCGCCGGTCCGGTTCGAGGGATCACGGTGGGCTCCTCGGGCGGTGCGTGGGATCGGGGCTGGTCTCGGTTGCGGAACGCGTGAGTTGGGGGCGGCTCGGACGGCATGGGCTGTTCCTCGTCTCTCCGTTCGCCTCGTTCTTCTCCTCTCGACCTGTCTCGTCCCGCCTCGCCTCGCCCCGCTCGGTTCCGTTTCTTGCCGCCTCGTCGGGTGCGCATCCGCCCCTTTGGCGCCCGGGACTGCGGCGTGGCCGGTGCCGGTACCCGGCTGGCTGCCTGGTGTTGGACCGTCGTAGCTGCGGCGGGAGCCGGAGACCGTGGCCGAGTGCCTCTGGGGGAGGGCGGGGTGGCGGGCGGGGGAGGGCTGTGCAAGCCCTGACCCGAGGCACGGGGGGAGGCGGGAGGCGCTTCGTCGTGGTGGGGGTGCTGTGGCGGCGACGCTGCGGCCTGAACTCGTGTGCGAGGAAGTCTTGTCCGCCTTCGGGAGCTTCTATGCGCCGTCGTTCGCATATCCCCCGTTCGAGCGAATGGGGGATCGAGGGGTGGGCGATCCACGCGGCTCGTGATTACTCTCTGTAATCGAAGCGTGGTTGTCGACCTTGGAGGTTCCCGTGCGTGAACTCGTCACGGCAGTGGCAGTCGTCCCCTTCCTCCCCGCCGGTTCGGGTGAAGCTGTGCCGCCTCGGTCGCGAGGTCTCGACTGCGGCGGCCCCTTCTCTCGCGGTCTGCGGACTCCCCTTTCCAGCAGGCACGTTCAGCAGTGCCGGCAGGCTCGACGCGACGTCGGTGGACGCCCGTCGCCCAGGCTTCCGTTTCTGCGGCGGTCTCGCCGAGACCCCGACAGGCGGGAGTTGCGGCGCCTGCCTGCGGAGCGAGGGCAATGGCTTCCTACGTGCCACCGATCACTACAATGGGTAGTCGCGCCCTGCGGACTGATCTCACGTCAGCCTGTTGCCCGGCAAGGGGCGACCGTGGGTGAGCACGGTCCCGAGCGGCGACCCGCCTCCGGCGCGTACGGCCTCGGCAGGGCCCACGCCGGTCAGCCGGCCCTCACCGGCCTCGACTTCGCCGCGTGCCCCGACGATGTCGTCGCGGTGATGGTGGGCAACTGTCCGGACCACCCGATGCACCGGCACGGCCGGCCGGACCCCTCACCCCCGCGCACGCGTCTGCGCACCGCAGTCCGCGGTGGAGGCGGCGGCGGACTCCTGCGGATCGTGGCCGTGCTGCCTCCGTCCCGGGCGGCCGGCCCCCGTCCGGCGAGCGAGGGCGTGACGGCGCCCTACTCCCAGAAGTCGGTGATCGTCAGGTCGAGTTCGCCCAGGAGGCGGCGCAGCAGGGGCAGCGAGAGGCCGATCACGTTGCCAGGGTCGCCGTCGATGCCGTCGATGAACGGAGCCGACCTGCCGTCCAGGGTGAACGCCCCGGCCACGTGCAGAGGTTCGCCGCTCGCCACGTATGCGGCGATCTCCTCGTCCGAGGGTTCGCCGAAGCGGACCGTGGTGGAGGCGGTGGCGGAGGCTCGGCGGCCGGTGGTGGTGTCGATCACGCAGTGCCCGGTGCGCAGCACCCCGTTCCGGCCTCGCATGGCCTTCCAGCGGGCCGTGGCGTCCTCGGCGTCCGCCGGCTTGCCGAGCGCCGCCCCGTCCAGGTCCAGGACCGAGTCGCAGCCGATCAGCACCGAGCCCGACGCCTCGGGCCGGGCGGCCACCGCGTCGGCCTTGGCCTCGGCGAGCACCAGCGCCAGCGCGCCGGGGGAATCCGCGCTCAGCGCGTCCTCGTCCACCCCGCTGACGATCACCTCGGGCGCCAGCCCGGCCTGCCGCAGCAGACCGAGACGGGCGGGGGAGGCCGATGCCAGCACCACACGACGATTACTCATCCCCCGACCCTAGCCGCCCGCCGGGCGCCCGACGGACCCGCCGGCGAACGGACCCGAGGCGGCGACGCGCCCTCGTCAGCGCAGTCCCAGCACACCCATCACGACCACCGCCGCCACGGCCAGCAACACCCACGCACGGCGAAGCATCGCGTGTGCCTCGCGCGCCGCACGGGGCACCTCTTCCTCGCGTTCCACGGAATCGGACCACAACATGAATCCGATCCTCCGCTCCGCACGCCGGAGGCGCTTGAGTACGGATACTCAAGCGCCTCCCGGGCCGCCGGTGGCCCGGGGCCCGTGTCCGAGCGGCGCGGCGGGGACTACGACGGCCAGAACGTCCGCGCCCACGAGCGCGGGCCCGGTGCCGGCATCCGGGTCCGGGCGATGCGCGCCGGGTCGGACCACCCTTCCGGCGTGCGCGGCCTCTCGTCGGAGCCCGTCACGGAGGCGGCCCGTGCCCGGACCACGGCGAGGGCGGCGGCCAGTTCCTCCGGCGTCGGGTTGCCCCGTACGACCTTGATCATCATTTCGGGCCTCCAGGCAGTGCCGTGTCCGTCAGAGCGGGATGTTGCCGTGCTTCTTCGGCGGCAGGCTCTCCCGCTTGGTGCGGAGCTGCCGCAGCCCACGCACGATGTGGCTGCGGGTGTCGGACGGCATGATCACCGCGTCGATGTAGCCGCGCTCGGCCGCCGTGTAGGGGTTGAGCAGCGCCTCCTCGTACTCCTGGATGAGGCGCGTGCGTACCGCTTCCAGCTCGTCGGCGGGGGTCTGCGCCAATGTGCGGCGGTGCAGGATGTTGACCGCGCCCTGCGCGCCCATCACGGCGATCTGCGCCGTCGGCCAGGCGAGGTTGAGGTCGGCGCCCAGGTGCTTGGAGCCCATCACGTCGTACGCCCCGCCGAACGCCTTGCGGGTGATCACGGTGATCAGTGGCACCGTCGCCTCGGCGTAGGCGTAGATCAGCTTGGCGCCGCGGCGGATGATGCCGGTGTGCTCCTGGTCGACGCCCGGCAGGAAGCCCGGTACGTCCACGAAGGTCAGCACCGGGATGTTGAAGGCGTCGCAGGTCCGCACGAAGCGCGCCGCCTTCTCGCTCGCGTCGATGTCCAGGCAGCCGGCGAACTGCATCGGCTGGTTGGCGACGACACCGACCGGGTGGCCCTCGACGCGGCCGAAGCCGGTGACGATGTTCGGGGCGAACAGGGCCTG
Source organism: Streptomyces diastaticus subsp. diastaticus (assembly GCF_011170125.1). Lineage (NCBI taxonomy): Bacteria > Bacillati > Actinomycetota > Actinomycetes > Kitasatosporales > Streptomycetaceae > Streptomyces > Streptomyces diastaticus. The sequence continues at coordinate 221,309 of NZ_BLLN01000001.1, read as the reverse complement.
CGTCTCCAGGAACTCCCCGTCGTCCAGCACGTGCTCGATGACACGGTGCATGTCGTACGGCTGGTTCGCGCTGTCCGGGACGATGACGTCCAGTTCCCGGTCCTCGTCGTTGACCTCCAGCTCGGCCTCCTCGGGGAAGACCGGGGCCTCGCTGAGGTTGTTCGACGGCAGGTAGGACAGCAGGGACTTGACGTACTCGATGGCGTCCTTCTCGTCGCCCGCCATGTGGTGAGCGACACCCGAGGTGGCGTTGTGCGTCCGCGCGCCGCCCAGCTCCTCGAAACCGACGTCCTCGCCGGTGACCGTCTTGATGACGTCCGGACCCGTGATGAACATGTGCGAGGTCTGGTCGACCATCACCGTGAAGTCGGTGATCGCCGGCGAGTACACCGCGCCGCCCGCCGCCGGACCCACCACCAGGGAGATCTGCGGGATGACCCCGGAGGCGTGGGTGTTGCGGCGGAAGATCTCGCCGTACATGCCCAGGGCGCTCACGCCCTCCTGGATGCGCGCGCCGCCCGAGTCGTTGATGCCGATGATCGGACAGCCGTTCTTCAGGGCGAAGTCCATCACCTTGATGATCTTCTGCCCGAAGACCTCGCCGAGGGCCCCGCCGAAGACGGTGAAGTCCTGCGAGAAGACCGCCACGGGCCGGCCGTCGACCATGCCGTAACCCGTCACGACCCCGTCCCCGTACGGACGGTTCGCCTCCAGGCCGAAACTGGTGGATCGGTGCCGGGCGAACTCGTCCAGCTCCACGAAGGAGCCCTCGTCGAGGAGGAGGCCGATTCGCTCACGCGCGGTCAGTTTGCCCTTGGCGTGCTGCTTCTCGACCGCACGCGCGGAACCGGCGTGCGTGGCCTCCTCGATCCGGCGCTGCAGGTCCGCGAGCTTGCCCGCGGTGGTGTGCAGCTCGGGGTTGGGCGGTGTGGTGGCGTTTTCCGGCGCGGACATCGGGATGCGGCTCCCTGCCTGGTCACGAGGGGTGGACGGTCGGCGCCCGGCGCCGTGAGGGCGGCTGCCGGAGACCGGGACGGCGCAAGGCCGCTGAGCTACTGTGCCGTAGCGTATCGGCGCCACTGCGCTTCGTCAGTGCGGTGTTTGCCACACAGGTGTGCGCTTGCGTACGGAGTGAAGAGGGGCATTCCGGGGGAGACGAGGGGGCCGTCGGACGTGGCCGCCGTCTCCCGGGCGCCCCCGCCGAGCAGATGGCGGCCGCGCGCGGGCGTTGGCCAGGACTGCCCGGAGAGGGGCAGGCTGGGCCCATGACACCGACCGACCGCCCCGGACGCCGCCACGGCCCCGCTCCCTGGTCCGATCTCAGCAGGCCCCCGCTCCACGAGACCGCGCTGCGCCGTGCGCTCGTGCGGCCCGGCGGACTCTGGACCTCCCTCGACCTGGTCCAGGAGACCGGCTCCACCAACGCCGACCTCGCCGCCCGGGCCGGGGAGCTGCCCGAGGGCGCGGTCCTCGTCGCCGAGGAGCAGGTGGCCGGGCGGGGCCGCCTCGACCGCCGATGGACGGCTCCGGCACGGTCCGGCATCTTCTTCTCGGTCCTGCTGCGCCCGACGGCGCCCGTCGAGCGGTGGGGCTGGCTGCCACTGCTCACGGGCATCGCCGCCGCCTCGGCGGTCTCCCGCATCGCCGGAGTCGACACCGGACTCAAGTGGCCCAACGACCTCATGGTCACCGTCGGCTCCGAGGAACGGAAGGCGGGCGGCATTCTCGCGGAGACGGCGGGCGGCGGCATCGTCATCGGCGTCGGCATCAACGTCAGCCTGCGCGCCGACGAGCTGCCCGTCCCCACCGCGGGCTCGCTCGGCCTCGCCCAGGCCGCCGTGACCGACCGGGACCCGCTGCTGCGGGCCGTCCTGCGCTCCCTGGAGGAGTGGTACGGCCGCTGGCAGGGCGCGGACGGTGATGCCGCCGCCTCCGGCGTGCAGGCGGCGTACGCCGCCGGGTGCGTGACCCTCGGCCGCGCCGTACGGGCCGAGCTGCCGGGCGGGGAGGCGCTCACCGGAGAGGCGGTGGCCCTCGACGGTGAGGGGCGGCTCGTCCTCGCCACCGTGGACGGTGTGCAGCGCCCGGTGGGGGCCGGGGACATCGTCCACCTGCGACCGGACGGTCCCCCGGAGGGCTCCCGCCAGGAGTGAGCCACGGCACACCTGCCGTATCGTTGGGCCCGGTCCACAGGCGACCGCCGCAGATCGGAAGGGTAGCTGGCAGTGACCGTCGACGACACGGGTTCCGGTAACGGGGCGCCGCGCGGTCCCCGCGGCCGGGACACCGGCGGCGGGAGCGAGGCGTCCGGCAGCCCTGCCTCCGGCGACCCGGCGCCCGGCGGTCGCCGGGGGTCCGGGCCGGGCGCTCCCGAGCGCGGCCTGCCCGATCTCCCCGACCGGGCCGAGCGCGGGCCCGACCAGCCGGACGACGCGGGGCACACCGAGCCCCGGCAGGATCCGCTGGCGCTGCGCATCGAGGGACTGATCCTCGGTGCCGAGCGGCGGTACACCCCGTTCCAGGCGGCCCGGGCCGCCGGGGTCTCGATGGAGCTGGCCTCCCGCTTCTGGCGGGCCATGGGCTTCGCCGACATCGGGCAGGCCAAGGCCCTCACCGAGGCGGACGTACTGGCGCTGCGGCGTCTGGCCGGTCTGGTCGAGGCGGGGCTGCTGAGCGAGGCCATGGCGGTCCAGGTGGCCCGTTCCACGGGGCAGACCACGGCACGGCTGGCCGAATGGCAGATCGACTCCTTCCTGGAAGGGCTCACCGAGCCGCCCGAGCCCGGGATGACACGTACCGAGGTCACGTATCCGCTGATCGAGCTGCTCCTGCCCGAGCTGGAGGAGTTCCTGGTCTACGTGTGGAGGCGGCAGCTGGCCGCCTCCACCGGGCGGGTCATCCAGGTGGCGGACGACGAGGAGATGGTCGACCGGCGGTTCGCGGTGGCCTTCGCGGATCTCGTCGGCTTCACGCGGCTCACCCGGCGCATGGAGGAGGAGGAGCTCGGGGAGCTGGTCGAGGCGTTCGAGACCACCGCGGCCGACCTGGTCGCGGCACGCGGGGGGCGTCTGGTCAAGACGCTCGGGGACGAGGTGCTCTTCGCGGCGGACGACGCCGGGACGGCCGCGGAGATCGCCCTGCTGCTGATCGAGACCATGGCCAACGACGGGAGCATGCCCGAGCTGCGGGTGGGGATGACCTTCGGGACGATCACCACTCGGATGGGGGATGTGTTCGGGACGACCGTGAATCTCGCCTCGCGGCTGACCTCCATAGCCCCCAAGAACGCGATTCTGGTGGACAGCGCGTTCGCGGCCGAGCTGGTGCGGACCGGGGAGGCGCCGGCCTCCGAGGCGGAGGCCGCGGCCGCGGAGGACCCCGGGGAGTACCGCTTCGCCCTGCAACCCATGCATCAGCGGCCGGTGCGGGGGCTGGGCGCGGTCGAGCCCTGGTTGCTCACCCGCCGGGACTGACCTCCGGGCGACCTGTCGGGCCTCTTGGGTCTTGGGCGTCCCCGCCTTCGGGCGTCTCCGGTCTCCAGCGTCTCCGGTCTCGGGCTCTTCGGTCTCGGGCGTCTTCGCCTTCGGGAGTCGTCGGCCTCGGGCCTCTTCGGGCTTCGGCATTCTCCGGTCTCAGCGCGGCCCGGCCTCGCCGGGGCCGAGCACCGTTCGCCGTCTCGCCTTCCCGGCGGTGCCGAGTTCCGGCGGGACTGGTCCCGGCGGAGGCGGGAGCCGTTCGCGCGCGGTCGTCGGTGCCGACGGGGCCGCCTCCGCCGCCGTAGGCCGCGGAGCCGTTCGCGCGGCTCGCCGAGAATGCCGGGCCGATGATGCCGAGCTACCGGTTCCGCCCCCCGGACCAGGGCGATCAGACCGTCCTCGACCGGTTCCGTCGGGCGGGTGCGGCATCGCTAGGATGGGGTAACGATCGTTAACCTCAGCCAGGAGCAGGCCATGCCGCAGACCGCAGAGCACCTCACGATCACCCGCCACGGCCACGTGGCGGAGCTGGCACTGAACCGCCCCGAGGCGATGAACGCCGTCTCCACCGCCCTGGCGGAAGAACTGGCCGCCGCCTGTTCCGAACTGGCGCGGGATCAGGGCGTACGGGTCACCGTGCTGACCTCCACGCACCCCAAGGCGTTCTGTGTCGGCGCCGACCTGAAGGAACGCAACCGCTTCACGGACGCCGAACTCGTCCGTCAGCGCCCGACCGCGAGGGCGGCCTACACGGGAGTGCTGGAGCTGCCCATGCCGACCATCGCCGCCGTGCACGGTTACGCCCTCGGCGGCGGATACGAACTGGCGCTGGCCTGCGACCTGATCGTCGCCGACCCGACGGCGGTGGTGGGTCTGCCCGAGGTCTCCGTGGGCGTGATCCCGGGCGGCGGCGGCACGCAACTCCTGCCGCGCCGGGTGGGCTCGGCGCGCGCGGCCGAGTTGATCTTCAGTGCCCGCCGGGTGGCCGGTGCGGAGGCGCTCGCCCTGGGGCTGGTCGACCGGCTGGCCGAGGAGGGACAGGACCGGGCGGAGGCTCTGGAGCTGGCGGCGGCCATGGCCGCCCACTCCCCGGTCGGCCTGCGCAACGCCAAGCGCGCCCTGCGTCTGGGGGAGGGGCTGGACCTGCGGGCGGGCCTGGACGTCGAGGACGCCGCCTGGCGCGCCACCGCCTTCTCCGGCGACCGCGCGGAGGGCGTCGCCGCGTTCAACGAGAAGCGTGCCCCGAACTGGCCGGGCGAGTAACCCGCCGCTCGCCTCCGCGAGGCGGGATCGCGCCACCGGCTGTCGTCGCCACCGGCTGTCGCCGCCACCGGTTGCCGCCGGTGCAGGGCGACAGAGCGGGCCGCACTGGCGTACCGGGCGTACTGGCGTCGGCGCACCGGCGCACCGGGCGTGCCGCACCGGCACTACCGACGGGGAGCGCCCAGGGGTGTCCCGCCTCCGGGTCCTTCAGGAAGGCGTCAAGCAGGAGGCCGCCAAGTCCGCGTGCCGGCGGCGGGGGCGGCCTGAGGTGCGGCCGCCGGTGAACCTGACCGCCTCGTGCGCCGGGGCGCCGCCTGGTGAGGGGCTGCCCCGGACGATGACCGGGGCCGTCAGCCGCCCGGCGGGCGATGGCCGGGTCGGCCTGGGGGCGAGGCGCGCACTGCCCGTACGCGGCCCGACGGCGCCCGGCCTGCGGCCCCTGTACCGGACGGGCGGAACGGGCGGCGCCGCACCCCCGGCACGGACCGTCGAGGGGCGCGGCCGGTCCGCGGGGGGAAGGCCCGGGTGCCTCCCAGCCACCCCGGCGCAGGGCCTCAAGCGCCGCTGTCCGAGCGGCGGAGCGGTGCTTCGAAGGCGTTCCTCGAAGGCGTTCCTCGTGCGGTGCCGGCGGCCAGGACGCGGCCACGAGGGCGTCCCGGCCCCGCCGCGCTCCCAGGCCGGACGGGCCGTGGCCGCGGCCGCACCGCCCGTCTCCCCTCACCTGCCGCAGCCCAGCAAAAAGTCTCACGTGGGGCGAATTGTCCATAGCCTGGAGTGATGGGAGACGATCTCCGGCTGCGGGCCGTCGTGGGCCTGGCGCAGGCGATGGCGGCGGCCCAGTCCCCGCGAGAGGTGTGGCGCGCGGCGGCGCTCGGTGCCTGTGGGGCGCTGGGGGGCGGTTTCGCGGCGCTCTCGGTCTGGGAGCGCGACCGGGGGCGGCTGCGGGTGCTGGTGAACGCGGGGCGGCTGGCGCCCGGCGAGGAGGAGTACCCGGAGTCCGAGACGTATCCCGTACATCAGTTTCCGGAGATCACGGAGTTCCTGCACGAGCGGTGGGCGGGTGGTGGGGAGCCGGACGCCTGGGTGGAGACGGCCGACGGGTGGGCCGAGGGCCGTCCCGGCTACTGCCACCAGCGGGTCGCGGCCCTGCGCCGACGGGGCCGGGGCTGCTGCGTGGTGGCGCCGATCGTCCTGCACGGCCGTGCCTGGGGCGAGCTGTACGTGGCACGGGAGGCGGGGGAGGCGGTGTTCGGCCCGGGGGACGCGGACTTCGCGACGGTGCTGGCGGCGGTCGTGGCCGCCGGGATCGTGCAGTGCGAGCGGCTGGAGGAGGCGCGGCGGCTGGCGTACACGGACGCGTTGACGGGGCTGGCCAACCGGCGGGCGGTCGATGCGCGGCTCGACGAGGCGGTGGAGGCCCACCGGGGCGAAGGCGCGGTGGTCTCGCTGGTGGTCTGCGACATGAACGGGCTGAAGCGGGTCAACGACACCCAGGGGCACGCCGTCGGCGACCGTCTCCTGGAGCGGTTCGGCTCGGTGCTCTCGCTCTGCGGGGCGATGCTGCCCGGGACGCTGGCGGCGCGGCTCGGCGGGGACGAGTTCTGCCTGGTCAGCGTCGGCCCTGGGGCGGACGAGGTGGTCGCGGTGGCCGAGGAGCTGTGCGAGCGGGCGTACGGGCTGGCGACGGGGGAGGGAGTGGCCTGCGGGGTCGCGTCCACGGGCGATCCGATCGGCGAGGTCCGCTCGGCACGCCGCCTCTTCCGGCTGGCGGACGCCGCCCAGTACCGGGCGAAGGCGGTGCGGGCCCGCGGGCCGGTCGTCGCGGGCCGGGAGGCCGAGCCGGAGACCGGCGCCGACGCGGTGCTGAGGCTGGCCGACGCCCCACCGCCGGAAGGCGGCGAGCGGCGGCGTATCCGGGGCCGCCGCGACGGGAACGGCGGCACGGGCGGTGCCGGATGACCCGGCCGGGGCCACCGCTCGCCCCTGGGGGCGGCCCGGCACCGCCCCGGACGCGGCAGGTGAAACCGGTGACGGGCCCTCCCGCCCACCACCCGTGACAGTGCGGGATTCACTGCGTACGCTCCTGAATATGGATATGCACACTGTGGTGGTGGGAACCTCCGGCACCAGCGCGGCCGACGTCGTCGCGGTCGCCCGTGACGGAGCCCGCGTCGCTCTCTCCCCGGAAGCCCTGGCCGCGCTCGCCCACGCCAGGGAGGCGGTGGACGCGCTCGCCGCCAAGCCCGAACCGGTCTACGGGGTCTCCACCGGGTTCGGTGCCCTCGCCACCCGGCACATCGGCCCGGAGCTGCGTACCCAGCTCCAGCGCAACATCGTGCGCTCGCACGCGGCGGGGATGGGCCCGCGGGTGGAGCGCGAGGTGGTGCGGGCGCTGATGTTCCTGCGGCTGAAGACGCTCTGCTCCGGCTACACGGGCGTCCGCCCCGAGGTGGCGCAGACCGTCGCCGACGTGCTGAACGCGGGGATCACCCCGGTGGTGCACGAGTACGGCTCGCTGGGCTGCTCCGGCGACCTGGCGCCGCTCAGCCACTGCGCGCTGGCGCTGATGGGCGAGGGGGACGCCGAAGGCCCCGACGGCGCCGTGCGGCCCGCCGCCGAACTGCTCGCCGAGCACGGCGTCACCCCGGTCGAGCTGCGCGAGAAGGAAGGGCTCGCGCTGCTCAACGGCACCGACGGGATGCTCGGCATGCTGGTCATGGCCCTCGCCGACCTCGGCCGGCTCTACACCACCGCCGACATCACCGCCGCCCTCACCCTGGAGGCGCTGCTCGGCACCGACCGCGTCCTCGCCCCCGAGTTGCACGCCGTGCGCCCGCACCCGGGGCAGGCCGCCAGCGCCGCCAACATGGCCGCCGTGCTGACCGGCTCCGGGCTGGTCGGCGGGCACCAGGACGACGCCCCGCGCGTGCAGGACGCCTACTCGGTGCGGTGCGCGCCGCAGGTCGCCGGGGCGGGCCGGGACACGCTGGCGCACGCCCGGCTCGTGGCCGAGCGCGAGCTGGCGGCCGCCGTCGACAACCCGCTGGTCGTCGACGGGCGGGTGGAGTCCAACGGCAACTTCCACGGGGCGCCCGTCGCCTACGCGCTGGACTTCGTCGCCATCGCCGTCGCCGACCTCGCCTCGATCGCCGAGCGCCGCACCGACCGGCTGCTGGACAAGAACCGGTCGCACGGGCTGCCGCCGTTCCTCGCCGACGACCCGGGCGTCGACTCCGGCCTCATGATCGCCCAGTACACGCAGGCGGCCCTGGTCAGCGAGTTGAAGCGGCTCGCCGTCCCGGCCTCCGCCGACTCCATCCCGTCCTCCGCGATGCAGGAGGACCACGTCTCCATGGGCTGGGCCGCCGCCCGCAAGCTGCGGACCGCCGTGGACGGACTGGCCCGGGTTCTCGCGGTCGAGCTGTACGCGGCGACCCGGGCCGTCGAGCTGCGGGCCGGCCTCACCCCGGCCCCGGCCTCGGCCGCCGTCATCGCGGCACTGCGCGCGGCCGGCGTCCAGGGGCCGGGGCCGGACCGGGTGCTCGCTCCGGATCTGGCGCTGACCACCGAGTTCGTCCGCTCCGGCGGTCCGGTCGCGGCCGCCGAACAGCACACCGGCCCGCTGGCGTGAGGACGGGCCCCGCCGGGTGACGGCGGGGTGCGGAGGGGGGCGCCGCCGTCCGGGGTGAAGGGGGTGGACGGGGGCGCCCGTAAGAAGAAGTGGTGTGCGGGGCGCTCGCGCGGGAGTGCGCGCGGGTCGCCCGAATGGTGGCCGGGCGGCGCCGTTGGGCGGAACGCCGGGGGCTCCGTGTCGGGAGGGCGCGGGGAGCGGAGGTGGGCCGCGCCCCTCGGACCTGTCCGGCGGATCTTCGTGGGCCCGCGACGCCTGGCACGCGCTCTCGCCGCACGCCCGAATCGCCCGAGTACGTCCAGCACGAGGGGGAACGGGCGCACGCCGAGAGCACGCACCGGAGGCCGCAGGCTGTGCCAAGAAGGTCCGCCGGACAGGCCCTAGCACGGACCGTCCCCGAGGCGGGGAGTTCAGGTCAGTCCGGCGTCCTCGCCGACCCAGGGCCCGCGGCGGGCCGAGTAGGCCACGAAGCCGGCGCCGGCCAGCAGGAACGCGGTCCCGCCGACCAGGTACGGGGTGGTGTCCACGCTGCCGGAGTCGGCGAGCAGGAGTTCCTCGCCGGCCGGTCCGGTGGCGGAGCCGCCGTGGGCGGCGGACCGCTGTTCCTGCGGGCCGGCGCCGTCGGCCGTGCCGGAGGCGTTGGCGGAGGGCACGAACCACAGCGCGCCCAGCAGGGTGGCGGCGGTGGTGGCGGTGAGAAGTGATCGTCGTGCGGTGGACGACACGGAAGCGATCCCCCTTGTGGCGCTGGCGAATTGGCCGTGTGGGGCGATCGTAGTGACCCCTGTGGGCGGGGGAAAGCGGAGGGGCGCGGAACTGGACGTGGTACTGACCGGTGGTACGAGTGTGCGACGGTGGAGCACAACGGTTCGTATGAGTTCGGGCGAATTGGGCAGGAGACCGCTGGGTCAGAGGTGGCCGAATCCGGCCGCCCCTGGTGGCCGGTGGCGTGAGCTGCTAGAACGTCCCCTGGCGGGCGGGAGTGGTGTAGCCCACATCGGCGAGCGAAGTGGAACCGGACTTACCGGGCGGGTGTTGTAAACCTGTAGTGGGGACAGGCGTCCCCGGAGGCGTGGGTCCGGACCGCGCCAGGGACCGGGCCACCGGGACATCCGGGGATCAGCAACGATGGAGAAGCGTGTGATGACGGACAGCAAGCGGCGCAGGGCTCTGTCGGCCGCGTCCGCACTGCTCGGCGGAGTGCTCGTGCTCACGGCGTGCGGTGGCGGCGACGGCGGGAGCGGTGGGGGCGCGTCGGAGGGCCGCGAGAAGTCGCAGGCGGAGGTCGACGAAGCCGCGGCCAAGAAGACCTCGGCGGCTCGAATAAAGATCACGCCCAAGGACGGCGCGGACAACGCCAGCATCAACAACGACGCCGAGGTGGCCGTCACCAAGGGCAAGCTGACCGAGGTCAGCATGAAGTCCGCGGACGGCACCGACGTGCCGGGCACCTTCTCCGCCGACAAGACCTCCTGGAAGCCCGAGGGCCAGCTCCAGCGCGCCACGGTCTACAAGATCGCCGCCGAGGCGGAGGACGGCGAGGGCCGCAAGGCCCACGAGAACGCCTCCTTCACCACCGTCTCGCCGGACAACAGCTTCATCGGCAACTTCACGCCGGAGGACGGCTCGACCGTCGGCGTCGGCATGCCCGTCTCGATCAACTTCGACAAGGGCATCACCAACAAGGCGGCCGTGCAGAACGGCATCAAGGTCTCCAGCAGCAGCGGCCAGGAGGTCGTCGGCCACTGGTTCAACGAGAAGCGACTCGACTTCCGGCCCGAGGACTACTGGGCAGGCAACTCCACCGTGACCCTCAAGCTCGACCTCGACGGTGTCGAGGGCGCGGACGGCGTCTACGGCGTCCAGCAGAAGACGGTCACCTTCAAGATCGCCCGGAACCAGGTCAGCATCGTCGACGCCAAGACCAGGACGATGAAGATCACCCGGGACGGCAAGACGGTCAAGACCATCCCGATCTCGGCCGGTTCGCCCGACAACAAGACGTACGAAGGCCGGATGGTGATCTCCGAGAAGTTCAAGGAGACCCGGATGAACGGCGCCACCGTCGGCTTCACCGACGATGACGGCAAGGGCGAGTACGACATCAAGGACGTGCCGCACGCCATGCGGCTCTCCACCTCGGGCACCTTCATCCACGGCAACTACTGGGGCGACAAGTCCATCTTCGGCAACGCCAACACCAGCCACGGCTGTGTCGGTCTCGCCGACGCCAAGGGCGCCAACGACGCCTCCACGCCCGGCGCGTGGTTCTACAACAACTCGATGGTCGGTGACGTGGTCGACGTCCGGAACACCGGCGACAAGACCATCGCCCCCGACAACGGCCTCAACGGCTGGAACATGGACTGGGCGCAGTGGAAGGCCGGCTCCGCCGTCTGATCCCGGCCCCTGCCGGAAGGCACCGGCACCGCACGGTCCCGAAGGCCCCGCGTCCACACCCCGGACGCGGGGCCTTCCGCATGTCCGACGCGTCATGCCGCCGTCTCCTCGGCCGTCCGCCCTGGCCGTCGCCCTGGCCGACGGGCGGGGCGACGGCCTGGTCGACGGTGTTCCCGGTAGCGCGGTCAAGTTCGGCGCGGCCTACGCCACCACGGGGCCGGTCCGGTGTCCATCGCCCAACTCGGCTTCTCCCGCTGGGACATGGCGGGGCCACTCGGGACGCGGCCCCGGCGGGTCCGGCGGCGGTGCGGGCGCCGGGGCGCAGAGCCTGGCTCCTGTCGCGTGACCGCGCCGGCCTCCGCGACCACCGCTGCTCGCCGTGGGCCCCGCCCTCACCTGCCGGCGCCGCCCGCCCAGTCCCCTCCCTGCACCACCCTGATCTGCGCCGGGAACCGGGCGAAGGCCACCTGAAGCCGCGGTTGCGGGGCGCGCGCCGGCCCGCCCCGGAGCCGTTGGGGCCCCGTCCGCGCCGACCCCGTAGGGTCGGGAGGCCGACACCCCGCACGACCTGGAGATCACCCCCATGACCCGGACGGTTCCCGCCTACGCCGCCCCCGCGCCCGGCGCACCCCTGGAGCGCACGACCATCGAGCGGCGCACCCCCGGCCCGCACGACGTCCTCATCGACATCGCCTACTCCGGCATCTGCCACAGCGACATCCACCAGGCACGCGACGGCTGGGCCGAGGGCATCTTCCCGATGGTCCCCGGCCACGAGATCGCCGGTACGGTCGCCGCCGTCGGCGACGCCGTGACACGCTTCGCCGTCGGCGACCGCGTCGGCGTCGGCTGCTTGGTCGACTCCTGCCGCACCTGCGAGTTCTGCCTCGCCGGCCAGGAGCAGAACTGCGCCGACGGCTCCACCGGCACGTACAACGCGATAGGCCGGGACGGTGAACCGACCTACGGTGGCTACGCCACCCAGGTCGTCGTCGACGAGAACTTCACCGTCCGCATCCCCGACAGCCTGCCGCTGGACGTGGCGGCGCCGCTGCTCTGCGCCGGAATCACCATGTACTCGCCGCTGCGCCACTGGCAGGCCGGACCCGGCAAGAAGGTGGCCGTCGTCGGGCTCGGCGGACTCGGGCACATGGGCGTCAAGATCGCGCACGCCCTCGGTGCCGAGGTGACCGTGCTCAGCCAGTCCCTGCGCAAGCGCGAGGACGGCCTCAAGCTCGGCGCCGACCACTACCACGCGACCGCCGACGGCAAGGTCTTCGACGAACTGGCCGGCACCTTCGACCTGATCGTCTCCACCGTCTCGGCGCCGCTCAAGCTCGGCGGCTACCTCAAGCTGCTCCGCCCCGACGGCGCCCTCGTCAACGTCGGCGCCCCCGAGGAGCCCGTCTCGCTCAACCTCTTCTCGCTGATCGGCGGCCGCAAGACGCTCGCCGGCTCCAACATCGGCGGCATCCCCGAGACCCAGGAGATGCTGGACTTCTGCGCCGAGCACGGCCTCGGCGCGGAGATCGAGGTGATCCGCGCCGACCAGATCAACGAGGCGTACGAGCGGGTCGTCGCCAGCGACGTGCGCTACCGCTTCGTCATCGACACCGCCACCATCTGACCGGCGCGGACCGCCGGCCTCAGACGCCGACGGCCCCGTCGACCCCCTCGCGCAGGAGGTCGGCGTGGCCGTTGTGCCGGGCGTAGTCGTGGATCAGATGGAGCATGACCGCCCGCAGCGAGACCTCGGCCTCCCACCGCGGGGACCACGCCGTCTCGTCCAGCGAGGCGGCTGCCGCCTCGATCCGCCGGGCGTGTGCCACCTCGTCCCGCCACGCCGCGAACGCCTCCCCGGCATCCGCCTCGGCCGCGTCGTACGCCACCTGGAAGTCCCCCTCCGGCGACCACACCAGCGGTAGGTCCTCACCGGCGAAGGTCCGCCGGAACCAGGCCCGTTCGACCTCGGCCATGTGGCGGACGAGGCCCAGCAGCGAGAGCGTCGACGGCGGCGAGGACCGCGTCCGGAGCTGATCGCCGGTCAGTCCGGCGCACTTGGTCAGCAACGTCGCCCGGTGGAACTCCAGATGCCCGCGCAACGACTCCCGCTCCCCGCCGGCCACCGGCGGCGGGACCCGCTCCGCCACCTCTTCCGCCGGCACCACGATCCCGCCCATGCGAGCCCCCTCGGTCCACCACGCCGACGGGAGCCTCCCGCCCGGCCGGAGCGATCATGCCAGGCGGGCCGCGTCCGCCCCGGGGTTTTTGGCTCAGCCCCGCAGGGTCGCCGGGCTGCCGCCGTTGGCCTCGTAGCCGCCGACCGCCAGCGCGCGGTACACGGCGAACTGCGCGGCCGGGTCGTCCGACATGGTCCACGGCAGCGCCCCCGCGTACCCGTCCACGCGGACGAGCTGGTGCATCGCCTCGCCCCACCGCTCCGAGCTGACCAGGAAGAAGACCAGCAGGTGCCGCACGTGCGGCAGCACCGGGTCGTCCTCGCGGGCCGACTGGGCGGCGAACTGCGCCCCCTCCAGGGCCCGGGTGAAGACCTGGCTCTGGAAGAAGTTGCGGACCAGGTTCACCTCGGGCAGGTGCTCGTACAGGGAGAACAGGGGCAGCGCCGACAGCAGCGAGCCGCCGGGCGCACGCGCGGCGGCGGCCTCGGCGAACTCCATCGACTGCTTCCGCGAGCCGTGCCACTTCTCCGACCAGTACGGCAGCGCCACCAGGTGGGCGCCCATGTGGGCCGGGGCCCGGTCCAGGATCTTCAGCCAGAGCTGGTCGAACTCCTGCGGGGAGTACCCGAGCCCGCGCGCCACCGCCAACTCGCTGATGTACGGCACCGGGTCGCCCGGGGCGAGCAGCGCGGCCTGCCCGACGGCCGACCTCGCCTCCTCCAGGATGATCCGGAAGTCGTCGCTCCCCGCCGTCGAGGAACGCCACGCCTGCTGCACCAGGAACTCGGCGTGCACCGCCGCGCCGCCCGCGTCCTTGGGCTCCTGCGCCCGCCAGTCGCGCAGCCAGCGGCCGCCCTCGCCGGGGCGCTGCTGGAGCTCCAGCGAGGCGGCACCGGCGAACGCCTGCACCCGCTGCCAGCGCAGCTCGCCGTGCTTGTCCGTGCCGGCCAGCAGCTGGGAGGCGGCCCGCCAGTCCTGGCTGCGCTGGACGACGTCCAGGACGTCGAGGAGGTCCTGGTCCGGGCCGGGCAGGCGGATGTCGAGGGTCTCCTGCGGCCGGAAGCCGTACTGGGCCGGATCGGCGGCCTCGGGCGTACCGGGCAGCACCTGCCGTATCCCGCGGCGGCGCCGCAGGACGACCGGTCCGAGGACCGCTCCGATCATGACCACTGCCATCAGGGCCCACAGAATCACCATGGTTCCAAGCGAACCAGACGCCGCCGACAGTTGGCGAACCCCGTCCGTAACGGAGTGGTCTCCATCCGCGGGCGGGACGGTGCGCCGTACCGGGCGGAGCGGGGCCCCGGAGGGACTAGGCTCGGGGCGCATGAGCGACAGGCACAGTGACGTGCGCGGCGCGCACGGCTTCGAGACCGTGGCGATCCACGCGGGCAACACCCCCGACCCGACGACCGGGGCCGTGGTCCCCGCGATCTACCAGGTGTCCACGTACAAGCAGGACGGCGTGGGCGGGCTGCGCGGCGGCTACGAGTACAGCCGCAGCGGCAACCCGACCCGGACCGCGCTGGAGGAGAACCTCGCGGCGCTCGAAGGCGGCCGGCGCGGCCTCGCCTTCGCCTCGGGCCTGGCGGCCGAGGACTGCCTGCTGCGGACCCTGCTGGCCCCCGGCGACCACCTCGTCATCCCCGACGACGCCTACGGCGGCACCTTCCGGCTGATCTCCAAGGTCGTCGCCCGCTGGGGCGTCGACTACACCGTGGCCGACACCTCGGACCCGGCGGCCGTCCGGGACGCCCTGACCGACCGCACCAAGGCGATCTGGGTCGAGACCCCCTCCAACCCGCTGCTCGGCGTCAGCGACATCGCGGCGCTCGCCGGGGTCGCGCGCGCCGCCGGCGTGCGCCTGGTGGTCGACAACACCTTCGCCTCGCCCTACCTCCAGCAGCCGCTGGCGCTCGGCGCGGACGTCGTCGTGCACTCCACCACCAAGTACATGGGCGGCCACTCCGACGTCGTCGGCGGCGCCCTCGTCGTCAGCGACCAGGAGCTCGCCGACGAGCTGGCCTACCACCAGAACGCCATGGGCGCGGTGGCCGGTCCCTTCGACTCCTGGCTCGTGCTGCGCGGCATCAAGACGCTGGCGGTGCGGATGGACCGCCACTCGGCCAACGCCGAGCGGATCGTGGAGATGCTCAGTGGCCACCCCAAGGTCACCAAGGTCCTCTACCCCGGTCTCGCCGAGCACCCCGGCCACGAGGTCGCCGCCAAGCAGATGCGTTCCTTCGGCGGCATGGTGTCCTTCCAGGTCGCCGGGGGCGAGGAGGAGGCGGTCGCCGTCTGCGACCGCACCGAGGTCTTCACCCTCGGGGAGTCGCTCGGCGGCGTCGAGTCGCTGATCGAGCACCCGGGCCGGATGACGCACGCCTCGGTGGCCGGCTCCCAGCTAGAGGTCCCCTCCGACCTGGTGCGCCTCTCCGTCGGCATCGAGAACGCGGACGACCTGCTCGCCGACCTCCAGCAGGCGCTGGGCTGAGCGGCAGGCGGGCGTACGCCGGTACGCACGTGAGCGCGGGGCCGGGACCGGAGGCGGGCCCGGCCCCGCGCCGTGTCACCAGTCGGTCGGCGGAGGTATGACGGGCACCTCCGGCGCCGCCCACGGCCGGGCGGCCAGCAGCCACACGGTGAGCCCGGTCGCGGCCGCGGCGAGCACCACCCAGAACAGCCGGAGCGCCCCGGCGCGCAGCCGCCGCAGCCGCTCGCCCCGGCGTACCGCCTCGGCCACCAGCCCCGGCGGCACGGGGGGCGGTGGGGTGTCCAGGAGTCGACGGACGCGTTCCTTCCGCTGGTCGGCGCCGCTCACCGGGACGGCTCCGCAGTGCCGGGGGCGGCGCCGGGCGGCCGCGTCAGCAGGACCGTGGCCCGCGCGGTCATCGCCCTGACCCGTTCGACGGGCAGTCCGAGCAGCGCGGCCGCCTGCTCCTCGGAGACTCCCTCGTACAGCCGGAGCACCACCGTGACCCGTTCGCACGGGGTGAGCGGCCCGAGCGGGCCGGAGCCCGAAGGCCGGCCGGCCGGGGCGAGCCGGCGGTGCCAGGCGGAGCGGGCGTAGCGGGTGACCAGGTGCTGGCGGGCGCGCTCGTAGGGGTCGTCGTCGCGCGAGGCGTCCCAGTCGGCGTAGGCGCGGGCGAGGGCGGCGGTGAGCAGGCGGCGGGCGTACGGGGCCTTGTCCGGTGGTTCCGCGGTGAGCAGTGCGGCGAGGTGCAGCAGGCGTCCGCCCGCTCCGGCGGCGAAGGTGGCGAAGGCGCGGGCGCGGGCGGTGCGGGGGATCTCGTGGCGTGGGCTCACCGGGCCTCCTGCCCGCCGCTGCGGGTCCGGCCTCCCATCTGAGGGCAGGCGGCGCGCCGGGTCAAGAGGCTGGGGCGGGTCAGCTCTCGGGAGTGGCGGAGCCCGGGGCGCCGCTCTGGGCGAGGCGGTTGTGGCGGGCCACGATCTCCTCGTTGAACCGGGTCAGCAGGCGGCAGAAGGCTTCCTGGTCGGCGTCGCTCCAGCCGCCGGTCAGCTCCTTGAGCAGTTCGCGGCGACCGGCGCGGACCTCTTCGAGGCGGTCGCGGCCGAGTGCGGAGAGCTGCAGGACGACGGCCCGCCCGTCCTCGGGGTGGCTGGTGCGGCTGACCAGCCCGCCGTCGACCAGCGGCGCGACCTGCCGGGTCACTGTGGAGGAGTCGATGCCCATGCTGGCGGCGAGCGCCTTGACGCCCATCGGGCCCTCGTTGTCGAGGTGGTTGAGGAGCAGGTAGGCGGCGCGGTCCATCGAGTTGCGGACGGCGCCGACCCCGCCGAGGCGGGTCTGCTCCGCGCGCCGCGCGAAGACGGCGACCTGGTGCTGGAGCGTGTCGAAGAGGGCGGACGGGGCTCCGGAGGCTCCGGAGGGCCCCGGGTCGCCGGAAGCGGTGGTCGACATGTCCTCGGTCATGGCCATGGCCAGGGCTCACTTCGTGCGGGACGGACGGTTGGGGGGACAGCGTACGCGGCCCGGGTGCGGACCGTACCGGCGCTGCGGCGGTTGCCCGGGCGGAGCGGGTCCGGCGGGGCACGGCGTTTCCGCGAGGCGGCCGAGCCGCCACACTGGGCCCATGACAGACAGCAAGGCCGTCCAGCCGCCCCGCGTGACGCTCGACGACGTCCGCGGGGCGCGGAAGATGCTCGCGGGGGTGGCGCGGGTCACGATGATGGAGGGCAGCCGCCACCTCTCCCAACTGGTGGGCGCGCCGGTCCACCTCAAGTGCGAGAACCTCCAGCGCACCGGTTCCTTCAAACTCCGCGGCGCGTACGTGCGCATCGCCGGGCTCTCCCCGAAGGAGCGCGCCGCCGGTGTGGTCGCCGCCAGCGCGGGCAACCACGCGCAGGGCGTGGCGCTCGCCTCCACCCTGCTCGGTGTCCGCTCCACGGTCTTCATGCCGGTCGGGGCGCCGCTGCCCAAGGTCGCGGCCACCCGCGAGTACGGCGCCGAGGTGCGGCTGCACGGCGAGGTCGTCGACGAGACCCTGGCCGCCGCCCAGGAGTACGCCGAGCGGACCGGCGCCGTCCTCATCCACCCCTTCGACCACCCCGACGTCATCGCGGGCCAGGGCACCCTGGGGCTGGAGATCCTCGAACAGTGTCCCGAGGTGCGGACGATCGTCATGGGCATCGGGGGCGGCGGGCTCGCCGCGGGCATAGCGGTCGCGGTCAAGGCGGTGCGGCCCGACGTACGGATCGTCGGGGTCCAGGCGGCGGGCGCCGCGGCCTACCCGCCGTCACTGGCGGCGGGTAGGCCGCTGGCGGTCGAGCGGCCGTCGACGATGGCCGACGGGATCAAGGTGGGACGGCCGGGCGACGTGCCGTTCCGGATCGTCGGGGAGCTGGTGGACGAGGTCGTCACGGTCACCGAGGACGCCCTCTCCAGTGGGCTGCTGCTCTGCCTGGAGCGGGCCAAGCAGGTGGTGGAACCGGCCGGGGCCAGTCCGGTCGCCGCCCTGCTGAGCCGACCCGAGGCGTTCGAGGGGCCGGTGGTGGCGGTGCTCTCCGGCGGCAACGTCGACCCGCTGCTGATGCAGCGCGTCCTCACCCACGGCATGGCGGCGGCCGGGCGGTACCTCTCGCTGCGGCTGCGGCTGACCGACAGTCCCGGCGCGCTCGCGACCCTGCTGGCGGTGCTCTCGGAGGCGGACGCCAACGTGCTCGACGTCAGCCATGTGCGGACCGATCCCCGGCTGGGGCTCACCGAGGCGGAGGTGGAGGTCCACCTGGAGACGAAGGGGCCCGAGCACTGCGCGAGCGTGGGGGCGGCGCTGCGCGGGGCCGGCTACCTCGTCATGGAGTGAGGCGACGCGCGGTCGTGCGCGGGGGAGAGGGGCGGGCGTCCGAGACTGCCCGCCCCTCTCCCCGGGGCGGGCCGTGCGGTGGAATACCGCGCTCCTCTTCTCGTCGGCGTTTCGGTGCCGAAATCCGTTGTGAGACGCGATGCATCGCGTTATGGTGTGTCTCGCGTCACTCTCCGTGACCGGATTCGTCCCGCCGGTCGGAGGTGGTGGCGCGAGGTGCGCCCCTGCCTCCCGCCCTGCCCTGCCCCGCCCCGCCCCGTCCTTCCGTTCGCCCCGTGCCCGCCTCTTCCGCCCGCGCGTCGCGTGAATCCCGGGCAGACCTGAGCAAACCTACTATTCCGCACACAGCCTCACGGCAGGAGACCCCTATGCCAGGCGCCATCTACGCCGAAGGTCTCGTCAAGACCTTCGGCGACGTCAGAGCGCTGGACGGCGTCGACCTCGACGTCCCCGAGGGCACCGTCCTCGGAATGCTCGGCCCGAACGGCGCGGGCAAGACCACCGCTGTCCGCTGCCTCACCACACTCCTGCGGCCCGACAGCGGCCGGGCCCTGGTCGCCGGGATCGACGTGGTCGACAATCCGAACGAGGTGCGCCGGGCCATCGGTCTCTCCGGCCAGTTCGCCGCCATCGACGAATACCTGACCGGCCGCGAGAACCTCCGGATGGTCGGCAGTCTCTACCAGCTCACCGGCCGTGAGGCGAAGGCCCGCGCGGGCGAGCTGCTGGAGCGGTTCGGCCTCGCCGACGCGGGGGACCGCACCGCGAAGACCTACTCCGGTGGTATGCGCCGCCGCCTGGACCTCGCCGCGGCCCTCGTCGTCTCCCCGCCGGTGATGTTCATGGACGAACCCACCACCGGCCTCGACCCGCGCAACCGGCAGGCGCTGTGGGACGTCATCCAGGAACTGGTCGAGGGAGGCACCACCCTGCTCCTCACCACCCAGTACCTGGAGGAGGCCGACCACCTCGCCGACGACATCTGTGTGGTGGACCACGGCCGGGTCATCGCCCGGGGCACCTCGGACGAACTGAAGGCCCGCACCGGCGGCGAGCGCGTCGAACTGGTCGTGCACGAACGGGAGCGGATCGCCGACGCCGCCGAGGTCCTCACCCGTGTCGGCGAGGGCGGCCCCACCGTCAGCCAGCACACCCGCAAGCTCACCGTCCCGGTCTCCGGTGGCGCCAGACTCCTCGCCGAGGTCATCCGCGAGCTGGACGTCCGGAAGATCGAGATCGACGACATCGGGCTGCGCCGCCCCACCCTGGACGACGTCTTCATCTCCCTGACCGGCCACGCCGCCCAGGCGGCCGAGGAGGAGAACGGCGAGGGCGGCGACGGCACGTCCGACGGACAGCGCAGTGCGGCCGAGCGCCGCGCCCAGGCCATGAGAGAGGTCGACTGATGAGCACCGTCGCCGAGCACGCCGCCCGCCCCCAGCGGCGCGGCAGAGTCACCCAGTCGGTCATGGACTCCCTGGTCATGGCCAGACGGAACCTGATCAGAATGACCCGCATCCCCGAGGTCGTCCTCTTCGGGCTCATCCAGCCGATCATGTTCGTGGTGCTCTTCACCTACGTCTTCGGCGGGTCCATCCAGGTCGGCGGCTCACTCTCGCAGGCGGCCTACCGTGAGTTCCTCATGGCGGGCATCTTCGCGCAGACGGTCACCTTCGCCACCGCCGGCGCCAGCGCGGGCATCGCCGAGGACATGCACAAGGGACTCGTTGACCGGTTCCGCTCCCTGCCCATGGCCAGGGGCGCGGTGCTCACCGGCCGAACCCTCGCCGACTTCGTGCAGACCGCTCTCACCCTGGTGGTGCTGACCGGCGTCGCCCTCCTCATCGGCTGGCGCACCCACGAGAGCCTCGGCAGCGTCCTCGCCGGCTTCGGCCTGCTCCTGCTGCTCGGCTACGCCTTCTCCTGGATCGGTGCGCTCATCGGACTGCTGGTCCGCACTCCGGAGGCGGCCACCTCGGGCGGGCTCATCTGGCTTTTCCCGCTGACCTTCATCTCCAACGCCTTCGTCGACTCCAACAGACTGCCGACAGTCTTCCGGCACATCGCCGAGTGGAACCCGTTCAGCACCACGGTCCAGGCGTGCCGGGAGCTGTTCGGCAACCTGCCGCCCGACTTCGTGACGCCGGACGCCTGGCCGATGCGCCACCCCGTCTGGGCCTCGGTCATCTGGTCCCTGCTGATCCTGGTCGTCTTCCGCACCCTGGCCGTCCGCAGATACCGCAGGTCCGCCGTCTGAGGCGGCCGGACCCAGAGAGGGCCCCCGGACGGGAAAGGCCCCCGGAGGGGAAAGGGCCTCCGGACGCGAAAGGGCCCTCGGCTCCGGTTCTTCCGGAGCCGAGGGTTCCTGGTGCAGCCTGTGGCGGCTGACCTGCCCGGGCGGGGCGGGTCAGGACGTGTAGGGCTTGGCGGCGAGAATCTTCACCGAGGCGAACTTGCCGTTGGGCAGCTCGTACTCGGCGGTGTCGCCGACCTTCTTGCCGCTGACTCCGGTCCCCAGCGGCGATTGCGGCGAGTAGGTCTCGATGTCCGCGCTGGCGTACTCGCGCGAGGCCATCAGGAAGGTCAGCGTGTCGTCAGGGTCGTCGTCGAAGGCGATCGTGACGACCATGCCCGGCTCGACGATGCCGTCGTCGGCGGGCGGCTCACCGACCTTCGCCTGGGACAGGAGCTGGGTCAGCTGGCGCACCCGGAGCTCTTGCTTGCCCTGCTCCTCCTTGGCCGCGTGGTACCCGCCGTTCTCGCGCAGGTCGCCCTCCTCGCGCGCTGCCTCGATCTTCTTCGAGATCTCGGCGCGTGCGGGACCAGACAGGTACTCCAGCTCGGCCTTGAGCTGGTTGTACGCCTCCTGGGTCAGCCAGGTGACGTTGTCGCTGGTCTGGGTCACAGGTGCTCCTCGTAGGTACTTGGATACAAAGCATCGCCCTACTCGGAAGGATGTTCCGTACCGGGTGGGCGAAACCACGAGCCTAACAATTCAGGCGCGAAAGGGGGAGGACGAATATGACTGTTGCGTCACCTTCGCAGGTCACGGCGGTTTTCGCGGACCGGCTCGGTGGGCGTTGCCGCCTGCCCCGAAGGCGGGAGGCCCGTCAGGCGGGGGAGCAGCCGATCAGCTCGACGGCGGTGGCCTGGGAGGTGGTCCGCAGCGAGACCACCTTGTCGACGCGGCTCGCGTCCTGGTCGAAGAGGGCGTCCTTGCGGCCGACCTCGGCACCGTCCTCCGCCAGGGCCCGCACGGTGCAGTAGCCGGCGGCGTCGCGCTCCTTGTGCACCTCCAGGTGCACCTTGGCCGCGGTCGCGGAGGACACGTCGAACTTGATCATCTCGCCGCTGATCGTGGTGCTGGTCACGTGCGACCAGCCGAACCAGACGATCATGGCGAGGAAGAGGGCGCCCAGCACCGCACCGGTCACCTTCAGCCGGTGGTCCGTCCGCTCGTCGGCGGACTGGGCCCTTCCGTATCGGCCCTCGGGAAGGTCCTCGCGCACCGCGCTCATGATCAATCCTCTCGGGCTCGGGGCCACCGGAATTTTCCACCGTCCGGTTCGGTCACTATAGAAGCCGACCATCGCGCCGGAGTACCGAGGGCGCCGTAATCACGAGGATCGAGTCTTGACAGAGCAGCTGCGACTGATGGCCGTCCACGCCCACCCCGACGACGAGTCGAGCAAGGGCGCGGCGACCATGGCGAAGTATGTGTCCGAGGGGGTGGACGTGCTGGTCGTGACCTGCACCGGGGGCGAGCGCGGCTCCATCCTCAACCCGAAGCTCAAGGGCGACAAGTACATCGAGGAGAACATCCACGAGGTGCGGGCCAAGGAGATGGAGGAGGCCCGGCAGATCCTCGGCGTCAAGCAGGAGTGGCTCGGCTTCGTCGACTCCGGCCTGCCCGAGGGCGACCCGCTGCCCCCGCTGCCCGACGGCTGCTTCGCGCTGGAGGAGGTCGAGGAGGCGGCTGGCCGGCTGGTCAAGTCGATCCGCGCGTTCCGCCCGCAGGTCATCACGACCTACGACGAGAACGGCGGCTACCCGCACCCCGACCACATCATGACGCACAAGATCACGATGGTGGCCTTCGAGGGGGCGGGGGACCCGGAGCGCTTCCCGGAGGACGAGTTCGGCAAGGTCTTCCAGCCGATGAAGCTCTACTACAACCAGGGCTTCAACCGCCCCCGCACCGCCGCCCTGCACGAGGCCCTGCTCGAGCGCGGCATGGAGTCGCCGTACGGCGACTGGCTGAAGCGGTGGCACGAGATCGAGCGGGTCGAACGTGAGCTGACCACGCACGTGCCCTGCTCGGAGTTCTTCGAGATCCGCGACAGGGCGCTGATCGCGCACGCCACCCAGATCGACCCGGACGGCGGCTGGTTCCGCATCCCGATGGAGCTCCAGAAGGAGGTCTGGCCCACCGAGGAGTACGAGCTCGCCAAGTCGCACGTCGCCACCTCCCTCCCCGAGGACGACCTCTTCGCGGGCATCCGCGACAATGGCTGACATGAGCGCTAGCGCAAACCTGGCAATGACGCACCTCGTCCCCCTCGCCAAGGACCTGGACGAGAACAAGGTGACCCCGGGCGTCCTCGGGTTCATCGTGTTCGCCGTGATGGCCCTCGCCGTGTGGGCCCTGATGAAGTCCATGAACCGCCACATGGGCAAGGTCGACTTCGCCGAGCCCGAGACAGCCCCGAGCGGCACCCCCGCCCAGGGCTCCGCGGGCAAGTAGTACCCGCGGGCCCCGCCGGGCCCGCACCGCCCCGGCCGCACGCATCTCGCGCGCCGGGGCTCTTCGGGGTTCCGGGACGCCCGCCCGCGCTCCGGAAGCGCGCCCGCACGCTCCCGGCCGACGGCCCGGAGCGCCTCCTCACGGTCGTGGGTCCGCTTGCCCCGGGCCGGCAGCCGGGCCACCTGCGGCATCTGCTGCCCGTGGCGTACCAGGGCGCCCGCTCCCGCAGCGGAGCCCGCACGAACCGGCGGACCAGGTCGAGGGGGTCGGCGTCGTACGCCCACAGCGGGCCGTGCCGGGTCTCCTGCTGGAGCTGGAGCTGGAGCTGGAGCTGGAACGGCCCGCTGGGCAAGGGTCCGCCGCCCGGCACGGCCGCGCCCGGGCGGGAACGCGAGGCAGGCCCTGTGCCGAAGGCGCGCCGTCCCGCGGCTCCCACGGACAAGCCGCCCCGGCCGGAACACCGACGGGCCCGCCTGCTGCGGGCCGTCGGTGCGGCGTGACCCGGCCCGCCCCCACGGGGCGCGGACCCCGCACGAGGACCGGGCCGAGGGCGTCGTACCGGGTGCCGCGAGGGTCGCGGAAGCAGGCGTCGGCGGAGACCGCGCGGCGGGCAGGGACGGGGCGACGGACCGGGGCACCCAGGCCTTCGTCCGGGGTGTACGCGACGGGGTGCGGCCTCCTCAGCCCACCCCCATCACCTCCCGCGCGTGCCGTCCCGGTACCAGCCCCAGCCCCCAGGCGGGCCATTCCCCGGCCGGGTCCACGCCGCGTTCCAGCAGGAGGCGGTAGGCGGGCAGGCAGGGCGTCAGGCGCGGGTCACGGGCGCGGGTGGGGGAGGAGGTGAGTTCGTCGAGGAGGGCGAGGGCCTGGGCGGTGCCCGTCTCCAGGCCGCCGGGGGCGGCGAAGGGCAGGAGGGTGGCGGTCAGGAAACGCGCCCACTCCCCGCCCCGGCCGTCCCCGTACGAGGCGAAGAGGGCGGCGGCCTCCTCGGCGAGGGCGAGGGCCTGACCGGTACGGGCGTTGCCCGCGTCGGTCACCGCGAGTTCCAGGCAGGTCCACGCCTCACCGTGGGCCACGCCGATCCGCCGGAAGTCGGCCCGCGCGTCCACCAGGAGCTGCCGGGCGAAGCCGCTGTTGCGCAACGACCCGGTCTGCGCGGCCCGCAGGTCGCGGGTGACCCGCGCCGAGTGGTGCCGGGCACAGGCCAGCCCGTACACGTCGCGCATCCGGGAGAACATCGTGCGGGCCCGCTCCAGTTCGCGTACCGCCGTGGTCAGGTCCCCGGACTCCTCCAGGGCCTGGCCCAGGTAGTAGCGGGTCCATGCCTCGCCGCGGGCGTCCTCGTTGTCGCGGTGGCGGGAGAGGGCACCGCGCAGCTCCTCGGCGGCCTCCCGGCCCTCGTCGCCCTGCTCGGTGTGGAGCAGGGCCCGGCCCAGCTGGGTGAGGGCCCATGCCTGGCCGCGGACGTCGCCGGTCCTGCCGTACAGCTCCAGCGCGGCCCGCAGCTCCTCCTCGGCCTGCTCGACGGCGCCCTGCCGGAGCCGGACCTGGCCGAGCTGGAAGCGGGTCCACGCCTGGCCGTGCAGGGAGGAGTTGGCCGTGTGCAGGCGGCCCGCCTCGGCGAGCAGCCGCTCCGCCTCGGCCAGCCGGGACCGGTCGCGTTCCACGGCGGCCAGCGCGTGCAGTGTCCACGCCCGGTCCGTCGCCAGCTCGCCCGGCTGCTGGAGCGCCAGTGCCTCCCGCAGCTTCCCGGCCGCCTCCGCCAGCTTCCCCTGGTGGTGCAGGGTGATGCCGAGCGAGCAGAGCGCGAGCGCCGCGCCGGAATCGTGGCGCGCCTCGTAGTACAGGCCGACCACCGAGGTCAGCGTGGTGCGGGCCTTGTCCAACTCGCCGAGCTGGCGCTCGGCGATACCCGTGCGCCACTGCACCGAGCGGGCCAGCAGCCCCTGGTCGACGGCGCGCGCCAGGTCGTTCAGTTCCCCGAGCCGGTACAGGTCGCCGCGGAGCAGGCAGTAGTCGCACAGGGCGCCGAGGAGGTCGCGTACCGCGCCCTGGTCGACGCCCTCCGCGTCGCGCAGCGCCGCCGTGATGAAGCTCGACTCCTGGTCCAGCCAGTTGAGCGCGTACTCCAGCGTGCCGAACCCGTGCTGCCCCATCGGCCCGGCCTTGAGCGCCGAGTCCGCCCGCGTCGAGGACCTGCCGTCGACCAGGCCGATGACCTGCTCGGCCAGCTCCGCGTAGTTGACGATCAGCCGTTCCTGAGCCGCCGTCCGCTCCGCCGCCGGCTCCTCCTCGGTCAGCCGGGCCCGGGCGAAGGCGCGGACGAGGGTGTGCAGCCGGTAGCGGCTGCCGCGCACCCGGTCGATCAGCCCGGCCCCCGCCAGCTCGACGAGACGCCGTTCCGCCTCCTGCTCGTCGGTGTCCAGCAGCGCCGCCGCCGCGGCCGCGCCCAGCGAGGCCCGCCCCGCCAGCGCGAGCCGCCGCAGCAGCCGGCGGTTCCGCTCGTCCTGGTCGGTGTGGCGCAGCCACAGCGCCCGCTCCACCGGACCCACCGTGCCGTACGCCTCCAGCGCCGAGGCCAGTTCACGGGGCGTACGGGTCTCCAGCGCCGACCCCGCCACCCGCAGCGCCAGCGGCAGCCCGCCGCAGAGCTCCACGATCCGGTCCGTGGCCTGCGCGTCGTACGGGTCGGCCGCCTCGCCCGCCACCCGGCGCAGCACCTCCTCGGCCCCGGCCGCGTCCAGCCCGGCCACCGGCAGCTGCCGCACGCGTGCCGCCACGGGGCCGGGCAGCTCCATCGGCTCCCGGGACGTCACCAGCACCAGGCTGTCCGAGTGCTCGGGCACCAGCGCCGCCACCTGCTCCGGGTCCGAGGCGTCGTCCAGCACCACGATCACGGACACGTCCGTGAGATGGCGCTGGTACAGCTCGGCCAGCCGCCGCGTCTGCTGCTCCGGCGAACTCCGCTCCCGCTGGAGCAGCTGCTCGCGCGGCGCCCCCAGCCGGTTGAGCAGGTGCAGCAGCGCCTCCCGCGTCGACAGCGGCACCGTCCGGCTCTGCCCGCCACCCCGCAGATCCACCACGCACGCGCCCCGGAACTGGTCCTTCAGCTCGCGCGCCGCCCGGACCGCCAGCGTCGTGCGGCCCGCGCCCGGCTCGCCGTGCAGCACCAGCACCACCGGCCGGGTCTCCGTCGCCGCCCGCGCCGCGTGCACCTCCTGGGTGATCCGCGCCATCAGCTCCCGGCGGCCAGCGAACGGCCCGTCCTCCGAGGGCAGCCGGTCGAAGGACTGCTCCAGCACCGAACGCCGCCGGGCCAGTGCGCTCTTGTCGGTCCGCCCCAGCACGGGCCCGGTGTGCCGCCGGGCCGGAGCCGCCCGGCGCGCCGCCGGGACCGCCGCCGTGCGCTGCCGCTCCAGGAACGGCCGCACCCCGCGCACCTCCAGTGCCGTCAGCCAGGCCAGCCGCAACTGCTCGGGCCCGCCCGGCTGCCCCAGCGCGCCCGCCTGCCGGTGCGCGGTCGGCCAGTGCACCGCGCCCACCTTCACCACGGTCGCCGCCGCCCCGGCCACGCCCACCACGGCCCCCGCGCCGAGGGCCGTGCCGGCGCCGGTGCCGAACGCCAGGTCCGCCGCACAGGCAGCGGCCGCCGCGACCCCGGCGACCAGCAACGGGGTGCCCGCGCCCTCGCGCGCGTACCGCCGGCCGAAACTCTGCCGCTCGGCCTCGGCCTCGGCGGCGGCGACGGCCGCCTCGTACGCCGCGTACTCCTCTTCGGCCGTGCGCAGCAGCCCGTCCAACTCGCCGCGGGCCCGGGACAGGAGCACCTGTCCGTCGGTGCGGCCGCCGGAGCGCCGCACCTCCTCCTCGACCGCCCGCGCCAGCAACTCCTCGGCCTGGGCCCGATGACTGGTCCGCATCGTGATCCCCCTTCACGTCACCCGGCCGCGTCCGGCCGGTCCCTGCGGAGCCCCACCGCGCCCATCCCGCCTCCGCCGCCCCAGTCTGAAGCCTGGCGCGCTCCGGCGCGAGGGGGTCGTGCACCGGCGCAAACGTTCCGTCAGCTTTCACGGCTGACCGAAAGCCGCAGGTGTGGGCGGTGCCGGCAGGGGCAGACGGCCGCCGAGAGCGCATGCGCCCGACCACGAGGAAGGGGCGCGACACCCCCGGCCGCGCTCAGCCCCGAGGACGAAGGACACCCCCATGCTGATGGCGCACCCCGCGGTGCTGCGGGACCTGATCGGTCAGTACGAGACGCTGCGGGCGCTCAACGCCCAGGACGGCGGCGAGGACGCCCGGCGCCGGCTCGCCGACGTGTCGTACACCCTCTGCGTCGTCACCGGCACCAAGGACGTCGACGCCGCCCTGATCGCCGCTCGCCACCGGCTGCCCGGTGCCCGCGTAGAGGACGACTCGGTGCTCACCGCCTCGGGCGGCTGAGCCCCCGATACGCACGGGAGCGGGCCGGTCTCCCCCGAGGGGCCCGGCCCGTTCCCGTCCCGCGTGAGCGCGGCGCGCCCGAGGCGTCAGACCTGGCCGCGCCAGCCGCCGGTCTCCACGCCGCGCTTCTCGATGAAGCCCTTGAACCGCTCCAGATCCCCTGCGGCCTGGCGCCGGACGACCCCGAGCTTGTCGCCGGCCTGTTCGACGAGGCCGTGCGGCTCGTGCTCCAGTTGCAGCATGACCTTGGTCCGGGTGCCGGAGATCCGGTGGAACGTCACCACTCCGGCCTGCCGCACCTCGCCCCCGACGCTCGTCCAGGCCACCCGTTCGTCCGGAAGCTGCTCGGTGATCTCGGCGTCGAACTCCCTGCGGACACCGTCGACCTCGGTGACCCAGTGCGTCAGCGTGGGCGTGCGCTGCTCGATCCGCTCGACCCCGGCCATGAACCGGGGGTACTCCTCGAACTGCGTCCACTGGTTGTAGACCGCCGACAGCGGCGCCTCCACCTCGACGGACTGCTCGATCTCGCTCATGTGCGTCCCTTTCCCGCGGTGACGATGTGCTGACCAGGAGCGTGTTGCCGGGTGGGCGGACGTCATGCCCGCAGACCGGAATCGCGTGCTCCGAGGGCGGCGAGCTGAACGCTCCTCGACAGCACGGCCGCTGTCGCGCTGTCACCCGGAAGCCGACCGGGCCCGCGTGCGCCGTCTTGAGGAGCGCCCTGCGCCGCCGAGACCTCGGAGCCGGACCACGTGGCGGGCGGATCGCGACGGCCGCCCCGCCCTGGCGCCGCCCGCCGGTCCGGCGTCGCGGTGACCGCCACGCCGGACCCTTGGCGCAGGCCGACGCCGCGGCCACGGCCACCAGACCCGGAACCACGACGGACGGTGGCAGCCAGCGGCGGTTCGCGGAAGTGCGCGACTGGCGGCGGTTCCGGGCGAAGGACGGCGGGAGGCGACCCGGCTGTCCGCCGCGTCCGCCGTCTCCCGGCGCCGCGTCCGGCAGGATGCGAGCAGGCCGGCCGACTCGCCCAGTTCCAGTCCCACTCCGTCCGTCAGTACGCCGACGACCTCGTCGACGGGTGGCCCCGGGCCGGAAGCGTTCGAGCCGGCGCGGCGGCGGGAGGCGCCGCGCCGGCAGGGGCGGTGCGCTCAGCGTCGGCTGCTCCGCCTGCCGCCGGTGCCACCGCGCTGGCACAACGAGGCCCCTGCGACCTGGCGTGTCCGCAGAGGGCACCGGTTCGACGACGTACGGCGAGGGCCTGAAGCGCGGCATGGACGCCGGGGTCCGGGAGCGAGTGACGGCATCGCCGGAGTGGGAGCCGGAGCCGTACGTCACCTTCGGGCGGACCCCCGTGAGGCGACGTCCCGGATCAGGAGCCGGGTTCGCCGGCCCGCCGCCAGCCGGCGGCCCCGCCCAGTGGTAGGCAGTGGGTCGGCGGGGCGCCGCCACAGTGTGGCGGCGCCCCGCGTCCAGCCCTCACCGGTACGTGCGGCTGCCGCGACCACGCCCCGGTGTTCCCGGGCGGCGTCATCGTCGGCCGGCGTCGAACGCCGCTTCCAGTACGGTCCTCATGGACTTGGGCGGTCGCCCCGTCACCCGCTCGACCCCGGGTGTTGTCCGGTCCTCGACACCGGCGGCGATCTGCCGGTCCAACGCCGCGAGCAGCTTGGCGCCGGGTGCCGGCATCGTCGCGGCGAGCTGTCGTTCGAACTCCGAAGCGGGGACGGACACATGCCGTACCGGCCGTCCCAGGACGTCGGTGAGGATCTCGGCGACGGACGTGTGACTCAGCGCCTCGGGGCCGGTGAGTACGAGCTCCTCGTTGGTCACCGTCGGGGCCGTCAGCAGGCGGGCCGCCACTGCCGCGATGTCGTCGGCGTCGATGAACGCCACCCGCCCGTCGCCCGCGGCGGTGGTGATGGTGCCCAGCGTCCGGGCGCTGTCGGCGTGGTGGTGGTCGCCGACGAAGTTCTGCATGAACCACGAGGGACGGAGCACGACCCATTCCTGCACATGCCGGGGGAGCAGCGCTTGGACCTGTCCGACGGCGGGTCCGCCCGTTTCGACGACGGAGGCGCCCAGGAGGACCACGCGGGAGACTCCCGACCGTTGCGCGGCCTCGAGGAACGGTGCCATCGCGGCCACCGGGTCAGGGTCCAGCGGCGGCGGTACGAGGTAGGCGGCTCGTACGCCGGCCACCGCGTTGTCGAAGGTCGTGGGGTCGTACCAGTCGAAACGCGTCGCCTCGTGGTCGTCCGGGCTCGGGTGGCGTGACGCCGCGCGCGTCGGCACTCCCTGTGCCCTCAGCCGGGCGACGAGTGGGCGCCCGGTGTTACCGGTGCTGCCGGTGACCAGTACCTCGTGCGTCGCGGTCACGCCGACTTCTCCGTCTCGAGCGCCACCAGGGGGTTCCAGTAGTCGCGGTACCGGGAGATCAGGCCGTCGGAAACGACCAGCACGACCACGTAGGACTGGTCGAACGGAGCACCGGTGGTGGTCACGCGTCCGGTGGCCCGCATCTCGATGACCGCCTTGTCCGGATCGGTGGTCTGGTGGACGTCGATGCTGGGTGGTGCGGTGATCTCGATGCCGGGAAGCGCGCCGAGGTAGTCCCGGACCTGGTCCTTGCCCTCGATCCTGCGGGGCTTCCCGTTCGGAGCGAAGGGGAACTCGAAGACGACGTCATCGGTGCAGCGCTCGATCAGCCCGTCGAGGTCTTCACCGTTCAGGGACTCCAGGGCGGCACCGAAGATCTCTGCGGGAGTGGGCGGACGACCGTTGTCGATGGGCATGGGGTCCCTCTCAGAAGAAGCGGACTGTCGGTCCGTTTGACGATACGGACCGTCGGTCCGGTTATCAAGAGGTAATGTCTGGGCTCGTGAACCGTGAGCCGAGATCCGACGCCGTCCGGAACCGGCAGGCGATCCTCGCGGCTGCCGACGAGTTGTTCGCCCGGGCGGACGGGCGCACGGTTTCGACCGACGACGTCGCGGCGGCGGCCGGCGTGGGCAAGGGGACGATCTTCCGAGCCTTCGGAGACCGCGCCGGCCTGCTCGACGCACTCTTCGAGAGGCGGGCCGAGGGCTTGCGGGCCGAGATCATCGAGGCGGAGGGCAGGAATCTGGGTGAGGGTCCGCAAGCCCGGGTCTCGGGAATCCTCCGCGCGGTGGTCCGCTTCAAGGTCGCCAACCTGTCGTTGGTGCGCGCGATCGAGGACGCGGCAGGCCGGCGCGGGTCGCAGTCCCTCTTCGACTCGCCGCCCTACCGTGCGGTGTACCGGGTCCTGACCGAGCAGATCGACTCGCTGCCCGGCCCCGCCGACCGCCGCATGTCCTCCTCATGGGCGGCGCACGTGCTGTTGAGTGCCGTCCGGGTCGACCTGCTCGACCATCTTCTTGGTGAGCAGATGTCGGCGGCGGAGCTCGAGGAGGCGGTCGACGCCCTGGCTCAGCGACTCCTGCCTACGTGAGGCGGACGGTGTCTCCGCTGTGGGCGTCGAACCAGCAGGGCTGGGTGCCCGCGGCGTAGGCGTCCCCCGCATCGCCGACAGGGCGCGGCCCGGTGCCGCTGCCGACGAGGCGCCCGGCCCCTGCCGGGCCGGTCGCCGCCCGCGCACATCCGCCCACGACAGCTCCGGACCAGCCCCCTTCGCGCAGGCACATGACACTCCCGGGCGGGTGCGCCGAGGGTGACCGGCCACGGCGCGGCCGGGACCGAGCAGCAGCCGCCGGACCGGGTGGTGGTCGGCCCTGTGGGAAAGGCCGGCGCCGCCGTACACGCCGGTTTCGGGGAGGCCGCGTTCGTCGCGGGCGGCGGCTTCCCGGTCGTCGGTGAGGCGGCGGGGAGGGGGCGACCCGTTCGTAACCGGACGTGGCGAGGAGGCCGGCGTGCGACCGACCCGGGCGCCGAGGCGGCCGCCTACCGCGTCGCTGGGCCGTCCCGCTGACCGGCAAGCTCCCCCGCGCCCGCGACTGCGAGCCGCTGGCCGGCATCCGCAACGGCCTTCGCGAACTCGTCCTCGACCGGCCGCGTACACCGAGGAAACGCTGAGGGAGCTGGATGAGTCGCGCGTGCTGATCCGCGGAAGCGGCGGCCGGCCGTAAGGCCACTCACAGGGATGCGGGCCAGCCGGTTGTGGCGCTTGGCGGCGCTCGGGCTCACGACGACCATCCCGTCCACGATCTCGATGCCGGCGCACTGCTCCTCGGACCAGGAGTCGTACTGCTCCGCGCTGATCTGCGTATGCATCCACGCGGGCGCCACCATCTCGGCGGACATGGTGTACCTCCTTCGAGAGGCCTCGGCGGGTCCGGCGCCGCTGCGTCAAGCCTACTGTTCCGAGGTGCAGGGCTGCCCGACTCGGATGGGCTCGGAGGGGAAGGAGCCGCCCACCATGTCATGGCGCGTAAGTGGCGATTCGGCCAAGTGAGGCGGGCGCGTCAGTGTTGCACCGGTCGCGGCAGGCGCTGTGAGAGGCTGGGGCGTATGAACCGGTTGGCTGGTGTGACCTCGCCTTATCTGCTTCAGCACGCTGACAATCCGGTCAACTGGTGGCCGTGGGTGCCTGAGGCGTTCGAGGAAGCGAAACGGCGTGACGTACCCGTTCTGCTGTCGGTCGGCTACTCCGCGTGCCACTGGTGCCACGTCATGGCGCACGAGAGTTTCGAGGACGAGGCGACCGCCGCGGTGATGAACGCGCACTTCGTCAACGTCAAGGTGGACCGCGAGGAGCGTCCCGACGTCGACGCCGTCTACATGGAGGCGGTGCAGGCGGCGACCGGGCAGGGCGGGTGGCCGATGACGGTGTTCCTCACGCCGGAGGCCGAGCCGTTCTACTTCGGTACCTACTTCCCGCCCGAGCCCAGGCACGGTATGCCCGGGTTCCGGGAGGTGCTGGAGGGGGTGCGGGTCGCCTGGGGCGAGCGGCGCGGGGAGGTCGGCGAGGTGGCCGGGAAGATCGCGGCCGACCTGCGTGAGCGACGGCTGACACTCGGGGAGAGCCGGCTGCCGGGGGCCGAGGAGGCCGCGCAGGCGCTGCTCGGCCTCACCCGGGAGTACGACCCGGGCAACGGCGGGTTCGGGGGCGCGCCCAAGTTCCCGCCGTCGATGGTGCTGGAGTTCCTGCTGCGCCACTACGCCCGCACCGGTGCCGAGGGCGCGCTCCAGATGGCGGCCGACACCGCCGAGCGGATGGCACGCGGCGGGATCTACGACCAGCTCGGCGGTGGCTTCGCCCGCTACTCGGTCGACCGGGAGTGGATCGTGCCGCACTTCGAGAAGATGCTGTACGACAACGCGCTCCTCTGTCGTCTCTACACCCACCTGTGGCGGGTGACCGGGTCCGAACCGGCCCGCCGGGTCGCCCTGGAGACGGCCGAGTTCCTGGTGCGCGACCTCTCCACCCCGCAGGGCGGCTTCGCCTCGGCCATCGACGCCGACAGCGAGGACGCGGCCGGGCGGATGACCGAGGGCGCGTACTACGTCTGGACGCCCGGGCAGCTCGTCGAGGTGCTGGGCGAGGAGGACGGGCGGATCGCCGCCGCCCACTTCGGCGTCACCGAGGAGGGCACCTTCGAGGAGGGCGCCTCGGTGCTGCGGCTGCCCCAGGACGGCGCGGCCGTGCGGGACGGCGCACGGATCGCCGCGATCCGCGAGCGGCTGTACGAGGCGCGGCTGCGGCGGCCCGAACCGGGGCGGGACGACAAGGTGGTGGCGGCCTGGAACGGGCTGGTCGTCGCCGCGCTCGCCGAGACCGGCGCCTGCTTCGACCGGCCCGACCTCGTCGACGCCGCCGTGACCGCCGCCGACCTGCTGGTCCGCGTCCACCTCGACGACCAGGCCCGGCTGGCCCGCACCTCCCGCGACGGCCGCGCCTCCGGCAACGCGGGCGTGCTGGAGGACTACGCGGACGTCGCCGAGGGCTTCCTCGCCCTGGCCTCCGTCACCGGTGAGGGCGTCTGGCTGGACTTCGCCGGGCTGCTCCTCGACCAGATCATCGACCGCTTCACCGACGAGAGCGGCGCCCTGTACGACACCGCCTCCGACGCCGAGCAGCTCATCCGGCGCCCGCAGGACCCCACCGACAACGCGACCCCGTCCGGCTGGACCGCCGCCGCCGGGGCGCTGCTCGGCTACGCCGCGCAGACCGGCTCCGAGCCGCACCGCACCGCCGCCGAACGGGCGCTCGGTGTGGTGGCCGCGCTCGGCCCGAAGGTGCCCCGCTTCATCGGCCACGGCCTGGCCGTCACCGAGGCGCTGCTCGACGGCCCCCGCGAGGTGGCCGTGGTCGGCGACCCGGACGACCCGCGTACGGCCGCGCTGCACCGGACGGCGCTGCTCTCCACGGCGCCCGGCGCGGTCGTCGCCGTCGGCCCGGCCGACGGCGAACTTCCGCTGCTGGCCGGGCGGGTGGCAGCCGACGGCGCGCCCACCGCGTACGTCTGCCGGGGCTTCGTCTGCGACGCGCCGACGACCGATCCGGCGCTGCTCGCCGCCCGGCTCGGCGGCTGACACCGGACCGGCCCGGGCCTCAGGCCCTGGCCGGCACCTTGCCGAACTCGCGCAGGGCCTGCCGGACGATGGTCTCCAGCCGGTCGTGGTGGGCCCCGCGCCAGTAGACCCGCCCGCAGGCGTCGCACCGGGCGAAGACGTCGTAGGTGGCCTTGGTGCCGCCCTCCAGGTCGCGGGCGACCTCGTCCTTGTCGGCGTCGCGCAGCCGGCCGTTGCACGCGGTGCACCGCGTCCACGGGATCAGCGCCGGGGCGAACCTGCCGAGGACGTCCCGTAGTTGCTCGTCGGGCTTGTCGCTGTAGACGTACGCCCCCGCCCACAGCTCGCGGCGGCGCAGCAGGCCCCTGTCCCGGCTGAGCAGGACGCGCTGCTCGGCGGCGGAGCGGGCGGCGAGTGCCGGGTCGCCGAGGTCGTGGCTCTCGTAGGCGGTGTCGATGCCGAGCAGCCGCATGCGGCGGGCGAGGGTGCCCAGGTGCACGTCGAGGAGGAAGCGCAGCGGGGCGCCCTCGACGGCCTGCGGGCGTGCCACGGCCCCCACGACGACGTGCTCTCCGGCGGCGGGGACGTGCCCGCGCGCCACCTCGTGGCCGTCGACGGTCAGCGAGCCCACCTCGGTGAGCGGGACACCGAGCGACTCCACCACGTGGCCGAGGGTGGAGGCCCCGTCGGTGATCACGGTGCTGGCGCCCGACCGGCGTGCGTGCGAGACGAACAGGCCCAGCTCGGGGGCGACGGTGAGGAGGATCTCCGGTCCGTTCATCCGGCCAGGATGGCACGTGCCCGGACGGCCCGGGGGTCGCTTTCCGGTCCTGTGCCCCTACCTGTGACCCGGGTGGCCGTCCCGCGAAGGCGGCGGTGGCCGGTGCGAGGGCGGCGGCCGGCCGGACGGGCGTGGGGGCCGGGACGGGGGAGGCGGGAGGGACGGCCGCACCGGGTGGGGCTCGGGGGAACCGGCCGTCCGGGGTGTGGACGGAGAAGTAAGCGGAATCCCGGGTGAAGGGGTGGGGACGCCGGAGCGAGCAGGGGAGTGGTTGGTGCTGAGCGTGGAAGCGGAGGGCGTTCCGCGATTCCGGGGCAGAGGATGCGGCGCCGTTTGTCGGCGCCATGTGTCACTCTCGGATGAAGTAGTGCCTACGTTCAGTTACTTCGGGCGGCTCGGCCGGCCGGGGAGGAGAGGGGATGCGGATGTACGCGGATGCGAAGAGGACGCCGGCCGAGCGGCGCGGGCGGCGGGCCGAGGTGTTCGCCCTGCTGGCGGCGGCCTCCTGCGTCGCGGGGTACGCGCTGCTGGGGGCCGCCGGGGTGCTCGGTGTCGTGCTGCTGGTGGTGGCCGGGCTCGCCGTGGTGGTGGCCTCGGCGTCGAGACCGGCGGCCGTCGGGCGCCGTCGGCCGGGGCGGGTCACCGCGGTCGAGCGGCGTGAGGCCCGGCAGGCGGTGCGGGCGCTGGTCCGGTCCGAGCAGGCGGCGGCGCGGACGGAGCGCCAGGTCGCGCGGGGCCGCCCGGCCGGGCTGTCGCTGCGCGACGACGGAGCGGTGCCCGGCGACTCGGGATGAGTGTCCGGGGCGTTCGGGCACGAGGGCGCTCCGGGGGCTGGGAGGCCCGCGGGTGCCCGGGCCCGGTGCTCATGAGTGAGGGGCGGCGGGCCTTGCGCCCGCCGCCCCTGGTCGGCCCCGTCGCCGGCGCCGGAGTTTTCGTCACGGCCGGTGCCGGCGTCCGCGCCGGACGGGGTCGTGAACCGCTCGTCGCTCTCGCCCGTGCCCGGCCGCGGCTCTCTCAGCCGTGCTGGTAGGCCACCAGCGAGATCCCGATGTAGTGCACGGCGAAGGCCGCGAGGGTCAGGGAGTGGAACACCTCGTGGAATCCGAAGTAACGAGGGGAGGGGTTGGGGCGCTTGAGGCCGTAGATGACGCCGCCGACGCTGTAGAGGAGGCCGCCGATCACGATGAGCACGAGGACGGCGACGCCGCCCGCGCGCATGAAGTCCGGGAGGAAGAAGACGGCGGCCCAGCCCATGGCGATGTAGCAGGGCGTGTAGAGCCAGCGGGGCGCGCCGACCCAGAAGACGCGGAAGAGTATCCCGGCCAGTGCCGCGGCCCAGATGCCCCACAGCAGCCACCGCCCCTCGGCCTCGGGGAGCAGCAGCATCGTCAGGGGCGTGTACGTGCCCGCGATGATCAGGAAGATGTTGGCGTGGTCGAGGCGGCGCAGGACCGCCTCGCCGCGCGTCCCCCAGGTGCCCCGGTGGTACAGGGCGCTGACGCCGAAGAGCAGGCAGGCGCTGAGGGCGTAGATCGCGCAGGCTATGCGGCCGCGCGTGGAACCGGTGAACGCGGTCAGGGCCAGCCCCGCGATGACGACCGCCGGGAACATTCCGGCGTGCAGCCAGCCGCGGAGCTTGGGTTTGACGATGGCGGGGATCTCGGCCGCGATTTTGACGGCGGTCGAGCCCTTAGACGGGGAGGTCGTCGCGTCGGAGGCGGGCTGAGTCATGTTCCGCATCGTAGCTACGGGCCCGTAGGTACGGAATCAGCGGCTCCCCTCCGAGGTCGCGTACGGGCGTCCGGGGCGGCTCTCGGACACTTCGCCGCAGTCGAGGCGCGTGTCCGATACGTGGCGATGCTCACGTGGGCGCCCCCCTGGACAGATGGGCGCGAGGGGCGGATGATCAAATGAGTGCGGTCGGCACCGGATGAGCGGCTACGAAGCGTCCGGGTCGCGGCCCCCACGGGGCACTCACCTCTCACACCCTCATTTAGGAGCGATCGTGGCGCGCGACATCGCGGCTCCCCCTGCCCCCACCAACCACCAGGAACTCGTCGCCTGGGTGGACGAGATCGCCGAACTGACGCAGCCGGACCAGGTGGTCTGGTGCGACGGTTCGGAGGCCGAGTACGAGCGCCTCGCCGAGGGGCTCGTCGCCAAGGGCACCTTCACCAAACTGGACCCGATCAAGCGCCCCAACTCCTACTACGCCGCCTCCGACCCCTCGGACGTCGCCCGCGTCGAGGACCGCACCTTCATCTGCTCCGCCAAGGAGGAGGACGCGGGCCCGACCAACCACTGGAAGGACCCCGCCGAGATGCGGGAGATCTTCGCCGGTGAGCAGGGCATCTTCCGCGGCTCCATGCGCGGCCGCACGATGTACGTGGTGCCGTTCTGCATGGGCCCGGTCGGCTCGCCGCTCTCCGCGATCGGCGTCGAGATCACCGACTCCGCCTACGTCGCCGTCGCCATGCGCACCATGACCCGCATGGGGCAGCAGGTCCTCGACGAGCTGGGCTCCGACGGTTTCTTCGTCAAGGCCGTCCACACCCTCGGCGCACCGCTCGCCGAGGGCGAGCAGGACGTCCCGTGGCCGTGCAACACCACCAAGTACATCTCGCACTTCCCCGAGGACCGCGAGATCTGGTCCTACGGCTCCGGCTACGGCGGCAACGCCCTGCTCGGCAAGAAGTGCTACGCCCTGCGCATCGCCTCAGTGATGGCCCGCGACGAGGGCTGGCTCGCCGAGCACATGCTGATCCTCAAGCTGACCCCGCCGCGCGGCGAGGCCAAGTACGTCGCCGCCGCCTTCCCCTCGGCCTGCGGCAAGACCAACCTCGCCATGCTGGAGCCGACCATCTCCGGGTGGACCGTGGAGACCATCGGCGACGACATCGCCTGGATGCGCTTCGGCGAGGACGGCCGCCTCCACGCGATCAACCCGGAGGCCGGGTTCTTCGGCGTCGCGCCCGGCACCGGCGAACACACCAACGCCAACGCCATGAAGACCATGTGGGGCAACTCCGTCTTCACCAACGTCGCGCTCACCGACGACGGCGACGTCTGGTGGGAGGGCATGACCGAGGAGCCGCCGGCCCACCTCACCGACTGGAAGGGCAACGACTGGACCCCCGAGTCCAGCACCCCGGCCGCCCACCCCAACGCCCGCTTCACCGTCCCGGCCGGCCAGTGCCCGATCATCGCGCCGGAGTGGGAGGACCCGAAGGGCGTGCCGATCTCGGCGATCCTCTTCGGCGGCCGCCGCGCCACCGCCGTGCCGCTGGTCACCGAGTCGCTGAGCTGGAACCACGGCGTCTTCCTCGGCGCCAACGTGGCCTCGGAGAAGACCGCCGCCGCCGAGGGCAAGGTCGGCGAGCTGCGCCGCGACCCCTTCGCGATGCTGCCCTTCTGCGGCTACAACATGGGCGACTACATGGCCCACTGGGTCAAGGTGGGGGCCGACAAGGACCAGGCCAAGCTGCCGAAGATCTACTACGTCAACTGGTTCCGCAAGGACGACGCGGGCAAGTTCGTCTGGCCCGGCTTCGGTGAGAACAGCCGCGTCCTGAAGTGGATCGTGGAGCGCCTGGACGGCACCGCCGAGGGTGTCGAGACGCCGATCGGCGTGCTGCCCACCAAGGAGTCGCTGGACACCGAGGGCCTGGACATCACCGACGCCGACCTCGACTTCCTGCTCACCGTCGACAAGGGCGCCTGGCGTGAGGAGGCCGCGCTGGTCCCCGAGCACTTCAACACCTTCGGCGACCACACGCCGAAGGAGCTGTGGGACGAGCACCGCGCGCTGGTCGAGCGCCTGGGCTGACCAAGCTCGCCTGCCGCGTGGCGTGTCACGAGCGCCCACGCGGCGGGCGTACCCGCGTACTGCGCGGAGGCCGAGGGTGTACGAGCACCCGAGGCGTCCGTGCCGCACGCACCGACCGGGTACCCGGGGGTCCAGCCCGGGTACGCGGAAGGGCCGGTCCCCGCACAACGGCGTGCGGGGACCGGCCCTTTTCCCGTGCCCCGACCGGCGCGGCGCGCGGTCCGGTCAGGCGGCGGTCGCGTACTCCCGGCGGCCGGCCTCGTGGGCGTCCATCCGGCGGGCGGCGAGGATGGCCGCCGCGGTGTCGGCGCGCGAGGCGGCGACGACCAGGGCCCGGCCCGCGAGAGCGTGGGCGCGCTGGTGGAGGGCGGCGAGCCGCGGCTCGTGGATGGCGGTGGCCACCGCGGAGCGCACCGGCGGGGCGCCCTGCCGCAGCCGGGCGACGGCGCCGGAAAGTTGTTCGGCGGCCTCGTCCAGTGCCGGATCGGGGCGCAGGCCGCGCAGTTCGTCGGTGACGGCGAGCAGGGCGGAGAGGTGCCCCGCGAGCTGGATGTCCAGCTCCTCCTCGCGGCTGCGGTGCGGGAAGTCGGCGTCGTCCGGGAGGGTGTGCGCCGACGGGGTGCGGATCGGTTCGTACATGGGGACGGCCTCCAGCTTCTTGCTTGAGCACCATCCTACATTGGATTCAGTCTAAAGTTGGCATCGGTCCGGAGGGGTGTCGGCGTCGGCACGCTCCGTGGCTGAAAACAGGACAAGGAGCCCGAGGCGGGCTCCTTGTCCTGGAGTGACGGCAGGGGGTGCCGGACGGCGGCTCCCGGGGCGTCAGGGCTGGCTGTACCCGTCGAGGAAGTGGCCGATGCGGGTCACGGCCTCCTTGAGGTCCTCCGCCGCCGGCAGGGTCACGATGCGGAAGTGGTCGGGTTCCGGCCAGTTGAACCCGGTCCCCTGCACGCACATGATCCGCTCCCGGCGGAGCAGGTCGAGGATCATCTGCCGGTCGTCCTTGATCTTGTGGACCTTCGGGTCCAGGCGCGGGAAGAGGTAGAGCGCGCCCTTCGGCTTCACGCAGGTGACGCCGGGGATCTGGGTCAGCAGGTCGTACGCGGCATCGCGCTGCTCCACCAGCCGGCCGCCCGGCAGTACCAGTTCCTGGATGGTCTGCCGCCCGGTGAGCGCCGCGACCACGCCGTGCTGGGCCGGCATGTTGGCGCAGAGTCGCATGTTGGCGAGGATGTTCAGCCCCTCGATGTACGACTGGGCGTGTGCCTTCGGGCCCGAGATCGCCATCCAGCCGGAGCGGTAGCCGGCCACGCGGTACGCCTTCGACATGCCGTTGAAGGTCAGCGTCAGCAGGTCGGGCGCGAAGGCGGCGGTCGGGGTGTGGGTGGCCCCGTCGTAGAGGATCTTGTCGTAGATCTCGTCGGAGCAGACCAGCAGGTTGTGGCGGCGGGCGATGTCGGTGAGGGATCGCAGCATCTCGTCGCTGTAGACGGCGCCCGTCGGGTTGTTCGGGTTGATGATGACCAGCGCCTTGGTGCGGTCGGTGATCTTCCGCTCCACGTCGGCCAGGTCGGGCATCCAGTCGGACTCCTCGTCGCACCGGTAGTGCACCGCCGTGCCGCCCGCCAGGGAGACCGAGGCGGTCCACAGCGGGTAGTCGGGGGCCGGGACGAGGACCTCGTCGCCGTCGTCGAGGAGGCCCTGCATCGCCATGGTGATCAGCTCGGAGACGCCGTTGCCCATGAAGACGTGCTCGACGTCGGTCTCCACGCCCAGCGTCTGGTAGTGCATCATCACCGCGCGGCGTGCCGCGAGCAGCCCCTTCGCGTCGCCGTACCCGTGGGCGGAGCCGACGTTGCGGAGGATGTCCTCCAGGATCTCGGGCGGGCACTCGAAACCGAACGCCGCCGGGTTGCCCGTGTTGAGCTTGAGGATGCGGTGGCCGGCTGCCTCCAGCCGCATCGCCTCCTCCAGCACCGGACCCCGGATCTCGTAACAGACGTTGGCGAGTTTCGTGGACTGGATCACCTGCATGTCCGTGAGCTTACGACCGCGTTTCCCGGTCCGCTCCATGATGTGGGCCACGCGATACGTCTGGAAGGTGCCGGTACGCACCGTTTGCGGGGTGGGGGTGTCGTGGGCCGCGAATCGCCCGGGCCGACCCATTCCCTGCCGGGACGGGCGGTGGGCCATCGTTCCCTCAGCCGGGGGTGCGCTTCCGCTTGCGATCCGATGGCGGGTGCACCTAGTCGGGTGGGGCCGGTACGCGCCCGGAAAAGGAAACGTGACGTTCGCCGCATCGGGGGTCCGGGTGCTCCGGGGAAACCCGTTCGCCGCCCGCTCGCCGCCCGCTCGCCACCTGCCGAGAATGAGGCGGCCCGGCGCCCTGTCCGGGCGTCCGCCGACCCGTACCGGAGCACGCGTGCGCATCGTCCTTCCCCTCTTCGACGGCTTCACCGCCCTCGACCTCGTCGGTCCCTACGAGATCCTCCGTATGCTGCCCGGCGCGGAGATCGTCCTCGCCGGGGAGCGGGCGGGACGGACCGTGCACGACGGCGTGGGCGGCCTCGGTCTCGTCGCCACCCACGCCCGCGCCGAGGTCCGTGCCGCCGACGTGCTGCTCGTGCCCGGCGGCCCCGGCGCCCGCCGGGGTGTGGCGGACCCCGCCCTCCTGGAGTGGATCGGCGCCGTCCACGCCACCACCCGGTGGACCGCCTCCGTCTGCACCGGCGCCCTGCTCCTCGGCGCCGCCGGCCTGCTGACCGGCAAGGTGGCCACCACCCACTGGAGCGCCGTCCGCGAACTGCAGTCGTACGGGGCGGTCTACACCCCCGAGCGCGTCGTCACGCACCCCGGCGACCGGCTCGTCATTGGCGCCGGAGTCTCCGCGGGGATCGACCTCGCCCTCACCCTGGCCGCCCGGCTCGCCTCCCCCGCCCACGCCCAGGCGTACCAACTGGCGCTGGAGTACGACCCCCGGCCGCCGTACGACGCCGGGGCGCTCGCCAAGGCGCCGGCGGAGGCGAAGGCGCTACTGGGCGTCGCCGACGGGTGGGGCGGGGGCATCGCCGGAACCGGAGGGACCCCGCCCGGGCGCGGGGCATAACACCGTGGAACGGGGTGGATGAGATCTCCTGGCCGGGGTGGCGGCGTCGCTACGGTGACGCCAATTCCCCCTGAGAGCAAGGAGATTGCCGTGCGGCACATCCCTCTCCGCAGACGTGTGACGGCCGCCTGTACCGGTGTCGTCGCCGTCGGCGCCCTCACCCTCGCCGGGCTGACCGGCTCCGCGACCGCCGCCCCCGAACCCCGGGCCACCCCGGCGTCCGCGCCGGACGCCGCCCTGCTCCGCGCCATGGAGCGCGACCTCGGCCTCACCCCCGCCGAGGCGCGGCAGCGGATCGCCGGGGAGGCGGCCGCGACGGACATCGCCGCCACGCTGAAGAAGCGGCTCGGCGCCAGCTTCGCCGGAGCACGGGTCACCGGGGACGGGGCCACCCTGGTCGTGGCCACGACCGACCCGGCCGAGCGGCGGACCATCACCGCTGCCGGGGCCAAGGCCGAACGCGCCGATCACGGGCTGGCGGTGCTGGAGGCCGCCAAGGCGGGGCTGGACGCCGCAGCCGGCCGGCGAGCCCCCGAAGGCGTACCTCTCTGGTACGTCGACACCACCGCGAGCCGCGTCGTCCTCCAGGCCACCGACCGTGCCGCCGCCGACCGGTTCGCGGCCGCCGCCGGGGTCGACCGGGCCCTGGTCAAGGTGGTGCGGGCGAGTGAGGAGCCCCGCACCTACGCCGACCTGCGGGGCGGCGACGCCTACTACATGAACGGGTCGGGGCGCTGCTCCATCGGCTTCCCGGTGAAGCGGGGCGCGAGCCAGGCGGGGTTCGTCACCGCCGGGCACTGCGGCACGGTCGGGACCAGCACCACCGGTGTCAACCAGCAGGCCCAGGGCACCTTCCAGGGTTCCTCCTTCCCCGGTCGTGACCACGCCTGGGTCGCCACCAACGCCAACTGGACGCCGCGCAACCTGGTCAACGGCTACGGCAACGCCGACGTGACCGTGGCCGGCTCCACCCAGGCACTGGTCGGTGCCTCCGTCTGCCGCTCGGGTTCCACCACCGGCTGGCGGTGCGGCACCGTGCAGCAGCTCAACACCTCCGTCACCTACCCGCAGGGCACCGTCTCCGGGGTGACCCGCACCAGCGTCTGCGCCGAACCGGGCAACTCCGGCGGCTCGTTCATCTCCGGCAACCAGGCGCAGGGCATGACCTCCGGCGGCTCCGGCAACTGCTCGCAGGGCGGCACCACCTACTTCCAGCCGCTCAACCCGGCGCTCTCCGCCTACGGCCTGACCCTGGTCACCGGCGACGACGGCGGCGGCCCCGGCCCGACCGACCCGCCGACCGAGCCCGGCGGCACCTGGGCGGCCGGCACCTCGTACGCCGTCGGCGCGACCGTCACCTACGGCGGTGCCACCTACCGCTGCCTCCAGGCGCACACCGCGCAGCCGGGCTGGCAGCCGGCGAACACGCCCTCGCTCTGGCAGCGCGTCTGAGCCCGGCGCGGGCTCCGCAGGCTCCTGAGCCCGCGCCGCCGCACCGCCCGGCCTCGCCCGGGCCGGGCGGTGCACCCACCCCGACTCCCGCCCCCCACTCATGGAGTTGACCCATGCCCACCTCACCCGAACACGCCGGCCGGCCCGCGCCGCGCGGCCTCAGCCGCAAGAACCTGCTGCGGGCCGCCCTCGGAGCCGGCGCCCTCCCGCTGCTGACCGGCGGCGGGGTGGCCCTGGCCCGCGACACCCCCGGGGACGGCTCCCCGCTCGTCCCCACCCCCGCCTGCGACGACGGCGACGACCCCACGCCCGAGCAGATGGAGGGCCCGTACTTCAGACCGAACAGTCCTCGGCGGACCAGCCTGGTCGAGCCGGGGACGCCCGGCACCCCGCTGACGGTCAGCGGCTACGTCTTCGACCGGGGCTGCCGGCCACTCTCCGACGTCCTCCTCGACTTCTGGCAGGCCGACGACGGCGGCGCCTACGACAACACCGGCTTCCGGTTCCGCGGGCACCAGTTCACCACCGCCTCCGGGGAGTTCCGGCTGACCACGATCGTCCCCGGCCTCTACCCGGGGCGCACCCGCCACCTGCACGTCAAGGTCCAGCCGCCCGGCGGCCAGGTCCTCACCACCCAGCTGTACTTCCCGGGCGAGCCCCGCAACGGCACCGACGCGATCTTCGATGCGGCGCTGCTGATGAACGTCCGGGACGCGGGCGGCGGCCGCGAGGCCACCTTCGACTTCGTCCTCGCCGTCGGGCAGGGCCCGGGCCCCGGCCCCACCGACCCGCCGGGGGCCACCACCTGGGCCGCCGGGACCGCGTACACCACCGGGGACCGGGTCTCCTACGACGGGGTCGGCTACCGGTGCCTGCAGTCGCACCGGGCGACGGCGGGGTGGGAGCCGCCGCCCGCGCCCGCGCTCTGGCAGCGGGACTGAGGCGCGGCCGCCGCCCGGCCCCGGACCCGACGGTGGTCCGGGGCCGGGCGGCTCAGCGTCCCTGCCAGGGGGTGCGGCGGACCGAGCGGCCGGCCAGGACCTGGGTGCGCCGGCCGTCCTCCACGGTGAAGCGGCCGTCGACCAGGACGTGCGGGATGCCGGACGGCAGCGTGCGGGGCGCGGCGAAGGTGGCGCCGGCGGCGACGGTCTCGGGGTCGAAGAGGACCAGGTCGGCGCGGTATCCCTCACGGACCAGGCCCCGGTCGGGCAGGCGCAGCCGGGCGGCCGGGCGGGAGGTGAGGTGGGCGACGCACTCCTCCAGGGAGAACAGGCCCAGCTCGCGGACGTAGTGGCCTAGGTAGTGCGGGAAGGTGCCGTAGGCGCGCGGGTGCGGTTTGGCACCCTGGAGGATGCCGTCCGAGCCGCCGGTGTGCACGCGGTGGCGCATGATCGCGCGGACGTTCTCCTCATGGCCGACGTGCTGGAGGATCGAGGTGCCGAGCCGGTCCTCGGTGAGCAGCCGCACCGCGGTCTCCCACGGCTCCTCGCCGCGCTCGGCGGCCGAGGCGGCGACGGTCCGGCCGACGTAGGGGGCCAGCGCCTGGTCGGCGGTGCCGGAGATCTCGATCGTCGCCCAGTCGATGGGGACGCCGTGGCAGCCGTCGGAGCCGGTCACCTCCAGACCGGTGCGGATCCGGGCGGCGGTCGCGGGGTCGGCGAGCCGGGCGAGCAGTGCCTCCGGGCCGCCCTCGGCCGCCCAGGACGGCAGCATGGCGACGAGGGTGGTGGCGCCCGGGGTGTACGGGTAGCTGTCCAGGCTGATGTCGGCGCCGGCCGCCAGCGCCCCGTCGAGCAGGGCGAGCAGATCGTCCGCCCGGCCCTCGTTGACGCCGAAGTTCATCGTGGCGTGTGCCAGGTGCAGCGCGCACCCC
Source organism: Streptomyces diastaticus subsp. diastaticus (assembly GCF_011170125.1). Taxonomy (NCBI): domain Bacteria; kingdom Bacillati; phylum Actinomycetota; class Actinomycetes; order Kitasatosporales; family Streptomycetaceae; genus Streptomyces; species Streptomyces diastaticus. Next base: position 176,318 of record NZ_BLLN01000001.1, on the reverse strand, counting down.
GCCTCCCGGCTGAGCGCCACCATCTCCTCGTACGCCTCCAGCGCGCCCGCCCCGTAACTGCGGTGGTGCGGGCAGTAGTACCCGCCGTACGCGGCCACCACCCGGCACAGCTCGGTGAGTTCGGCGTCGGAGGCGTACATGCCGGGGGTGTAGGTGAGGCCGGCGGAGAGGCCGACGGCGCCCTGCCGGAGACCCTCGGCGACGAGCCGGCGCATGTCGTCCAGTTCGGCGGGGGTGGGGGCGCGGTCCTCCCAGCCCATCGCGTGCATACGGACGGTGCCCTGCGGGACGAGGTAGGCGGCGTTGACGGCGATGCCCTCGCCGTCGTACCCGGCGCCCGCGAAGGCCCGGTCGAGGCGGTCGAGGTAGCCGCCGACGGTGCGCCAGTCGAAGGCGACCCGGTCGTCGCCTGGTCCGCCGCCGTTCCAGCCGGTGATCTGGGTGCGGACCTCGCCGAGGGTGCGGTCGTCGACCGGCGCGTACGACAGGCCGTCCTGGCCGAGGACCTCCAGGGTGACGCCCTGCGCGGCCTTGGCGCTGTGGTCCGGGTCGCGCAGCAGCGCCAGGTCGCTGTGGGCGTGCATGTCGATGAAGCCGGGGGCCAGGGCGAGCCCGGAGGCGTCGACGGCACGGCGGGCGTCCGGGCGCGGGCCGCCCGCCTCCGCGCGGTGGACGGCGGCGATCCGGCCGCCGGCGACGGCCACGTCGGCCCGGTAGGAGGGGCCGCCGGTGCCGTCGACGACGCGGGCGTCCCGCAGGACCAGATCCATGGGGGTGGGGCCTCTCGGTGGTGCGGTGCGGGTCAGAAGAAGGTGCGCACCAGTTCGGTGACGGTGCCGTCGGCCTCGGTGACCGGGATCAGCTGCCACTTGTCGAAGGAGGTGCAGGGGTGGGAGAGGCCGAAGCCGATCCAGTCGCCGACCTCCAGCTCCGCTCCCGCCTCGGTGCTGAGCCAGCCGTGCTGGTCGGAGAGGCCGGTGAGGGTGATGCCCGCGGCCGGGCGCAGGACGCCGGTCCGTGCGTCGCGGACCACCTGGACCTCGGGCAGGTGCAGGTCGTAGGCGGCGTCGCGCTTGCCCGCGTTGACGAACGCCTGGTCCGGGCTCGGCCGGGAGACGACCTGCGCCCACAGCCGGAAGGCCGGCCGCAGCGCCCCCTCCTCGGGCACCCGGTTGAACGGCGTGACGTGCCGGTAGTGGCCGTCGTCGTGCGAGACGTACGCGCCGGAGCGGAGCAGCTTGAGCGCCGGAAGGGAGAGCGGCGGGAGTTCGGCGAAGACGTCGGCGACCGCGTCGAACCAGGCGCTGCCGCCCGCGCTCACCACGATCTGGCCGAGGCCGGCGAACCGGCCCTCGGCGTCGAACTCCGCGGCGAGGGCGGTGAGCCGCCGCAGCCAGGCGCGGACCCGCTCCGGGGAGGCGTCCGGCACCTCGCCCTCGTACCCGGCGACGCCCGCGAGCCGCAGCGTGTCCCCGGCCGCGACCGCGTCGGCGACCGCGCGGCAGCCCGCCTCGTCGCGGACGCCGGTCCGCGCGCCCTCACCCGCCGCCAGCTCCACCACCACGTCCAGCGGACGCACCGCGCCCGCGGCCCGGCGGGCCTCGTCCATCAGCTCCACGCCGCGGACCGAGTCCACGTAGACCAGGAGCTGGAACTCCGGGTCGGCGTCGAGATCGGCGGTGAGGGCGGTGAGGGCGGCGGCGTCCACCAGCTCGTTGGCGAGGAAGACCCGGCGCACCCCGAACTCGCGGGCCACCCGCGCCTGGTGGGGGACGGCGACCGTGACGCCCCAGGCGCCGTGGGCGAGCTGCCGGGCGAACAGCTCCGGGGCCATGGAGGTCTTGCCGTGCGGGGCGAAGGCGAGGCCGTGCCGCTCGGTGTAGTGCTCCAGCAGGGACAGGTTGTGGGCGAGCGCGGCCGCGTCGAGCGCGAGCACCGGTGTGGTGAAGCCTCCGGTGAACAGCGAGCGGCGCTCGGCCGCCAGAGCGCCCACCGTCAGCCCGTCGGCGTCCGGCGGCAGCCCCTTGAAGTGCGGGCCGACCCGCTCCTCGCCGAGCCGGGCCGCGCGTTCGGCGGCGGCGCGGGCGCCCTCGGGGTCGGCGAAGGCGTGTCCGGCCGCGCGGGCGGGCACGGAGCCGTGCGGGGACGCGGGCTGCTCGGCGGCGGACGACAAGGGGGCCTCCCGGAGGGTGAGGGATGGTGCGTACCGAGTGTGGCGACTGGAGCTGAGTGTTGCGAATACTGCAACGGCCGTTGCGTAGAGCGCTCCGAGCTGTCTAACATCCCCGACGATGCCGGGTCAATGGTGCGCGAACCCGCCCCGGCCGCACCGCACCCGTCCGGCGTCACCCGGCCGCCCCTCCCGGATCACCGGTGCGGGTGCCGCCGACCGACCCGCCGCCGACCGCGCGCCGGGAGCCGCCCACCGCAAGGAGCACGCCGTGACAGCAGCGGGACACCCCGCCCCGCGCCCAGCCGCCACGGCGCCCGTCCCGGCAGCACCGGGTACGGACGCCGGGCAGGGCCCCCGCTGGGAGGCCGTCTGCCTCGGCGAGTCCATGATCACCTTCCTGCCCGACCGGCCGGGCCCGCTCGCCGCCGTCCCCTCCTTCGCCCGCACCATCGGCGGCGCCGAGTCCAACGTCGCCTGCGCGCTCGCCGCCGCCGGGCACCGCACCCGCTGGGTCAGCCGGGTCGGCACCGACGGCTTCGGTGACCACCTGCTGGCCGCCGTCGCCGCCTACGGCACCGACACCACCGCCGTCACCCGCGACCCCGACCGCCCCACCGGCCTGTACTTCCGCACCGCCGACGACCGGGGCGCCGCCGGGCACGAGGTCGCCTACTACCGGCACGGCTCCGCCGCCTCCGCGATGAGCCCCGACACCGTCCCGTACGCCTCCCTGCTGGCCACCCGGGTCCTCCACCTCACCGGCATCACGGCCGCCCTCTCCGCCGACTGCCTCGCCCTCCTCCGCGACCTCACCGCGCCCCGCCCCGGCCGCCCCCTCGTCTCCTTCGACGTCAACCACCGGCCCCGGCTCTGGCAGGGGCGCACCGACGGACCCGCCGTCCTCGCCGAACTGGCCGACCGCGCGGACCTGGTGCTCGTCGGCGAGGACGAGGCCGCCGAGGTCTGGGGCCTGCACACCCCCGAGGCGATCCGCGCCGCCCTGCCGGGACCCCGCCACCTCGTCGTCAAACGCGGCAGCCAGGGCGCGCTCGCCTACGACGGGGACGCGGTCACCGAGGAGCCCGCGCCCACCGTCGAGGTGGTCGCGCCCGTCGGCGCCGGGGACGCCTTCGCCGCCGGCTTCCTCTCCGCCCTGCTGCGCGGCCTGCCCGCCCGCGACCGGCTGCGCCACGGCCACCTCGTCGCCGCGGCCGCCCTCACCGTCCCCGGCGACCTCACCGCCCCGCCCGCCCGCGCCCACGCCGACCGCCTGGCCGGGCTCGACGACGCGGCGTGGGGCAGACTGCGTCTCGGCCCCGGCTGGACCCGGGCGGGGGCCGCCGAGGAGGTACGCGTCCCATGAGCCAGACCGTCGACCGCGCGCTCAGCATCCTGCCGCTGCTCGCCGAGGGACCCGCCGACCTCGGGAAGGTCGCCGACCGGCTCGGCGTGCACAAGTCCACCGCGCTCCGGCTGCTGCGCACCCTGCACGAGCACGGACTCGTCCACCGCCAGGCCGACCAGCGCTACCGGCTCGGGGCCCGCCTCTTCGCGCTGGCCCAGGAGGCGGTGGAACACCTCGACGTGCGCGAGATCGCCCACCCGCACCTGGTCGCCCTCAACGACCGGTGCGGCCACACCGTGCACCTCGCCGTCCACGAGGAGGACGAGGTCCTCTACATCGACAAGGTGGAGAGCCGCTACCCGGTCCGGATGTACTCCCGGATCGGCAAGCCCGTCGCCACCACCGTGGCCGCCGTCGCCAAGCTGCTCCTCGCCGACCTCCCCGAGGCCGAGCGCCGCGCCCTCGCCGAACGCCTCGACTACCCCCAGTACACCGCCCGCTCGACGCCGAACGCCGCCGCCTTCCTCAAGGAACTGGCCCTCGTGCGCGAACAGGGCTGGGCCACCGACCTCGGCGGCCACGAGGAGTCCATCAACTGCGTGGCCGCGCCCGTGCGGGGGCCCGACGGCCGGGTGGTGGCCGCCATGTCGGTCTCCGCCCCCAACGTCGTCGTCACCGCCGAGGAACTCCTCGCCCTGCTCCCGCTGGTCCGCCGCACCGCCGACGCCGTCAGCCGCGAGTACTCCGGCAGCGCCCCCGCCCCGGCCGAGCAGGCTTCCCCCGAGTAAGACCCCGCCGTTCCGCAAAGGAAGAAGGAACCCATGAGCGACGCCGCGCCCCTCACCAAGACCGCCCTCACCCCGCCCACCCACACCACGCCGCCCGCGAAGTTCTCGCACGGCGTGCGCAAGGGCAACATCCTCCAGGTCGCCGGGCAGGTCGGCTTCCTGCCCGCCGTCGAGGGCCAGGCGCCGACCCCGGCCGGCCCGACCCTGCGTGAGCAGACCCTCCAGACCTTCGCCAACGTCCAGGCGATCCTGGAGGAGGGCGGCGCGAGCTGGGACGACGTGATGATGATGCGCGTCTACCTCACCGACACCGGCCACTTCGCCGAGCTGAACGAGATCTACGACCAGTACTTCGCCGAGCAGGACCTCCAGGCCCCGCCGGCCGCCCGCACCACCGTCTACGTCGGCCTGCCCAAGGGCCTCCTCGTCGAGATCGACGCCCTCGCCGTCCTGGGCTGACCTCCGTCCGAGGCCCCGCCCGACGCCCCCGTCCGCCCCGGCGCGCGGGGGCGTCGGCGCGCCGGGGACGTGCGCGGGGGCGCACCGGGCTGGGCCCGTACGCCCGCCGGGCGGGTGACGTCAGGGCTGTCGGCACCGCACACGGGGGATGGGCTCCGGCGAGCCAGACGGATGCGCGAGAGGCCGGACACATGGGCGAACGAACCACCTGTACGACGGAGAGCGGGCGCCGCCCCGGCGGCGAGGCCGTGCCGGGCGGGGCCAACGGAGCGGGCCCGCGGACGCGCGAGGCGGGGCCCGACCCCGGTGGCGACGGGCCGTGGTGTACCGGCGGGGTGCGCGCGGCACCCGTCGTCCCCGGCTCCCGGGCCGGGGGCGCTCCCCGCGTCCCGGCGCGCCCCGTCCCGCTCGCCCGCTCCCGCCGGGCGGCCACACGCCGCACCTCCCGTCGCGGGGCACTGGCCGCCGGGGGCGCCGCCCTGCTGGTGGTCCTGCTGCTCGGGGGCGTGGCCGGACGTGCCGGCGGGATCGCCGGGGTGGGCCTCGGACTGGCCCTGTTCGCCGCCCTGGTGGCCACCGCCCGCCCCTGGCGGTACGTGCTGCCGCACTTCCTGGCCGGACTGTGGATCATCGGCTTCGCCTCCGCCGCCTTCCAGGACGCCCTGCTGCTGACGCGCGGCGAATGGGTCCCCGCCGTCGTCACCCGCGACCTGCACGCCCGCACCGGACCCCGCTGCGACCTCGCCGACCTCCAGGGCCACGCCCTGCCCTCCACCACCACCGGCTGCCGCACCCACCGCGTGGGCGAGCGGGTACGGGTCCTCGCCGATCCTCTGCGCCTCGTCCCCAGCCGCTTCGAGGCTCCGCCGGTCCGTGACGCCCGCCTGACCTGGGGGGTGGCCGGAGGCGTCCACGTGGTGGCGGGGGTGGCCGCCGGACGGGCCGGGCCGGGCCGCGTGTTCAGGCCGTACCGCGAACGGCGGCCGGGCCCCGCGTGACCTCGCCGGCCGGTGCCGCCGACGCGGTGCCAGGACGTTCCGGCACAGGCGGAACCACGTGTGCCGGCCCCCTTGTGACCCGCCCGGCTTTACGGTTTCTTGATCTCCTCGACCGTACGCCGACCGCGCCCCCGGGCGCGTCCACCACAGCGGGGAGCAGGCAGATGACGGAGACGGACGGCGCGGCGACCGCGCCACAGGCGGCGGACCCGGGGCCGCGCAAGGCGAGTTGGAAGTACATCGGCCCGGGCATCGTGGTCGCCGCCACCGGCGTCGGCGCGGGCGACCTGGTGGCGACGCTCATCGCGGGCAGCAAGTTCGGCTACACGCTGCTGTGGGCGGCGGTCGTCGGCTGCCTGGTGAAGATCTCGCTGGCGGAGGCCACCGGCCGCTGGCACCTGGCCACCGGCCGCACCATCTTCGAGGGCTGGCGCAGCCTCGGCCGCTGGACCACGTGGTACTTCGCCGTCTACATCGTGGTCTGGGGCTTCGTCTACGGCGCCACCGCCATGTCGTCCTCGGCGCTGCCGGTCGTGGCGCTCTTCCCCGACGGCCCCGGCCTGAAGGTGTGGGCCGCGATCACGGGCGTCCTCGGGCTGCTCTTCGTCTGGTTCAACCGGTACGCGGTCTTCGAGAAGGTCATGACCGCGATGATCGGCGTGATGTTCGTCGTGGTCGTCCACGTCGCCGTCCGGGTCGGCCCGAGCCTGCCGAGCACCTTCTCGGGCCTGGTCCCGGCGCTGCCCGACGGCTCGCTCCTCTACACGCTGGGCATCGTCGGCGGCGTCGGCGGCACCATCACCATGGCGGCCTACGGCTACTGGGTGAACGCCAAGGGCTGGACCACCAGCGGCTGGATGAAGGTGATGCGCCTGGACAACAGGGTCGCCTACGTCACCACCGGCATCTTCGTCGTCGCCATGCTGATCATCGGCGCCGAACTGCTGCACTCCACCAACCTCGTGCTGACCTCCGGCGACAAGGGCCTCGTCGACCTCGGCGACGTGCTGGAGAAGCGGTTCGGCTCCGCCACCGCCACCCTCTTCCTGGTCGGCTTCTTCGCCACCTCCTTCTCCTCGCTGATCGGCGTCTGGCACGGCGTCAGCCTGATGTTCGCCGACTTCGTGGAGCGGCTGCGCAAGGAGGCCGTGCGCGCCGAGGCGGCTGCGGAGGGCGGCGCCGCCGAGGTCGCCAAGGGCGAGCGGGAGAAGTCCGCACCGTTCCGCGCGTACCTGCTGTGGCTGACCTTCCCGCCGATGGCGCTGCTCTTCCTCGACCAGCCCTTCGGCCTGGTCCTGGTCTACGGCGTGCTCGGCGCCTTCTTCATGCCGTTCCTCGCCTTCACCCTGATCGCCCTGCTCAACTCCGACCGCACCCCGCGCGAGTGGCGCAACGGCCGGCTCAGCAACGTCATGCTGGCCGCCGCCGGACTTCTCTTCGTGGTCCTCTGCGTGCAGCAGATCCGCGACCTGTTCTGACGCACGGACGGCTGAGCGGCGGGCCCGGGGCGGCCCCCGGCGGGAACGCCGGGGAAATCGTCCCCGGCCCACCCCCAGGAGGCCCCCGGAGGAGACGGGGCGGGGGTGTGGCGCGGCGTACGCACCGGGTCCGGGACTCGGTGTCGGGCCTGGGCGGCCAGGTCCGCCCAGGCCCGCCGGTGCTCTCCCGCCGGCCGGGCTGACCTGGTACTTCGTGGCCCCCGGAGCTACCTTTCCCGCACCGCGAGGAGAGGGGAACCTGATGGAGCGCTCCGGGGCACAGGGCCGCGAGGTGCGGTCGGTGGAGGACGTGCTGCTGTTGCTGGACGGGTTGTTCACCGCGGACGCCGACCGGTGGACGGCCGGGGCCGCCTCCTTCTGGGACGGCTTCTACGCGGACCGCGAGCGGCCCGTCCCCTTCTTCGTGGCCGCACCCGACGCCAATCTCGCCCGCCACCTCGGCCGGGGCCTGGTCCGCCCCGGCGGGCGCGTCCTGGACCTCGGCTGCGGACCGGGCCGCAACGCGCTGCTCCTGGCGGCCGAGGGGTACCGGGTCGACGCCGTGGACCTGTCGCCGGCCGCCGTCGACTGGGCCCGCGACCGCGCCCGCGAGGCCGGGGCCGAGATCCGCTTCCACCTCGGCGACGCCTTCGCCCCCGACGCGGCCGGGCTGGACGGCCCGTACGACCTCATCCACGACTCGGGCTGTTTCCACCAGCTCCCGCCCCACCGCCGGGTCAGCTACCTCGCCCTGCTCGACCGGCTCCTCGCCCCGGGCGGCCACCTGGTCCTCAACTGCTTCGTCGCGGGAGCGGAGGGCTCCGGCACCTGTGCCTCCGACGCCGAGCTGTACCGCCGTCCCGGACTCCTGCGCGGCGGTCTCGGCTACACCGCCGACGCCCTGCGCCGGGTCTTCGCCGGGCTGGAGGAGATCGAGCTGTGCCGGATGGACGAGGAGCCGGTCGACTCCCCCCACTTCGGCGTGCCGTTCCTGTGGAACGCCCTCTTCCGCAGGCCCGGGGGCTGACCGGGCGTTCGCCGTGACCGCCGGCGCTCCCGCGCACGGCTCAGGAGAGCTGGACCTCGTCGAAGAGGGCGAGGGTTTCGGCGGGGTCCGGGCGCCCGAGGCTTCCCAGGCAGGCCCTCGTGATCTCCACCCTCCCGCCGGTCCGTGCCGACCTCCGTTCCCCGAACGCGCGGACGGTCTCGTCCAGAGCTTCGGGGCGGGCGGTGGTCCCGGCGTCCGCGGCACCGAGCGGAGTGCTCGCTCGCCCCGTGGGCACACCCCACAGACCGGCGGGGCCCGCGCGTCCCCGGGCCCGGCCGGCGCGCGACGCACCGCAGCGCCGCCGGGGGAGCGGCGGCGCTGCGGGGAGCGGGAGGAGCGGGTGCGGCGGCCCGGCCCGGTTACGGCAGGTCGTCGACGTGCGGGCCGACCGCGTTCGACCAGGCGTTCCCGTTGTCGGCGTCCCAGTTGGTCGACCAGGTCATGGCGCCGCGCAGAGCCGGGTAGGTCTTCTCCGGCGTGAACGAGCCGCAGTCGGTGCCGCGGGTCAGACAGTCCAGGGCGTCGTTGACGACGGAGGGCTCGACGTAGCCGCCGCCGGCCGCCTTCGGGGAGGCGGGGACGCCGATGCCGACCTGGGAGGCGTCGAGGCCGTTCTCCAGCTGGATGCAGGCGAGTGCGGTGAGGAAGTCGACCGTGCCCTGGGAGTAGACCTGGCCGTCGCAACCGAGCATCGAACCGCTGTTGTAGTACTGCATGTTGACGACGGTCAGGAAGTCCTTCACCGCCAGCGCCGTCTTGAAGTACTCGTTCTCGGGCGACTGCATGTCGATGGTCTGCGGCGCCATGGTGAGGACCAGGCCGTCCCCGGCCTTCTCGTGGAGCTTGGTGAGGGCCTCGGTCATGTAGGTGGAGTTGAGGCCGTTCTCCAGGTCGATGTCGACGCCGTCGAAGCCGTACTCCCGCATCAGGGCGTAGGTGCTGTCCGCGAACCGCTGGGCGGAGGCGCTGTCGTTGACGGCGACCGCGCCCTTCTCGCCGCCGACGGAGATGATGACCGACTTGCCGTCCGCCTGCTTGGCGGCGAGGTCGGCGCGGAACTGCTCGTCGGTGTAGCCGCCCAGCCCGGCCGAGTCGAGGGTGAAGGTGATCTCGCCCGGTTCGGCCGTCGCGTCGGCGAAGGAGACGGCGATGATGTCGTAGGCGTCCGGCACGTCGGCGAGGGTCTGCACGGTCGCGCCGTTGTTGAAGTTCTGCCAGTAGCCGGTGACCGCGTGCGCCGGCACGGCGGCCGGGGCGGCGACGGGCGCGGGCGCGGCCTCGGCGGCGCTCGCGGGTCCGGCGAGGGCCAGTCCGGAGGCGCCGATGACGGCCGCGGCGAGGGCGGCGGTGAGGCGGGCTCCGCGGTGCATACCGGGCGTGGTGGGGCGTCGGCCGGGGTGGGAGAGGGGGGAAGTGCGTGCCACTGCTGCCTCCGGTGGGGGGAGTCACGGACGTGGGGGGACGCGCCGGCGGGCCGCCGCCGGGAGAGGCGGGGGAGCCGGCGCACGGTGGCCACCGCGATGGGACCAAACTGGTCCAGACCAATGGGGTTGTCAAGGGTTCCGGCAGAGGCCGGGCAGCGGGGTGTGGGGCCGGTGATCCGGGGCCCTCGACGGGCGGGGCCCCGCCGACCGGTCAACTTCGGTGATTCTCCGTACGATTCCGGCCAAGTTGGGGGGCCGCCGGGGGTGGCGGCCCGGCGGCGTGATCCCGTCTGACCCGGATGAACCCGGTGGTGGCGGGCGGCGGCACCCGCGGGCGCGGAGGCGCGTGTGGCGGGGCGTGAGGCGGGAATCCGACCCCCACGGCGGGTGAACGCCCTTGACCGGAACGGAGGATACCGAAGTAGACACACGAACACCGGTGTGGCGGGACAGTTTTGCGGCCATGATGAGGGGCGTCCGGCCGCAGTCGGCGGGTGGCCCGACCGCCCCCGCCCAGGCGGACGGACGGACGGCGGGCGACCGCCGGGCAAGCACGGAGGCGGCCCATCCGGCCGCCGAGGGGATCGGGGGTGTCCTGGATGCCGACCGCCGTCGCGGTCACCAGTCCTGAACTGGTGCTGCCCTCACCCGACCGGCACACCCCGCCCGCCGCCGTCCTCCGGTCCACCGGCCCCGGCGAGCGCGGCGGCGGCCTGGAGCAGACGCTCACCGAGATCCACACCCTCGTCGAGCACCACGGCCACGTCCTCGTCGTCCACCCGGCCGCGGCCCCGTCCGCCCTCGTCCACCGGCTGCACGCCGCCCGAGCCGCCCTGGAGACCGACCGGCTCGCCCTCGTCGGCGTCGACCTGCCACCGCTCGGCACCGCGCTGCTCGCCCTGCAACTGCGTCAGCTCTCCATCTGCGACTTCTCCCCGGGCGTCCTCGCCAGCGCCGCCCGGCTGCTCGCCCACTACCTGCACGCCGGCGCGGTCCTCGGCTCCGTCGCCCGCCTGGACCAGGTCCCCGTCGGCCTGAAGGCGCACGCCAAGTCCTGGCTGCCCGGCAGCCAGTTCGCCGTCGTCGCCCGTCCCGAACCCCAGCTCGTACGTCTCGGCGGCGACCAGGACCCGCGGCTGGAGGGCCCCGGCTTCCCCACCCGCCTGGTCGTCGCCGAGGGCGGCCTGCCCGCCGAGCGGGTCACCGGCGCGCTCGCCCGCGCCTGGCGCGTCCGCGAGGTCACCCACGCCAGACTGCCCGCCGCGTCGCCCGGCTGGTGGGGCACGGCCAAGCTCACCGAGTTCGCCGCCGCCATCCCCGACATCTCCGTCCTCTACCAGCTCGTCTCCTCCGTCCGCCGCGAGGAGTGCCACTGGTGCGGCCTCGAACTCATCGGCGACCGCTGCGCCTTCTGCGCCGCCCCGCTGCCGCCCCCCGGCGAGCGAGGCCGCCGGGCCCTGCCCGCCACCCGCCCCGCCCCCGGCCGCCTGCGCGGCCGCGAACGCGCCCCGGCGCTCGACCGGACCGCCCCGGCGCCCCCCGACCGGGCCCTGCCCGCCGCCTCCGACCCGCGGTTCACCCCGGCCCTCGACCCCGGCGCGGTGCCACCCGGCGCCGCCACCCCGGCGGGCCCCACCGGCGGCCCCGCCACCGGCGTCCACGCCCTGCGCCCCGCCCACCGCGCCGCCCCCGCCGACTGGGGCCCGCAGCGGCCGCGGATCCCCGACCCCCGCCAGGCCGGCCCCGGCGCCCCGGCGCCCGCGCACCAGCCTCCGTACGCGGCGACGCCGCCCCACGAGGAACACGACCAGCCGCCCCACCAGCCACCGTCGCCGTCCCGATCAAGGAATCCCCGCCCATGAACGCACGCCAGCGTCGAGGTGTTCTGCTGCTGCTCCTGTCGGTGCTCTGCGCCGTCGGGGCCTTCGCCGGAGTGCTCTCGGTCGTCCGGGACGTCAACGCCAAGGTCGGCCCGGAGGTCCCCGCCTACCGGCTGAAGACCGACGTCGCGCCCTACAGGGAACTCTCCGCCGACCAGTTCGAGAAGGTGTCGATGCCCGAGCGGTGGCGCTCGGAGAACGCCGTCACCGACCTGCGCCAGATACGCGGCAAGATCGCCGTCACCACCCTGCGCCAGGGCTCCCTGCTCCAGACCGACATGATCGTCGCCCGCCCCGAGGTCCGCCCCGGCGAGCAGGAGATCGCCATCATGATCGACGCGGCCACCGGCGTCGCCGGCAAGATCACCCCCGGCTCGGACGTCAACATCTACGCCACCTTCAAGGCCGAGAACGACGGCGAGAAGGACCAGTCGCGGATCATCGTGGAGAAGGCCCGCGTCATCGACGTCGGTAAACTCACCGCCCTCGAACCCGATCAGGACGACCGGCGCCGCCAGCCCGTCGACGCCGTCCCCATCACCTTCGCCCTCTCGGCCGCCGACGCCCAGCGCGTCGCCTACGCCGAGTCGTTCGCCGCCCACGTCCGCCTCGCCCTGGTCGGGCCCGGCAGCGAAGAGGGCCTGCGCCGCGGCGACCGCACGTACACCCTCGACGAGGACAAGTGAGAGGCGGCCGATGACGCTACGCATTCTCCCCGCCGCCGGTGACCAGGACGCCGCCCGCGCCCTCGCCACCCTCCTCGCCCAGCTTCCCGACGCCGAACCGGCCCAGGCCCTGCCCGACTCGACCGCGCTGCTCGACACCCTCGCCGCGCTCGCCGCCGAGTCCCTGGACGAGTTGCCCGAGGTCGTCCTCGTCCACGAGCGGATGGGCCCGGCGCCCGCGCTCGACCTCGTCCGCGAGGTCACCCGGCGGTTTCCGTCGGTCGGCGTCGTGCTGCTCACCACCGACACCGGCACCGCCGTCATCACCGCCGCCATGGACGCCGGGGCACGCGGCATCGTCGCTCTCCCGATGAGCTACGAGGCGCTCGCCGAACGCGTCCAGGCCGCCGCCGCCTGGTCCCTCGACATGCGCCGCCACCTCGCCACCGGCAGCGGCCGCGAACTCCTCGCGGCGGGCGGCGGCGGCCGCGTCATCACCGTCTCCGGCGCCAAGGGCGGCGTCGGCACCACCCTCACCGCCGTCCAACTCGCCCTCGCCGCACAGGCGTCCGGACGTTCCACGGCCCTGCTCGACCTCGACCTCCAGTCCGGCGACATCGCCTCCTACCTCGACGTGCAGTTCCGCCGCTCGGTCGCCGACCTCGCCGCCATCCGCGACGTCACGCCGCGCGTCCTCGCCGACGTGGTCTTCACCCATGAGAGCGGCCTCGCCGTCATCCCGGCCCCCGCCGAGGGCGAACGCGGCGAGGACGTCACCGACCGCACCGCCCGCCAGGTCGTCACCGTCCTGCGAGGCCGCTACGACGTCGTGATCGTCGACTGCGGCACCCAGATGGCAGCGCCCAACGCCGCCGCCGTCGAACTCGCCGACGACGCCCTCCTCGTCCTCACCCCCGACGTGGTCGCCGTCCGCGCCGCCAAACGCCAGATCCGCCTCTGGGAACGCCTCCAGATCCGCAAGGCCGAGGAGACCACCACCGTCGTCAACCGGTACGGCAAGGGCACCGAGATCACCCCCGCCCTCGTCGCCCGCATCACCGGCACCCGTGTCGCCCGCACCACCGTCCCCGCCCACTACCGAGAACTCCAGTCCGCACTGGACGCCGGACGCGTCCAGGACCTCGACGCCAAGAGCACCGTCAAACAGGCACTGTGGGGCCTCGCCGGCGAACTGGGCCTCGGCCCGAGCACCCCCGAGCGCCCGGCGGGCCGCAAGCGCCGCGCCCACGGCGACCGGGGCGCCGTCACCCTCGAGTTCGCCGGGATCTTCCCCCTCGTCCTCGTCGTCCTCGCCCTGCTCTGGCAGTGCGCCCTGTACGGCTACACCTACAGCCTCGCCGGGAACGCCGCCGACGAAGGCGCCCGCGCCGCCACCGCCGCCCACGCCGCGGGCGACTCGGGCCCCGCCGCCTGCCGCACCGCGGCCACCCGGCACCTGCCCTCCGCCTGGTCCGGCGCCGCCGTCACCTGCACCGACGCGGGCTCCGTCTGGCAAGCCACCGTCAAGGCCGACGTCCCCCTCTTCTTCCCGGGCGTCAACCCCGGGTGGAAGGTCACGGGGCGCGCGGGGGCGGCCTTCGAGGGGGAGCGGTGAGGGGGCGGGGGCGGCCGCCCGCCAGGCCCGGCACCGGCCACGCACGGACGCCGCACGACCGGGGCGCCGCCGTCCTGGAGTTCGCCGGGTTCCTCCCGGTCCTCCTGCTGATCGGCCTCGCCGCCATCCAGCTCGGCCTCGTCGGCTACGCCGCCAACCAGGCCGGGTCGGCCGCGCGGGCCGCCGCGCGCGTCGCCTCGCAGGAGGACACCGGTGCCGGGACGGCGGCCGGACGGGCGGCCGTCGGCGCCGGGACGGACGTCAGCTTCAGCTGGGGCGGCGGCGACGGCACCACCAAGGCCACCGCCGCCGTCAAGGTCCCCACCCTGCTGCCGTTCGTCGGCACCGGCTGGACCGTGACCCGCTCGGCCACCATGCCCGACGACGACCGGTGACCCCGCCCGCCATGTCCCGCCCGCACCCCGCCCGCACCGGCCGCCCGGCCCCCGCCCGAGGAGGCGACACCGCATGAGCCTCAGGTCACGTATCACCGGCCCCCAGGAGCAGGGCGCCGCCCGGCCCGGGCGGGAGGACGGACACCTCGTCGCGGTGTTCCGGGCCAAGCTGCTGGAGGAGATCGACCTCGCCGAGATGTCCTCGCTCGCCGCCGCCGACCGGCGGGCCCGGCTGGAGCGCGTACTCGGCCACATCATCAGCCGGGAAGGGCCGGTGCTCTCCGGCGCGGAACGGACCCAGCTCATCCGCCGGGTCGTGGACGAGGCACTCGGACTCGGCGTCCTCGAACCACTCCTCGAAGACCCCTCCATCACCGAGATCATGGTCAACGGCCCGGACGCGATCTTCGTCGAACGAGCCGGCCGCGTCGAGCAGTTGCCGATGCGGTTCGCCTCGCACGAGCAACTGATGCAGACCATCGAGCGCATCGTCTCCACCGTCAACCGCCGCGTCGACGAGTCCCACCCCATGGTCGACGCCCGGCTGCCCTCCGGCGAACGCGTCAACGTCATCATCCCGCCGCTCTCCCTGACCGGCGCCACCCTCACCATCCGCCGCTTCCCCCGCGCCTACACCCTTCCCGAACTGATCCAGCTCGGCTCGCTCGACGAACACCTGCTGATGCTGCTCGCCGCCTTCGTGCGGGCCCGCCTCAACGTCATCGTCTCCGGCGGCACCGGCAGCGGGAAGACCACCCTGCTCAACGCCCTCTCCGGCCTCATCCCCGGCCACGAGCGCATCATCACCATCGAGGACTCCGCCGAACTCCAGCTCCAGCAGGCCCACGTGGTCCGCCTGGAGTCCCGCCCCGCCAACGTCGAGGGCAAGGGCCACATCACCATCCGCGACCTGGTCCGCAACTCCCTCCGGATGCGCCCCGACCGCATCATCGTCGGCGAGGTGCGCGGCGGTGAGACCCTCGACATGCTGCAAGCCATGTCGACCGGCCACGACGGCTCACTCGCCACCGTCCACGCCAACAGCGCCGAGGACGCCCTGATGCGGCTCCAGACCCTCGGCTCCATGGCCGAGGTGCAGATCCCCTTCGAGGCGCTGCGCGACCAGATCAACTCCGCCGTCGACGTCGTCGTCCAGCTCAGCCGCGCCGCCGACGGCTCCCGCCGCCTCGCCGAGATCGCCGTCCTCGTCTCGCACGGCCGCGAACCCTTCCGCATCGCCACCGTCTCCCGCCACCACCCCGGCCCCCCTGGCCCCGACCGCGCCGCCCCCGGCTGGTTCGAGCACCTCCCGCTGCCGCGTCCCGTCGCCGACCGCCTCCACCTCGCCGGCGAGGGCGTGCCCCCCGCCTTCGGCGTCACCGACACCGCCGACCCCGCCCACGTCCGAGAGGCGCTGGCATGACCGACCCCACCCGCCTCGCCCTCGGCGCCAGCCTGCTGTGCCTGCTGCTCGCCGTCGCGGGCGTCCACGTGTACGCCTCCGGGCGGGCCCAGCGCCAGGCCCTCGTCGACCGGCTCTCGGCCACCGCCGCACCGCCGGCCGGCCGGGGCCGCCGCTTCACCGCGCTCGACCGCCGGGTCCGCCGCACCCGCCTGGGACGCGACCTGTCGCTGCGGCTCTCCGCCACCGGCCTGGACGTCACCGTCGGCGAGTTCACCGTCTACGCCCTCGCCGCCACCGCCGCCCTGTGGCTCATCGCCTCCGCCGCCCTCGCCCCCTTCTTCGGGCCGATCGCCGCGCTCGCCGCCGCCTGGGGCGCCGTGGTCTTCCTCAACTGGCAGCGGCAGAAGCGCATCGAGGCGTTCATCAACCAACTCCCCGACGTGGCCCGGCTCCTCGCCAACGCCACCGCCGCCGGACTCGCCCTGCGCACCGCACTCGCCATGGCCGCCGAGGAACTGGAGGCCCCGGCGGGCGAGGAACTCTCCCGCGTCGCCGACCAGCTCGCCCTCGGCCGCTCCGTCGACGCCGCCCTCGGCGAACTCGCCGAACGGCTCCCCTCACGCGAACTGGTGGTCCTCGTCACGACCCTGGTCCTCTCCAACCAGGCCGGCGGCACCGTCGTCGCCTCGCTGCGCAACCTCACCGCCACCCTGGAGGAGCGCAAGGAGACCCGCCGCGAGGTCCGCACGATGCTCTCCGAGGTGCACGCCACCGCGCTGACCGTGCCCGCCCTCGGCCTCGGCTCGCTGCTGCTCATCAACTCCCAGAACGAGGGCGCCCTCGCCCGCGTCACCGGCTCCGCCCTCGGCCAGATCCTCATCCTGATCGCCCTGGGGCTGTACGCCGTCGGCTTCCTCGTCATCCGCCGCCTCGGGAAGATCGAGGTCTGACCGTGCCGACCGCCGCCGACACCACCGCCCCGCTCGCCGCCGGGCCCACCCTCCAGTCCCCGCTGCTCGCCCTCGGCCTGGCCCTGCTCGCCGCCGCCGCGGTCGCCGCCGCCCTGGCGGCCCTGCGGCTGCTGCGCGGCGAGGCGAGACTCCCCGACGACCTCGCCGTCGCCCTGGAGTCCGGCGCGGCCCGGGTCTCCACGGCCGAGTCCGCCGTCGACCGGCTCGGCATCCGCTTCGCCCCGCTCGTCCTCAAGCTGATGGGGCCGCGCCGCGTCGACGCCAAACGCCGCCGCATCGACATGGCCGGCAACCCCGGCGGCCTCACCCTCGACCGGTACGCCGCCCGCCGCGCCGTCTACGGCGTCTTCGGCCTCGTCCTCGGCCTGGTCTTCCTCACCAACGACTCGCTGCTCTTCGCCCTGCTGACCTTCGCCTTCGGCCTCACCGCCGCCGACGGCCTGATCTGGCAGGCGATCCGCGACCGGCGCGAGATCATCGACCGCACCCTCCCCGACTTCCTCGACGTCCTCGCCGTCGTCGTCAGCTCCGGCCTCGGCTTCCGCCAGGCCCTGGACCGCGTCGCCGAACGGTACGAGGGGCCCTGGGCCGACGAACTGCGCATCACCCTGCGCCAGATGGACATGGGGGTCTCCCGTCGCCAGGCCTTCGACGAACTGCGCCGCCGCAACTCCTCCGAGCAGGTCGCCCAGTTCGTCTCCGCACTCCAGCAGGGCGAGGAACTCGGCTCGCCCATCGCCGACACCCTCATCCAGATCGCCACCGACATGCGCCGCACCGACGCCCAGAACTCCCGGCGCCGCGCCGCCAAGACCATCCCCAAGGCCACCATGGTGACCCTCGTCTTCCTCCTCCCCGCCACGATGATCCTCATCGCCGCGGGCATGTTCCTCGGCTCGGGCTCCGACCTGGGCTCCATCCTCGGCGGATGAACGGGGACCGGGGGGCCGAGGGCGGCCACGAGGGCCCCGAGGAGCACGCGGGCCCCGGCGCGCACGAGGCGTACGAGGGTGCCGACGGGGGCCCGGCCCAGGCGGGGAACGCCGGCCGGGTGAACCGGAGGACGCCTGGCGACGGGGCCTTCCCGCCGGAGGAGCGCAGGGCGCGGGGGGCCGGAGGCGCCGGGGAAGCCGCCGGCGCGTCCTTCCCGCTGGCCCGGGACGCCCGGGACAGGCGACAGCCACCCGACCCCGACGAGGGCCCGTACGCCGCGACCCCGTACGCGGACGGGCGGCCGGCCCCTGCCCCCAGGCCCTCGCGTACCGACGCGCCCGAGGCCGCGAAGCCCCGCCCGGCCCCCTCGGCCGGGCGGGAGACGCACCGGGTGTTCGGCCTGGGCCCGTACCGGCTGCCCCGCTCCACCCCGCCCGGCCGACGGGACCGTACGGAATGGGGGCGCGCCGCCGCACCGGGCCGCCCGCCCCGCCAGCCCCCGACCGCCCCGCCCACCCTGTACGGCGGCCACGAGCCCGACCCCGGCCCCACCGCCTCCGCCCTCGCCGACGACGCCCCCGCCCCCAGCCCCCGCGTGCAGCTCAGCGCCCTCCAGGCCCTCTGCCGCCAGGTCTTCGGTGTCCGCCTCGCCCTGATCGCCCTCGGCACCCCCTTCGCCCTGCAGAACGCCGCCGACGGCGCCGCCCGCTACCTCGTCCTCGCCGCCGCGGTCACCGGCTTCATGGCCTCCTACGCCATGCTCCGCGACTGGGAGCGGTTCGGCCCCGCCGTCCTGCGCCACCCCGCCCTGCTCGGCCTCGACCTGTTCATCGGCGCCGTCCTCCTCCTCACCGCCTCACCCGCCTCCCCGCTCGGCTACGCCGCCGCCTGCACCCCGCTCCTCGCCGGCCTCCTCTACGGCTGGCGTGG
The DNA here is from genome assembly GCF_011170125.1 of Streptomyces diastaticus subsp. diastaticus. Classification (NCBI taxonomy): domain Bacteria; kingdom Bacillati; phylum Actinomycetota; class Actinomycetes; order Kitasatosporales; family Streptomycetaceae; genus Streptomyces; species Streptomyces diastaticus. Next base: position 157,811 of record NZ_BLLN01000001.1, on the reverse strand, counting down.
CTCCGGCGTCCTCACCGGCTGCCAGCTCGTCGTCCTCCTCATCGCCCACCGTGCCTGGGGCGACGCCCTCACCAGCGGCGCGAGCACCCTTCTCGTCGCCGGCTTCTGCGTCGCCGCCGGAATCACCGGGGTGACCCTGCGCAACCTCATGTTCCGCTTCGGCGCCGCCACCACAGCCCTCGCCGAGGCCAACGCCCGGCTCGCCGTGGCCGGCGCCGTCGAGGCCGAACGCGCCCGCCTCGCCCGCGACCTGCACGACTCCCTCGCCAAGACCCTGCACGGCCTCGCCCTCACCGCCGACGCCCTCGCCGAAGGCACCGGCCACCTGCCGCCCGACACCCTCCGCGACCGCGCCGTCCAGGTCGCCGCCGCCGCCCGCCGTGCTGCCGCCGACTCCCGTGACCTGCTGGCCGGGCTGCGCCACGACGCGGCCGACCCCACCGACCCCGTCGACCTCGCCGAGACCCTGCGCGCGGGGCTGCCGCCCGGCACACCCCTCAGCACGGCCGGGCCCCTGCCGCCCGTGCCCCACGCCGTCGCCGGGCACCTGCTGGCCATCGCCGCCGAAGCCGTGGAGAACGCCCACCGCCACGCCGCCGGCCCCACCCGGGTCAGCCTCGCCGCCACCAGCCGTTCCCTGCGCCTCACCGTCACCGACGGCGGCCCCGGACTCCCGGCCGGTCTCACGCTCCGCTCCGCCGCCGAGACCGGCCACTTCGGTCTCGTCGGCATGGCGGAACGCGCCACCGCGATCGGCGGCCGGCTCCGCGTGGGACCCGCCGACGACCCGGCGACACACCACCCCGGCACGGAGGTACGGCTGGAGCTGCCCCTCGCCGGACTGGACGCGGCGCCACCGCCCCCGCGCCGCCCACCGACCCCGCCCGCGCCAGGAACGCCCCCTTCCGCCCGGCGGGAACACCTATCCGACCAAAACCCACCCACGAAGACCCCGGACTGAGGACACTCTTAACGCGAGCACCACACCCGGACCGCTCACATCCGGACGGAGCACCACCGACCCCGCCCCGAGAGGAGGCCACCATGCCGGACGCACCCCACACCGAGGCACACGGCCGAACCGCCGCACCCGAAGCGCGCACCACCCGCACCCGCCCGGACCCGCGCACGGCCCCTCTCCGCCCCCACCCCGCGCCCGGGGGCCGGACCCTGCGCGTGGTCGTCGCCGACGACAACCAGGTCGTCCGCGCCGGACTCAGCGCCCTGCTCGGCGCCCGCCCCGGCATCCGTGTCGTCGCCGAGGCCGGTGACGGCCACCGCGCCCTCGCGGCCACCCGCCACCACCGGCCCGACGTGGTCCTCCTGGACGTGCGCATGCCCGGCGTCGACGGCCTCGCCGCCCTGCCGCACCTGGTCCGCCTCGCCCCCGTCCTGATGCTCACCTACAGCCGCGAACGCGACACCGTCCAACGCGCCCTCGGGCTGGGCGCCGTCGGCTACCTCGTGCACGGCGAGTTCACCGCCGACCAACTGGCCCGCGCCGTACGCGACGCCCACGAGGGCCACGCGCACCTCACCCCGTCCGCCAGGAACGCCCTCCTCGCCCACTTTGTCGCGCCGGCCGTCCCCCACCGGCCACCCGTCTCGAACCCGCCAACCTCCGCCGAACCCCCTTCGCGACTGCAATCCGCTGTGGGAGAGTCGAACAGGGCAGCGCACGGGCTGAGTTCACGGGAGGTCGAGGTCATGGAACTGATCGCCTCGGGGATGAGCAACCAGCAGATAGCGGCGACGTGCTTCATCAGTGAGAAGACCGTCAAGAACCACATCAACCGCATCTTCGCCAAACTCCACGCCCCCAACCGCAGCGCCGCCATAGCGACGTGGCTGGGCACCAACCCGTCCTCGTCCCCCAGGACGGCACCGCGATGAACCGGCAGCCCCCTGCCCCGGGCACCGACGCCGGCCCGGACCGGCCCACCCGGGCCTCCGGTTGCGGCTCCGGTCGGCCCGCGCGCCCTTGTACCCCCGGCCAAAGGGCACGTCCCACCTCCGGCACCGGTTCCCACCCCGCTTGGGTCCCCGTGTGGGCCCCCGGGCCCTCCTCCGTTCGCCGCACCACCTCATACCGTCCCCGAAGCACCCCCGACCAAGGAGGCCCCCACCATGAGGAACTCGACCTTGAGGGCAGCACTGGCCCTGCACCGGGCGGCCCAGACCTGGACCACCCGCGCCCTGAACAGGGCGAACCGCGACCGGGGCGCGGGCTTCGTGGAGTACGCGGGGTTGATGATTCTGATCGCGGGGATCTTCGTTCTGATCGATCGACTGGCCTTGGATGCGAAGATTTCCGAAGCCATCGGGAAGGCGGTCAGCGACGTCGTCGGCCGTTGACTGTCGATACCCGGCGTCTTGACCAGGGGCAGGCCTTGCCTCTATTTATCTGGATTTCTGGGATGCTACTCTTCGTTGCATTCGCCTTCTTTGCATTTGCTCAAGCGGCGGTGGCCAGAAATGGCGCACAGTCTGCCGCTGATGCGGCGGCATTGGCTGCAGCGCAGGAGTCTCGTCTTGCCCTTTTCGACGGACTCGTGGAATCGATCGGCGACGGTGACGGATGGTTGGAATGGTTGTATGCGGAGTCCGCTGTCGGTGATGGGGCGGAGGTGGAGGCCAGCCGTCTAGCTTCCTTAAGAAGTCATCTCATTTGGTGAGCCTGCGGTAGCAGATGAGAGTGCAGGCGATGCTGGTGAAGGCGAGGAAGTGGTCGGCCTTGCGTTCGTAGCGTCGGTGGAGGCGGCGGCAGCCGGCAAGCCAGGCCATGGTGCGTTCCACGGTCCAGCGGTGACGGCCCAGCCGTTGCGAGGACTCGACTCCCTTACGGGCGATGCGGTGGGTGATACCTCGCTCGCGTAACCATCGCCGCAGATGGGCATAGTCGTAGCCCTTGTCGGCGTGAAGCTTGCCGGGCTTGCGCCGTCGTCGGCCGCGCCGCGAGCGGATTGGCGGGATGCCCTTCACGAGCGGGATCAGTGCCTGGCTGTCGTGGAGGTTGGCCCCGGAGATGCCGACGGAGACGGGCAGACCCGACCGTTCCGTGACCAGGTGGATCTTCGAGCCGTACTTGCCCCGGTCGACAGGATTCGGACCCGTCAGGTCCCCCTTTTCAGGGCCCGCATGTTCACCGAGTCGATTGCGCACCGCGACCAGTCCAGCTCCCCGCGGGCACCGAGTTCGTCGAGAACCAGGCGGTGGAGTTTGGCCCACACCCTGGCCTTCGACCACTCCGAGAACCGTCGGTGAGCAGTCGCTCCGGACGGGCCAAACGACGCCGACGGCAGCTGCTGCCAGGTACAACCCGACGTGGCTACGAAGACGATCGCGGCCAGCACCTCCCGGTCGCCGTGCCGACGCCGACCACCGCCCTGAGGTCGCGACGGCGCCTCCGGCACCACCCGCTGGAACAACTCCCACAACTCGTCCGGCACCAACCGCTCAACGATCCCCACCATGACGCACAGAATACCGAGTGCCCCAAATGAGATGGCCTCTAAATGGGGCTGACCTGGTTGGCTTCAGGGTGGAATCGAGGAAGAATCTTCCAGCTTTCTGGGCTCGAGTGCGGAACGTGGATGCGGTGGGGGAATCTGTTGTCCCCGGGACTGAGACTGCCAAAGCGAGCGCTGAAGCTGTCGCGGCGGTTGAGCCGCGTTGTGCGGTGGAGGAAGGAATTGATCCGGACGATGAGGTCGCCTTCCGCTGCGATGGCGAACGCTTCGTCATCGATCCGGAAGATTTCGACGAGAGTGACCTTCCGGAAGTCGACGAAATGTTCGCAGCTCGGCTAGTTGGGTGAGCCTGCACGTTTAGAGGGAGTCTCTGGTAATGGATCTTCGTGGCTTTACTGGAAGCCGTCATCGCGTTATGGCTGCGGCCTGCGCTGTGACGCTCTCCTTCGCCATCTCCGCCTGTGGAGGGAGTGAGGGAGAGGGAGAGGATGCGAAGGTTCCGAGTGCGGAGGTATCGAAGGCGCCCTCGGCTGACGTTGGCCGCAGCGCCCCCGAGGATGGCCCACTTGCTGAGGTGAATGGAAATGGAATCACTCTCACGGTCGATTCGGCAGTCCGGGACGGGGGTGGGTTTCTCACCGTCTCCGGAAAAGTGACGAATGGCAAGGGTTCATTTTGGACGGCGGGGGAATGGAAGAGTGATGAAAGCGAGTTGAGTAAGAGTGCTGGGTCCATGGCGGGGGCGACCATCGTCGACGCGGTTGGTAAAAAGAAGTACCTGATCCTTCGGGATACGGGAGGGCGATGCCTATGCACGCTGTTCGAAGGGGGAATTGACTCCAACGAGTCTGTTGACTGGTTCGCCCAGTTCCCGGCTCCCCCCGATGAGACGTCCAAGGTCCAACTGCAAGTCCCCACCATGCCCCCCGCCACCATCGAAATCTCCGAGGGGTGACCCCCGATGAAACCAGCACGCCATGTCGCTCTGGCCACTCTCGCCTGCTCGCTGGTTCTCTCGCTCGCTCTGCCCCTGCACGCGGCCCATGCCGACGATGACGACCCCGTGGCGCCGCCCGGCAGCACGACCAGTTCTCCGCCCCCGCGGATCTCCGAGGACAGCGCGGGGCTGAAGCTGGCGGACGGGGCGAAACTCGCGCCGCCGAAGGTGCTGGACATCAAGTCGGTGGTGGAGGATCTGGGAGGCGAGGAGCGCCGTGAGGACACCAACACCGATGTGAAGTTCGCACTCCAGGCCGAGGTCCTGTTCGGCAAGGACAGCGCCAAGCTGAACCCGGAGGCTCGCGGCCGCATCCAGGCCATCGCCGAGGAGGCGCAGGCTCAGCAGGCGAACAAGGTGCGGGTGTTCGGGTTCACCGACGACCTCGGCTCGTACGAGCACGGGAAGAAGCTGTCGAAGAACCGTGCCGACGCCGTCCACGAGGAACTGGTGAGGACACTCGGACCGAGTGTCACCTACGAGGTGCGCGGCTACAGCGAGGACTACCCGATCGCCGACAACTCCACCGAGGCCGGCCGGATGAAGAACCGCCGTGTCGAGGTGTCGTTCCCGCGCGGTGCCGCCGCTCCGCAGGCGCAGGAGTCCGGCGACCCGGCGGTGAGCTGATCCACCGCAGGGCCGCGTTGCCGGTGAGGATCAGGCCGACGCCGGCCAGGAACTTTTCGCGGGCGGGGCCGGCCCTGAGCTGCCCTGTGACGCCTCGGGTGAACGGGTAATGCTCGGCGTCGAGTTCGCCCCAGGTGTCGGCGACGGCGACGGCGTCGAGGTGGGCGGTGCGGTCGGTGCCGGGGGCACCGACCGGCTGCTCGCGGCGTCCTGCCCCGCCACCCCGAGGATGTAGCTCATCAGTGCCGGCGCGGAGGTGAACCGGGCGGTCTCCGGCACGCCCAGCGCCTCGACCTGGCGGCCGACGCGCTCGAAGACCCGGAGCAGGGGGACCGGCTTTCGGTGAAGTCGAGCTGCGGGCCGACCCACGGGGGTGGGCGTCCAGCGCGTCGAAGACGCCGAGCGTGAGCGTGCGGAGGGGCTTCCCGCGGGGCCGCTGCGGGGTCGGCCGGTGAGGCGGCGGGGGCGATGACGGCGTCGGGGGCGGCGGTCAGCGGTTCCGCCCTGCCGGTGACGTGCCAGTAGATCGCCCCGGGTCCGGTCGCGCGGCGCTCCGCCAGCGCGCGGAAGGTGAGGCCGCGCTCGCCCACCGTGTCGAGCGGTTCCGACGCGTGCGCCCCCTGGCCTCGGCGGCGACACCTCGTTATGTCGGCGTGGTCTTCGTGGAGACGTGGCTCTTCGACGGTGACGCGCGCCATCCCGGCGCGAAGGTGGTCGGTGGCGGCTCGATGACGGCGCTGGTGCCGGGCAGGGGGATCGTCGCCCACCGCGAGCCGGGCGGGGTGCTGCACACCTACGTGCAGCTCGCCCGGGGCCGGGCGTGGGCCGACGCCGCCGACCTCGCCGACCCGTCCGCGGTCGTACGGTGCGTCGCCGAGGAGTTCGAGGGGGTGGGCGCCGGAGCTGACCGCCCTCGTCACCGACGGGGACACCGCCCCGGTCGTACGCCTCCCGCACGCCTGCCCGCCGGGCACCGTTGGGCGCGGGTCCCGGGCGTCGCCCTGCTCGGCGACGCCGCCCACCTCGTGCCGCCCTCCGGTGAGGGCGCCAACCTCGCCCTGCCCGACGGCGCCGGACTCGGCGAGGCTCTCGCGGCCCCTCCCGGCGACGTCGAGGCGGCCCTCGCCGCGTACGAGGCGGCGCTCTTCCCGCGCGGCGCCAGGACCGCCGCCGACGCCGAGAAGGTTCTCACCCTCTGCGTCGGCGGCCGCGCCCCCTGCGGCCTCATCGAGATGTTCGCGGGGGCGGACGGGTGAGGAGAGGGGGGCGGGAGAAGCCCCTTCACTAATAGCCCGCGCTTGCAATCATCCCGCGTGTGCAATTAGTGTGTCCGCTTGTAAGGCGCTGTCAGCGGTTACCCGTCCTGTCGGGTCGAGCTCCTCGGAGCAGCGCTTCTCCCTCCCCTTCCAGGAAAGGCACACCCATGCCTCCAGCCCTCCTGGCCCTGGCCGTCGGAGCCTTCGGGATCGGTACCACCGAGTTCGTGATCATGGGCCTGCTCCCCGACGTGGCCGCCGACTTCGGCGTCACCGTCCCGACGGCCGGGCTGCTGGTCACCGGGTACGCGCTCGGCGTCGTCGCGGGCGCGCCGATCATGACCGTGCTCGGGACGAAGATCTCCCGCAAGCACATGCTGATGCTGCTGATGGGCCTGTTCGTCGCGGGCAACCTGCTCTCCGCCGCCGCCCCCGCCTTCGGCGTGATGCTGGCCGGGCGGATCGTCGCCTCCCTCGCGCACGGCGCCTTCTTCGGCATCGGCTCGGTCGTCGCCGCCGACCTGGTCGCCCCTCGTGAACGGGCCGGAGCCATCGCGCTGATGTTCACCGGCCTGACCCTCGCCAACGTGGCCGGTGTGCCGCTCGGCACCCTCATCGGTCAGAGCGCCGGCTGGCGGGCCACCTTCGTCGTCGTCGCCGGACTCGGCGTCCTCGGCCTGCTCGGTGTGGCCCGGCTCGTCCCGGCCCTGCCGAAGCCGGAAGGGGTGAGGCTGCGGCACGAGCTGGCGGCGTTCCGGAACGCGCAGGTCCTGCTGGCCATGGCGATGACCGTGCTCGGCTTCGGCGGGGTCTTCGCCGCCGTCACCTACGTGGCGCCCATGATGACCGAGGTCGCCGGCTTCGCCGACTCCTCGGTGACCTGGCTGCTGGTCCTCTTCGGTCTGGGCATGGTCGCGGGCAACCTGGTCGGTGGCAGGTTCGCCGACCGCGCGCTGATGCCGATGCTCCACGCCTCGCTCGGCGGCCTGACCCTGGTCCTCGCCCTGTTCACCGTCACCGCGCATCACAAGGCCGCCGCCGCGCTCACCCTCGCCCTGATCGGCGCCCTCGGCTTCGCCACCGTGCCGCCCCTCCAGAAGCGGGTCCTCGACCACGCCCACGGTGCCCCCACGCTGGCCTCCGCCGTCAACATCGGCGCCTTCAACCTGGGCAACGCCCTGGCCGCCTGGCTCGGCGGACTCGTCATCGCCTCCGGTCTCGGCTGGACCGCCCCGAACTGGGTCGGCGCCCTGCTCGCCGGCTCCGCGCTGCTGCTGGCCCTCCTCTCGGCCGCCCTCCAGCGCCGCGACGAGGCCCGCGCGGCCCGGGAGCCCGTGCCCACCGCCGCCACCCCGGCCGCCCCCGAACCCGTACACCACTGATGAAGGACAAGGCACAGCACGTGAACACCACTCCCGTCCCCACCGTCACCCTCCACAACGGCGTCACCATGCCGCAGCTCGGCTTCGGCGTCTTCCAGGTGCCCGACGAGGCGACCACGGCCGCCGTCGCCACCGCGCTGGAGGCCGGCTACCGCTCGATCGACACCGCCGCCGTCTACGGCAACGAAGCGGGCGTCGGCCGCGCTCTCGCCGGCTCCGGCATCCCCCGCGACGAACTCTTCGTCACCACCAAGGTGTGGAACGACGACCAGGGCTACGACGCCACTCTCACCGCCTTCGACGCCTCGCTCGCCCGGCTCGGGCTGGACCACGTCGACCTGTACCTGATCCACTGGCCGGCCCCGGCCCGCGACCGCTACCTCGACACCTGGCGCGCCCTGGAGAAGCTGCTCGCCGACGGCCGGACCCGTGCCATCGGCGTCTCCAACTTCCAGCCCGCCCACCTGACCCGCCTGATCGACGCCTCCGGCATCGTCCCCGCGGTCAACCAGATCGAGCTGCATCCCGGCCTCCAGCAGGCCGGCCTGCGCGCCCTGCACGCCGAGCACGGCATCGCCACCGAGGCGTGGAGCCCCCTGGCCCAGGGCGCCCTGCTGAAGAACGGCACGATCACCGGTCTCGCCGCCCGCCACGGCCGGACCCCGGCCCAGATCGTCCTCCGGTGGCACCTCCAGCTCGGCAACGTGGTGATCCCCAAGTCCGTCACCCCCTCCCGCATCCGCGAGAACCTCGACGTCCTCGGCTTCACCCTCACCGCCGACGAGATGGCCGCTCTCGCCACCCTGGACGAGGGGCTGCGCACGGGCCCCGAACCGGACAGCCTCGACTGAGCCCGCCCGCACCGGGCGGCGGACCACCGTCGAAGCTCCCTGCCCGGACCCGGGTCCGGGCAGGGAGCTTCGGCCGGCCGCCCCGGACTCAGCCGGGCAGCAGGCCCAGCGCCCCGGCCTCCTTGAGCCAGGAGGGGAACTCGGTCAGCAACGCGTCGTACAGCGCCTCGTCCGTCCAGGAGCCCGGCCGGGGCCCGGCCGCGAAGAACCCGGCGTTGTCGACGATCCGCCTCCTCGGTACGGCCAGCTCGTCCAGCTTGCGCAGGAAGGCGAACCGGTCGTCGCCGAAGCCGACGAACTGCCAGAACACCGGCAGGCGGGCGGCCCGGCACAGGACACGTTCCGCCTCCGGCCGGGAGTCGGGGCCGCCGTCGGTCTGGAAGATCACGAAGGCGGGAGCGGTCGCGCCGGAGGCGGTGTAGTGCTCGATCACCTCCAGCATGGCGGCCGCGTAGTTGGTCCTCCCCATGTGCCCGTACCGCTCGTGGAGTTCCTGGACACGGCCCTCGTAGGCGTCCAGGCTCACCTCGGTGGTGGGGTGGGCGTCGGTGTCGAAGAAGACCACCGGCACCGTGCCGTCGTCGTCCAGATGGGCGGCGAGCGCGAGGGCCTGTTCCGCCAGGCGCTGCACGGTGCCGTCGCGGTAGTAGCGGCGCATCGAGCCGGAGCGGTCGAGGACGAGGTACACGGCGGCCCGCACCCCCCGGTCGGCGAGGCCGCGCTTGCGCAGCGAGACGCCGGCGGTCTCGGTGAGGCCGACCAGACCGGGCGGGATCTTGTCGAGGCTGATCGGCATACAGGGCTCCCCTTGGCGCGGCGAAGGTCTCCGCATGGGGGGACGCTTGGTGGCGCACGGAGCCAGGAGCGGCAAGCTCCCGGCCCCATGGTGTGCCGCGCCGCCCCCGTCCGCAGGCGAACGCCCCAAGTACGGTCGGCGCACGCCCCGCCACCGCCGACCGCGCGCTCAGACGTGTACGGACTCCCCGGCCGGCGCCGGAGCGGCGCCCGGCGCCACCACCTCGCGGAACGCCGACGCGGCGAACAGGCTGACCGCGACCAGCACGGCCGCCGTCCAGAACGGGCCGCGGTCGCCGAGGGGCGTGGGGAGGGTGGCCGCGGCGGCGACGGGGCCGGCGGCGGCGCCGATGTTGAGGGAGGCCGTCGCGTACGAGCCCGCCATGGTGGGGGCGTGTGCCGCCTCGTGGAGGACACGGGTGATCAAGGTGCTGCCCAGCGCGAACGACAGCGCGCCCTGCACGAAGAGCAGGGGGAGCAGGGCGGCCGGCTCCCCGGCGAGCAGGGCCAGCGCGGGCCAGCCGGCGAGCAGCAGGGGGCCGGCGACCGCGACGACCAGGCCGGGCCGCCGGTCGGTGAGGCGGCCGGCGGCCGTCACTCCGGCGAAGGAGCCCGCGCCGAACAGGACCAGAGCGACGGAGATCCCCCAGGTGCCCAGCCCGGCCGTGCCGGTCACGACCGGGGCGAGGAAGGTGAAGGCGCCGAAGGTCGCCGCGTTCACCAGCGCGGTGAGCAGCATCACCAGGACCAGCCGGCCCCGGGCGAGCTGGGCGAGTTCCGCACGCAGGCTCGGGTGCGCGACCGCGTCCGCCCGTGCCCGCCCGGCCGGGACACCCAGCAGGACGCCGAGGGCGGCGGGCACGCAGAGCACGGCGACGGCGAGGAAGGTGGCGCGCCAGCCGAGCAGGGTGCCGAGCACCGCGCCGCCGGGGACACCGGCGACCGTGGCCAGCGTCGTGCCTCCCAGCAGCACGGCCAGTGCCCGGCCCTTCCGGGCGGGCGGCACCATCGACGCCGCGGCGGTCAGGGCGACGGCGAGGAACCCCGCGTTGGCGAGGGCGGCGACGACCCGGACGACGACCATGACCGGAAAGCTGGTCGTCACGGCCCCGACCACGTGCGCGGCCGCGAAGGCGAGGAGGAAGACGAGCAGGCTGGGCCGGCGGGGCCGGTCGCGGGCGAGCGCGGCCACCAGCGGGGCGCCGGCCACCATGCCGACGGCGAACGCGGAGGTGAGCACGCCCGCGGTGCCGACGGGCACGCCGAGGTCGGAGGCGAGGGCCGGCAGGAGGCCGGCCAGCATGAACTCCGAGGTGCCCATGGCGAAGACCGCCAGGGAGAGGAGGTGGAGAGGAAGAGGCATCGGGTGCTCCGAGGTGAGGGGAGATACGTGCACGGCATCTCGTCACCACGGCCGGGCCCCACCGGGCAGACGTGCCCCGCCGAGGGAGCGGCGGAACGGCAGGGCTGCGGGACCGGGGGTCAGGGGGCTGACGGCGGGTGACCGAAAGCCCCGACCCGGTCCGACTCAGGACACGACATGCCTGACACGCTACTCGGCCGAAGCCCGTCACCGCGCCCCGGTTCGCCGGACCGGGTCCCCGCCCGGAGGGAGACTCATGCCCCGTGCCCGCCTCGACGTCCTGCCCCCGTCCGCCCGTGCCCGCCTCCTCGCCCGTTTCGGCCCGGCCGCCGACGCCTGGTGCGACGCGCTTCCGGACCGGCTCGCCGCCCTGGCCGACCGCTGGGAGCTGGAACCACTGGCGGCCGGCGGCGGGAGCACCTCGCGGGTCTTGCGGTGCCGGCGGCGCGAGGACGGCGGAGCGGTCTGGCTGAAGCTGACGCCCGACCCGATGATCGCCGCCGAGGAGGCGGAGGCTCTGGCGGCCTGGGGGCGGACGCCCTCGGTGGTCCGCCTCCTCGCGGCCGACCCCGGAGCCGGGGCCCTGCTGCTGGACGGGGTGGCCCCGGGCGTGCCTGTGCACGGTCAGGACTGGGAGCCGGAGCAGCTCGCGACGCTGCTGCGCCGGCTCCGGGAGTGCGGGCCGGCCGAGCGCCCCTACGAGGGCTCGGCCGTGCGTCCGCTCGCCCACCGGGTCGGCTTCCTCTACGATCTCGCCCTGCGGCGGGCGGGCCCGGACCGGCCCGAGGCCGAGATCCGGCTCCGCAGGGCCCGCGCGCGGGCCCTGGAGCTGGCCGCCTCCGCGCCCGTGACCCGGCTAGTTGTATTGCCCTGTGAGGTTGGGGACGCGGCTGGCGGGTGGTTGCCCTTTCAGCGCGGTGTGTCCGCGGTGGTGATTGTAGGTGTGCAGCCATTGCGGGAACGCTTGGCGGCGCTCGGCTTCTGACCGGTAGGGGCGTGCGTAGGCCCACTCGTCCAGCAGGGTGCGGTTGAAGCGTTCGACCTTGCCGTTCGTCTGGGGCCGGTAGGGCCGGGTCCGCTTGTGGGCGATCCCGGTCGCTGCCAGGGCATCGCGCCAGTCGCGTGAGCGGTAGCAGGAGCCGTTGTCGGTCAGTACCCGTTCGACGGAGATCCCGGCCTGGGTGAAGAAGGTGTGGGCCCGCTGCCAGAAGGCGGTGGCGGTCTCCTTCTTCTCGTCCGCGTGGATCTCGCTGTAGGCGAGGCGGGAGTGGTCGTCGACGGCGGTGTGCAGGTAGCTGTAGCCGAGGTTGGGACGGCCGTGGACGGCGCGGGGCCGGGCGGGGTCGCGGTGCGCGGAGCTGTTGCGGCCGCCCTGAGCCCTGCCATGGACCTTGTGTCCGCCGCCGTCGGGGATGTTGCCCAGTTTCTTGATGTCGACGTGGACGAGTTCGCCGGGCCTGGCGCGTTCGTAGCGGCGCACCACGCGGCCGGTGGTCCGGTCGAGATGCGACAGGCGGGCCAGGCGGTAGCGGGTGAGCACGCGGTGCACGGTCGAGGGCACCAGGTGCAGGAAGTGCGCGATGCGGGCCGGTCCCCACCGGCGCAGCAGACGGACCTTGATGATCCGCCGCTCGGTACGGGTGGGAGTGCGGCCCGGGCTCGTGCGTGGGCGGCTGGAGCGGTCGGCCATGCCGGCTTCCCCCAGGCGGCGGTAGCGGTCGGCCCACCGCTGGGCGGTGGTGGGCGAGACCTGGAAGCGTTCGGCGGCCCGGCGCAGGGGCCAGCCGTCCTCGACCACGCAACGGGCCAGGCGCAGCCGTCCGGTCTCGGTCAGGGGTGCATTACGGTGGGGCACGAGGGCCTTTCTGGTTGGTGTAGACGTCGCAATCCACACCGAACCGGAAGGCCCTCACCCGTTCAAGATCCCTCGGCCGAGACCTGTCTCACCGTTCACAACCTCCCCGGACAGAACAGCTAGTCCACGGTGACCTGCACCCGGCCAACGTGCTGCACGGCCCCGGCGGCCGTCTGGTCGCCATCGACCCGAGACCCGCCTGGGGCGACCCCGACTTCGACGCGGTCGACTGGGCGCTGGACGGGGTCAGTTGTGCCGCTGAGCTGGCAGAACGGGCCGGGCGGCTCGCCGAGCTGGTCCCGGGGCTCCGCGCCGACCGGCTGCGTGACTGGGCGGGCGCGCTGGGCGCGCTGACCGGAGAGGCGCGCCTGCGGGCCGGGCACGAGGACGCACGCACTCGCTTCCTGCTGGGGTCCTGAGTACGCCCAGGAGGTGACCTCACCTGTCAGACAGGCCTTGGCCGGGTCGTCGCCTGCTCGCCCGGCCCACCGCCGTTTTCAGCGGGATCAGGGCCAGCCAGGTGTACATCGCGGCCGTCGGGTCGTGGAGGGCGACGAGCGCGGCGGCGCCGAACACCAGGACGGTCGAACCCGGTTCGGCGCTGAACCCCCAGGCGATGTGGCGGGGGACCGGGCGGGTACGCGGGCGGGGACTGCCGCGCAGCAGGGTGAACTGGGCGAGGTGGATCAGGTCGATCACGGCGCTCACGGCGGAGTACAGGGCCACGGCCACCGGCTCCCCGGTGTAGTCGGATTGCATGGAGGTCGGGAAGGGGACCAGGGCCACCGCCCCGAGTCCCAGCGCGGCCAGCCGGACGAAGCCCTCATCGACCTGGCGGACCAGTATGAGGATGCGCCGCTGGTCCTGCCAGAAGCCGACCAGCAGCGTGAAGCTCAGCCCGTAGGCGAGGAACTGGGGCACCGTGTCGCGCGGTTCGCGGTGGAACCGGCCGAGTCCCCTCGGGGAGGGAGAGGCCGAGGACGAGCAGGGTCATCGCGATCGCGTGGACGCCGTCGGAGAGTGCCGCCAGCCGCGCCGGGCCGCCCACCGCCATCGCCGAGGCGGCGGGGAGGCGTGCGCGGGAGGGGGCGACCACCGCGGCGGGGTACCTCGGGTACGGAACTCACCGCACGCGCACCCGGCGCACCCCACGCGCCCCGGTCCGCGCCCCGCGTGCGGCTCCGCCGTCCACTCCCCGCACACCCCCTCCTCGCACCGCCGCACCCGGACCCCGCCAGAAGGCCGCCGTGCCCGGGTGGCTCGCCCGATTGGGCCGACAGGCGGCGTGTCGCCGGGTCGCGCAGACGAGCCGTGGCGGTGCGCGCCGGGGGCGCGGACCTGCCGAGAGTGCTCCGGCGCACGCACCCGTAGGGGGTCCCTGACCCGTCAACCGGGGGGTATCCCCATGGAACGGCGCAGGCGGGGAGCTTACCGTCGGAGGGGGCCGGAGAGGGGCCGGCCCGCGCGTACGACCGTTCACGCGTCCGACCAGAGGGGGACCACCATGCGCCGCACCCGCAGTTCACCGGCCGGCACGGCCGCGTTCGCCGCGGTACTCGTCCTGGCCCTGGGCGGGCTCACCGCCTGCGGCCTGGCCCGGGCCGACGAGGCCCGCGACGACCAGCGGGTGGGAGGTGAGGTCAGCGCGGTCCGGATCGACTCCGCGGCCGGCGCCGTCACCCTGCGCGGTGACCGCGCCGCCACCTCGGTCCGCGTCCAGCGGGAGCTGCGTTACCAGGGGGAGAAGCCCGAGGGCGCCACCCACCGGGTCGAGGACGGCGTCCTCACCCTCTCCGGCTGCGGGCACCGCTGCTCGGTCGCGTACACCGTCGACCTGCCGGCCGGGGTCCCGGTCAGCGGCAGCACCGGCTCCGGGCGCATCACCCTGGCCAACGTCGGCGCGGTGGACGTCTCCACCACCGACGGCGCGGTCGAGGTGACCGGCGCCACCGGCAAGGTGTCGGTCCGCACCGGTGACGGCCGGGTCAAGGGGCGCGACCTGCACGGCGACGGCATCAGCGTCCGCACGTCGAACGGCGCCGTCGACGTCATCCCCGCCACCGCCCAGGACATCAGCGCCACCACGGCCAACGGCTCGATCATCGTCTCGGCCCCGCCCGCCGGCTACCGCATAGCCGCCGACACCGCCGGCGGCCGCAAGGCCGTCACCCTCACCGACGATCCGCACGGTGAGTACCGCATGGACCTGCGCACCGCCAACGGCGCGATCACGGTCCGGCCGTCCTGACCCGCCCTGACCCGTCCGGCGGGCCGGCGGTCCCTGCGGGCGTTCCGCTCCGGTCCGGGCCGTCGCGCCCGCCGGAGCGCTGCCGAGGCGTCGGCCGGACCGCGTGGTGCCGGAGACGGCGGGCTGACGGGGCACCAGGGGAGGAATGCGGGCAGACCGCCCCGGAGCGGAGTTGGTGATTCCGCATCGTTATCGAACGGGGCTCGTGGGGTGGCCGGCCCTCACGTAGGTTCAGACCATTGAGATGCGCGTCGGCGAAGGCGGCCGCTCCGAGTGCTGCTGCCGGAGCGCGTGCGCCCCGCGCGGATCACGGGCCCGGGGTGTCGTGCGGTGGAGGGGGCCGCACGACACACCCGCCGGGCCCCGGCTCCGGTCCGGATACGTCAAGTCGAGGACCGCAGGCGGCGTAACCCGTGCGGGTGGAGCGCGTCCCCTCCGTCACGTCCGGCCCGTACGCCCCACGGGCCGGGGAAACCGCCGGTGGGAGGGGGCTCGCTGCCCTGGGGGCGGCTCCCCGGCGCGTCGCGGGGCGACTGCGGAGCGTAATTTTTCTGCCGGAATGCACGCAGCATCACTTACGAAGGGTTATGGTGGAAACCCCCCCCTCGGGCCGGTCCGTAACCCCCCCCACGGACCGGCCCGCTTTCTTGGGTACGGCGCGCACCGCCCGTACCGCGAAGGGCGCCCCTCCACCGACGAGTCGGTGGAGGGGCGCCCTTTCCGCTGCCGGTCAGCTCCGGTCGGCCCAGATGTTGGTGCCCGGCGTCGAGACGGCGAAGGAGTCGATCTCCCGCAGCTCCTCGCCGGTGAGGGGCGGGCCCGAGAGCGCCGCCACGTTCTGCTCCACCTGGTGCGGACTGGAGGCGCCGATCAGCGCCGAGGTCATCCGCGGGTCCCGCAGCACCCAGCTCAGCGCGAGCTGTGCCAGCGACTGGCCGCGGCGGGCGGCGATGTCGTTGAGCCCGTTGAGGCGGCGGGTGACCTCCTCCGAGAGGAGGCCCGGGTCGAGCGACTTGCCCTGGGTGGCGCGCGAGCCCTCCGGGATCCCCTTCAGGTACTTGTCCGTCAGCAGCCCCTGCGCCAGCGGCACGAAGGAGATGCAGCCCATGCCGGCCGCCTCCAGCGTGTCGAGCAGGCCGTCGTCCTCGGTCCAGCGGTTGATCATGGAGTACGAGGGCTGGTGGATCAGCGGGCGCACTCCCATCTCGCGCAGGATGCGGGCGGCCTCGGCGGTCTGCTCGCTGTTGTAGGAGGAGACGCCGACGTAGAGCGCCTTGCCCTGCTGCACCGCGGTGGCCAGCGCGCCCATCGTCTCCTCCAGCGGAGTCTGCGGGTCGAAGCGGTGCGAGTAGAAGATGTCGACGTAGTCGGTGCCCATCCGCTTCAGCGAGGCGTCCAGCGAGGAGAGCAGGTACTTGCGCGAGCCCCACTCGCCGTACGGGCCGGGGTGCATGAGGTAGCCGGCCTTGGTGGAGAGGACCAGTTCGTCGCGGTACGGGGCGAAGTCCTGCTTCAGCAGCTTGCCGAAGTTCAGCTCCGCCGAGCCGGGCGGCGGTCCGTAGTTGTTGGCCAGGTCGAAGTGGGTGATGCCGAGGTCGAAGGCGCGGCGCAGGATCGCGCGCTGCGAGTCGAGGGAGCGGTCGTCACCGAAGTTGTGCCACAGGCCCAGCGAGATGGCGGGGAGCTTGAGGCCGCTGTGCCCGGTGCGCCGGTACTCCATGGAGTCGTAGCGGTCGGCCGCGGCCGTGTAAGGAGACGTGTCGGTCATGGTCACGAAACTACGGCAGGGCGGCCGGTTGTTCCGAAGGAGTTCCCTCCGCTCTCCCGGTACGGGGGCCGCGCCGCAAGGGTCCGGCGGGCGGCGGCCCGCGGCGCCCGGCCCCTTGCCGGGCCGAGGAGTTGAGGGAGGGCCCGGAGCAGGAGGAGGGGCCGCCGCCCCCCACGTCCACCGGGGGCGCGGTGCTATCGTCTCCACGGCGAACCCGGCGCATCCCGACGCGGCCACGCACCGCGCGGAGCGAGAAGCAGGCAGGCGCCACCTCTCCGGAACGTCCCCCCGCTCCCCGGGTGCGGAGCCGTCTCCGCCCGGGACGAGCACGCCGCACACGAACGGCCGGTTGCCGGCCGGCCGGGCCGGCGGCGGCACCCGGCGGTCCACACGTCCGCCAGGTCAGGCGAGCCAGGAGTCCGTTCCCGCGCACAGGAGCGGCGACAAACCCGACGACGGCCCCGACCGGCACAGCGATAGTGTGGCGGCCTCGGTGACCGGTCGATCCCAGGAGGGGCTGAACAGACGTGAATCTGCGCGACCTGGTGTACAAACTCTACGCACGCCGGGTGGAAGGCCGCCTCGACCACGACCAGGGCCCCGGCCACATCGGGGTCATCCTCGACGGCAACCGGCGCTGGGCCAAGGCGTCCGGCGGCACCACGGCGCAGGGCCACCGGGCGGGGGCCGACAAGATCACCGAGTTCCTGGGCTGGTGCGCCGAGACCAAGGTGCGCGTCGTCACCCTGTGGATGCTCTCCACCGACAACTTCGACCGGCCCGAGTCCGAGCTGACCCCCCTCCTCGGCATCATCGAGGACTCGGTCCGCGGCCTCGCCGCCGACGGCCGCTGGCGCGTCCACCACGTCGGCACCCTGGACATGCTCCCCGACCGGACCCGCACCGTCCTCAAGGAGGCGGAGGAGGCCACCGCCGCCAACCAGGGGATACTGGTCAACGTCGCCGTCGGCTACGGCGGCCGCCAGGAGATCGCCGACGCCGTCCGCTCGCTGCTGCTGGACCACGCCGAGCGCGGCACCTCCTTCGAGGAGCTGGCCGAGACCGTCTCCGTCGAGTCCATCTCCGAGCACCTCTACACCCGCGGGCAGCCCGACCCCGACCTCGTCATCCGCACCAGCGGCGAGCAGCGCCTCTCGGGCTTCATGCTCTGGCAGAGCGCCCATTCGGAGTACTACTTCTGCGAGGTCTTCTGGCCCGCGTTCCGCAAGGTCGACTTCCTGCGGGCGCTGCGCGACTACGCGTACCGCAACCGCCGGTTCGGCGGCTGACGGGCCCGCTCCCCACCCGCTGCGCGCCACCTGGACTCCCGGTACCGGACCCCCGTTCGGTGCCGGGAGTTCATCCGTGTGCGTGACACCGCCACGCATGGCGCGGCGACAAGGAGGGAATATCACTGCCAGGCCGGCGCCCGGGCAGTGCAGGGGCGGGCGCCGGAGCTCAGCGGGCGGCCCGGCCGTCCGCCCGGGAGGCCCTTTGCACCACCTCGACCGAGCCCTCGGCACGGACGGAGCGGAGGGCCGGCGCCCGGCCCGTGCAGGGGCCGCGCCCGGCCCGTCCTCCTCCTCGGGACACCTCCGTCCCCGGGGAGGCCCCCGCGACCCCGTCGCACCCCGACCTCATCCGAGGGGGTACGTCCTTCCGTGGTGACCAGCTCAAAGCGCCGCATGTCCGACAGGCGCACCTACGTACTCGACACCAGCGTGCTGCTGGCCGACCCGAACGCCATGATCCGTTTCGACGAGCACGAAGTGGTGCTCCCGATCGTCGTGGTCACGGAACTCGAGGCCAAGCGGCACCACCCGGAACTCGGCTACTTCGCCCGCCAGGCGCTGCGCCTGCTGGACGACTTCCGCGTCCGGTACGGCCGGCTCGACGCCCCCATCCCCCTGGGGGACCTGGGCGGCAGTCTCCGTGTCGAGCTGAACCACTCCGACCCGGGCGTGCTGCCCGCCGGATACCGCCTGGGGGACAACGACTCACGCATCCTCGCCGTCGCCCGGAACCTCCAGGCCGAGGGGTTCGACGTCACCGTCGTCTCCAAGGACCTGCCGCTGCGCATCAAGGCGTCGTCGGTCGGCCTGCTCGCCGAGGAGTACCGGGCGGAGCTGGCCGTCACCGACTCCGGCTGGACCGGGATGGCCGAGCTGTCCCTCTCCGGGGAGCAGGTCGACCTGCTCTTCGAGCAGGACGCCCTGCTCGTGCCCGAGGCCGCCGAACTGCCGGTGCACACCGGGCTGACCATCCAGTCCGAACGCGGCAAGGCGCTCGGGCGGGTCACCGAGAGCGGCGAGGTACGCCTCGTCCGGGGCGACCGGGAGGCGTTCGGCATCCACGGCCGCAGCGCCGAGCAGCGGATCGCGCTGGATTTGCTCCTCGACCCGGAGATCGGCATCGTCTCGATGGGCGGCCGGGCCGGTACGGGCAAGTCGGCCCTGGCGCTCTGCGCCGGCCTGGAGGCGGTGCTGGAGCGCGGCCAGCACAAGAAGGTGATGGTCTTCCGGCCCTTGTACGCCGTCGGCGGGCAGGAACTCGGCTTCCTGCCGGGCACCGAGGCCGAGAAGATGGGCCCCTGGGCGCAGGCGGTCTTCGACACCCTCTCGGCCGTCACCAGCCGCGAGGTCATCGAGGAGGTCGTGGCCCGCGGCATGCTGGAGGTCCTGCCGCTCACCCACATCCGGGGCCGCTCCCTGCACGACGCCTTCGTCATCGTCGACGAGGCCCAGTCCCTGGAGCGCAACGTCCTGCTGACCGTGCTGTCCCGGATCGGCGCCGACTCCCGGGTCGTCCTCACCCACGACGTGGCCCAGCGGGACAACCTCCGGGTGGGCCGGTACGACGGTGTGGTGGCCGTGGTGGAGAAGCTGAAGGGGCACCCCCTCTTCGCCCATGTGACGCTCACCCGCTCCGAGCGCTCCCGGATCGCCGCCCTGGTCACCGAGATGCTGGAGGACGGCCAGTTGTGACGGGGCCGACCGGGTGACCCGAAGCCGCCTGAACCGGGGCGAGTTGGGCACTCGGGTGGCGGTGCCCTGGGCCATTTGATCGGTAGGTCCGAAAAGTATGACCGGTGGTACAAAGTGCCGTCGCGGAAGGCCAAGCAGCCTAGCCCGGCGGCGCTTTGCTGCGCGCACGTTTCCAGCAACCCCATGGGGCAAACAACGTGTGAGGTTAAACACGCGGGAGAGAATTGCCTTGCGGCGGGGGCGTCCGGCAGAGTCTTGCTCCTGTCAGGCCCCGCATACGGCACGCGGTACCCCTAGCAGTACCAAGTAGGTCGAGAACTCCATAGAGACGCCGTATGCCACCCGAGTTGAACGGGGTGCTCCTCGCACGTGTGCGGGGGAGCCCTGTCGGGTCCGTGCTTCCCGTGACCACGTTCGAGAGGAAGCCAGCGACAAGGGCACGATTGCGTCCGCGAGGTCACCCATGCGGACGACGCTGGAAGGAAACCGTGTGAGCCGGATCTCGGTCCGGGGATTCGCTGTGGCATCGGCCACGGCGGTCACCACTGTCGGTGCTGTCGTGGGCGTTGCCTCCGGCGGTGCCCAGCAGCCCGCGAACGACTTCGAGGCAGCCGCAGGCGAGGCGACTCTCCTCGCGGACATCCCGGCGGGCCAGCAGGCCCAGGTGCAGACCGCGTCGCTGGCCCAGCAGGCCGACGCGCAGTCGATCGCCGCGGATGCCGTGACCAAGAAGGCCGTGGAGGAAGCGGCCCGCAAGGCCGCCGCCGAGGCGGCGACGGAGAAGAAGGCCGCCGCCGAGAAGGCCGCGGAGCAGGCCGAGCGTGAGGCCAAGGAGCGCAAGGAGGCCGAGGAGAAGGCCAGCCGCTCCGAGACCCGCGACGCCACCAGCTTCGCCACCCAGTCCTCGTACACGGTCGCCCAGGTGCAGGCCATGGCGCGGCAGATGGTCCCGGCGGACCAGTTCCAGTGCTTCAGCAACATCGTGAACCACGAGTCCACGTGGAACTACCGGGCCAGCAACCCGTCCTCCGGCGCCTACGGCCTCGTCCAGGCACTGCCCGGCTCCAAGATGGCCTCGGCCGGAGCCGACTGGCAGACCAACCCGGCCACCCAGATCAAGTGGGGCCTCAACTACATGGACCAGCGCTACGGTTCGCCGTGCGGCGCCTGGAGCTTCTGGCAGGCCAACAACTGGTACTAGGCCCGCGCAGGCCCTGAAGGCCCGGCTGCCGGACGCCTCACGACGGCTCCGCACCGTCAACCTTCCCCGGCCCCTCACCGTCCCTACGGTGAGGGGCCGCTGCCATGTACGGTCGACTCCGCGTTCTCGGGGTAACAGCACCGAACGCGGCACGGGGACGAGGGACGGGACGGAAGAAGATGTCACGACTGCCAGGGTGGCTGGAGCGCGCGGGCGCCGAGCTGACACGGATCGGTGAGGCGCTCGACGAACGCCGGGCCCGGGCGGAGGCGGCCGAGGAGGCCGCCGCCCACGGTGTCCCCCCGGTGCCGGAACGTCCCTCCGCGCCGCCCAAGCCCGCCGCGCCCCCGGTGGTCGGCGCCGTCCCCCTCGTCAAGGCCGGGGCGGAGGCCGAGGCGGAGGCCGCCCACGTACCGGCCCCGCCGGCCTACGCGCCGGCCGTCTCCGCGCGGCCCGACCCGGTCGACGCCGTGCCGTGGGGGATGCGGGTGGCCGCCGAGGCGGGGTGGCGGCTGCTGGTGCTCGCCGGGACCCTCTGGGTCCTGATGAAGATCATCACCTCGGTCCAGCTGGTCGTCTTCGCCTTCGTCGCCGCGCTGCTGGTGACCGCGCTGCTCCAGCCCACCGTCACCGCGCTCCGCCGGATGGGGATGCCCAGAGGGGTGGCGACCGCCGTCACCGCCGTCCTCGGCTTCGTCATCATGGGCCTGGTCGGCTGGTTCGTGGTCTGGCAGGTCATGGAGAACATCGACACGCTCTCCAGTCAGGTCCAGGACGGCATCGACGAGTTGCGCGGCTGGCTGCTGAACAGCCCGTTCCACGTGACCGAGGACCAGATCAACGACATCGCCAAGACCCTGCGCGACGCCGTCGGCACCAACACCGAGGAACTCACCTCGGCCGGGCTCGAGGGCGTCACCGTGCTGCTGGAGGTCCTCACCGGCATGGTGCTGGCGATGTTCTCCACCCTCTTCCTCCTCTACGACGGCAAGCGCATCTGGCGCTGGTCCCTCAACCTGGTCCCCGCGCAGGCGCGGCCGGGCATCGCCGGAGCGGGGCCGCGCGCCTGGCGGACCCTCACCGCGTACGTGCGCGGCACGGTGATGGTGGCGCTCATCGACGCGATCTTCATCGGCCTCGGCCTGTGGTTCCTCAACGTGCCGATGGCCGTGCCGCTCGCCGTCTTCATCTTCCTCTTCGCCTTCATCCCGCTGGTCGGCGCCGTGGTCTCCGGTGCGCTCGCCGTGGTGGTGGCGCTGGTGACCCAGGGCGTGGGGACCGCGCTGCTGGTCCTCGTGGTGGTGCTCGCCGTGCAGCAGATCGAGGGCCACATCCTCCAGCCGTTCATCCTCGGCCGGGCGGTCCGGGTCCACCCGCTCGCGGTGGTGCTGGCGGTCGCCGCCGGCGGCCTGGTCGGCGGGATCGGCGGCGCCGTCGTCGCCGTGCCGCTGGTCGCCGTCATCAACACGGTCGTCGGCTATCTGCGCGCCTACAGCCGGGAGACCGCCCTGCGGACCGCGCCCGGCCCGCACGGCGCCACCGCGCTGCCCGTCGCACCGGTCGGCGGCGACGGCCCGGACCGCGCGGACGCCCCCGTGCCGGGGTCCGGCGGGGCCGGCCGGGAAGGCGCTCCGGACCCCGAGACCGGTGGCACCACGCCGTCCCGGGGGGCCGGGGCCGGGGAGCGGGACGCCGAGGCCGGACAGGGCCCGCCGCCGCACGAGAAGTGAGGCGGTACGCAGCCGTGCCGAGAGCCCGGCCCCGCCCGCCGCGGGAGCCGGGCCCTCAGCCTTCCCGGACGCGCACCGGCAGCGGGCGCAGCGCCTCGCGCAAGGCGGCGGCCAGCTCCTCGTACTCATGGGCGCGGGCCGCGCCCGACCGCAGGACCAGGCCCACCCGGCGGCTCGGCGCCGGGGTGGTGAAGGTTCCGGTGAGGAGCTGCGAGCTGCGGCCCGCCTCGACCCTCAGGGCGGTACGCGGCAGCAGGGTGACACCCAGTCCGCCCGCGACCAGCTGGACCAGGGTGGCGAGGCCGGCGGCGCCGGTGGTGACCGGGCGGTCGGTGCGCCCGGCCTCGCGGCACACGTCCAGCGCCTGGTCGCGCAGGCAGTGGCCCTCGTCCAGGAGGAGCAGGTCGACGTCGCGCAGCGCCTCGCGGGGGACGCCCTCGCGACCGCCGAGCGGATGGTCCAGCGGGGTGATCAGGACGAAGTCCTCGTCGAAGAGGGGGAGTTCGTGCAGGCCCGGGACGCCGAGCGGGGTGGCGAGCAGCAGCAGGTCCAGCCGTCCGGCGAGCAGGCCCTCGACCAGGGAGGAGGTCTGCTCCTCGTGGACCTGGAGCTCCAGCCTGGGGTAGGCGGAGCGGATCAGGCGCAGCACGGTGGGGAGCAGGTAGGGGGCGACGGTCGGGATGACGCCGAGCCGGACGGTGCCGGTGAAGGGGGCGCGGACCGCCTCGGCCTCCTCCAGCAGGTTGCCGACCTCGTTGAGAACGGCCTTGGCGCGGGGGGCGAGCCGCTCTCCGGCGGGGGAGAGGAGCACCCGGCGGGTGGTGCGCTCCAGCAGGGTGACCCCGAGGATCTCCTCCAGGGTGGAGACGGCGCCGGAGAGGGCGGGCTGGCTCATCCCGATGGCGGCGGCGGCGTCCCGGAAGTGCAGGTGTTCGGCGACGGCGGCGAAGGCGCGCAACTGGGCGAGGGTCGGGCCCTTGGCGGCGCGGCCGGGGCGGGCCGGGGTGGGGCTGTGATGCATGGGGCTCAAGGTCTCCGGCCGGTGCTGCTGGTGCTGCTGGGTCGGCGGTCGGCGGTGCCGCCCGCCGCGTCCCCAGCCTACGGGCGGGGCGGGGTCCCGGGCCGGTGATGCCCGCCACGCCGGGGCGGCCGGCCGCGCGCGCCGGTGCCGGCAGGGTGGTGCCCGCCGGAACGCGGGCGGTAGGGCCGTCGGGCCCTCCTTCGATGCGGAGGGTGACCGTGCAGGCTGGCACTCCGGGCATGGAATGATGCCCTCCGGTCGCGTGCGGGGGTGCGTTCCGCCTTTCGGCGGCCGACGGCGCCGCGCTTCCGGCCGGGCGCGGGCGGTCCGGAGTCTTCGGGGAAAACGCCTGGTCGCGCGCGAGTGACTGATTCGTTCGCCCTATCGGTGGAACGTCACTGATCGATTTCTCGGCATGATCCTCCGTGTGGCACGCTGGGCCACAGTCCAACCCCTCAGCACTACCGGAGGACCACAGTGCTCACTGTCGGTGACAAGTTCCCCGAGTTCGATCTCACGGCCTGCGTCTCGCTGGAGAAGGGCAAGGAGTTCGAGCAGATCAACCACAAGACCTACGAGGGCAAGTGGAAGATCGTCTTCGCGTGGCCGAAGGACTTCACCTTCGTCTGCCCGACCGAGATCGCCGCGTTCGGCAAGCTGAACGAGGAGTTCGCCGACCGTGACGCCCAGATCCTCGGCTTCTCCGGTGACTCGGAGTTCGTGCACCACGCCTGGCGCAAGGACCACCCGGACCTGACCGACCTGCCCTTCCCGATGCTCGCCGACTCCAAGCACGAGCTCATGCGCGACCTGGGCATCGAGGGCGAGGACGGCTTCGCCCAGCGCGCCGTCTTCATCGTCGACCAGAACAACGAGATCCAGTTCACCATGGTGACCGCGGGCTCCGTCGGCCGTAACCCGAAGGAGGTCCTCCGGGTCCTCGACGCCCTCCAGACGGACGAGCTGTGCCCGTGCAACTGGAGCAAGGGCGACGAGACCCTGGACCCGGTCGCGCTGCTCTCGGGCGAGTGAGGTAACCCCATGGCTCTCGACGAACTCAAGTCCGCGATACCGGACTTCGCCAAGGACCTGAAGCTCAACCTGGGCTCCGTCATCGGCAACAGCCCCCTCCCGGAGCAGCAGCTCTGGGGCACCGTGCTGGCCTGCGCGATCGCCTCGCGCTCGCCGAAGGTGCTCAGCGAGCTGGAGCCGGAGGCCAAGGCCAACCTGTCGCCCGAGGCGTACCAGGCCGCCAAGTCCGCCGCCGCCATCATGGCGATGAACAACGTCTTCTACCGGACCCGGCACCTGCTGTCGGACCCCGAGTACGGGACGATGCGGGCCGGCCTGCGGATGAACGTCATCGGCAACCCGGGCGTGGAGAAGGTCGACTTCGAGCTCTGGTCGCTCGCCGTCTCCGCGATCAACGGCTGCGGCCAGTGCCTCGACTCGCACGAGCAGGTGCTCCGCAAGGCCGGGGTCGACCGCGAGACGATCCAGGAGGCCGTGAAGATCGCCGCCGTCCTCCAGGCCGTCGGCGCGACCCTCGACTCCGAGGCGGTCCTGGCGGGCGCGTGACGCGCCCCCGGTGACACCGGAACAGCACGGGAGCCCCCCACCGGCATCGGTGGGGGGCTCCCGTACGTCTCACGGACCGCGCGGGGTCACTCGGTCCGCAGGCCGTCCGGCCGGGTCATCCGCAGCAGCGGCGGCAGCGAGGCCAGCGTGATCAACAGGGTCACCCCGGCGCCCGTCAGCGCGTACGGCCAGAAGACCCACCAGGACTGGACGGGCTTGCCGATCACCCCGGTCATCACGGCGCCCAGGCCGAGCCCGCCGAGGACCGCCACGCCGATGCCGAGGACGACCGGGACGGCGGTCTGCCACAGCGTGGACCAGGCCAGCGTCCGGCGCGGCGTGCCGAAGGCGACCAGGGCGGCCAGCACCCGGCGCCGCTCCCGCAACTGCTCGGTCGTCGACACCAGCAGCGAGGCCGCGATCAGCACCAGCAGTACCGAGGCGCCGACCATGAGGGCGGTCTGGGCGCTGGCGTAGTTGCGGTCGCGGGTGACGGCGATGAAGTTGGTCACCCGCATCGTCGGGTCGATGGCGGCGGCGGTGTTGCGCACGTGCTCCACGCCGTCCGGGACCGACAGGTCCAGCTTGATCATGGCGGTGGTCATCGCCGGGGCGCGCTCCAGCTCCTTGCCGATGGCGCTCGGGGTGACGTAGATGCCGTCCCGGTGGTTGCCGCCCGGGTCCTTCCGGGTGCGGACCACGGGGCTGTCTGCGGGGAGGGTCCAGAGGATCTCGCCGGCCGGCTCGTGGTCGGAGAACCCGGCGTCCTCGGGGTTGTCACCGAGGTTGACCGGCTTGCCGGGGCGGGCCGACTGGTCGACCCAGGCGTTCATCTCCTCGTCCGGGCTGTGCGCGACGAAGGTGTCGCCGTCCTCGCACCGGTCGATCCGGGCCAGCTCGCGCAGGGTGGCGCAGTCGGCGACGTGCAGTTCGGTGGTGGGGCGGATGTCGCCCTTGTACGGGCCCGGCCGGGTCGCGTAGACGTTGACCGTGCCGATGACCTTCCGGACGCCCTCGGTGGCGCGGAAGTCGGCGATCATCCGCTGGGCCAGCTCGCCGTCGGCGTGGTTGGTGGCGACGCCGACCTCGGCGCGGGCCGGGTCCTGGCCGGTGAGCTTGATGAAGTCCTCGTGCATCGAACCGAGGAGCATCTGGATGGCGATGGCCCCCGCGACCGCCACCGTGATCCCGCCGACCGACCGGGAGACGGAGCCGCTCTCCAGCTGGAGCCGGCGGGTGGCGAGCTGCCAGGGGACGGGGCCGCCCCGCAGCCGCCGGACGACGGCCTCGACGGCCCAGGGAAGCAGGGCGATCAGGCCGATCAGGACCAGCGCGCTGCCGGCGCCGATCACGTACTCGCTGTACATGACATCGCGGAAGCCGACGTCCCCGCTGAACGGGAGCAGCAGGGCCACACCCAGCACCGGCAGCAGCAGGCGCCACCACAGGCGGCGGCGGCGCGGCTTGGCGTGGCGGACCACCCCGAGCGGTTCGATCGCCACCGACTTGAGCGAGACCAGCGTGACCAGCACCGCCGCGAGCGGCACCCCGAGGAGGACCACCAGGCCGAGCAGCGGGTCCGGCACCAGGTCGCCCGCGAAGACGCCGACGTCCCACACCTCGACGTACTGGGCCGGCGGCCGCAGCGCCAGGAACAGGACGCCGCCGACGGCGAGGCCCAGCAGCGCGCCGCCGAGTGCCTCGCCGGCCGCGATCCGGCGGACGGTGGGCCGGTCGGCGCCGACCAGGCGCAGCGCCGCGAGCCGGCGGTCGCGCCGCTCGCCGCCGAAGCGGACGGCGGTGGCGATGAAGACCGCGACGGGGGTGAGCAGGACCACGCACATCAGCGTGATCAGGATGACCAGCGAGGGAGCCAGGTCGTCCCCCTCGGAGGCCAGGCCGAACCCCTCGGTACGCCCGGCCTCCCCCGGGGTGAGCGCGTCGTGGCCCGCGTAGAAGAGGAGTTCGCGCGGGTTGACCAGCCCCGCGTCGCCGATGGTGCCGACGATCTTCTGGGGGAGGCGCTCGCGGAGGAGGGCGCCCTCCTCGGTGCCCAGCAGGTCGCGCAGGGCGGGCGAGGCGTACATCTCGCCGTCGGCGGGGAGCCCGGGCAGGCCCGGCGGGAGCGCCGGGGCGTTCCCCTCGGCCTTGAGGTACGTGCCCCAGATCGTCTCGGAGCGGTAGTCGGACTCCGTGGTGGAGTAGAGCACGGTGGAGTCGGAGCGTGCGGCGCTTCCCGGGTCCCTCACCGCGGAGGCGGTACGGGCGTCGCCGCGCGCGGCACGTTCGGCGAGCAGGTGCGGAGTGCTGGCGGCGCCGAGCAGCACGGCGACGGCGGCGCCGACCCCGGCGGCGGTCAGCAGCGTGCGCGACCAGCCCTCACGGCCGCCGCCGAAGGCGAACCGCAGGCCGGTGAGCAGGTCCTGGAACCATCCGCTGCGGCCGGAGCCGCGCGGGGCGGAGGGGAGTGGCGGCGCGGTTGCCGCCTGCGGTGCGGTGGTCGTCACACGTACCGCTCCATGTCCCGGCAGCGGCCGTCGCGGACGACGACCTCGCGGTCGGAGTAGGCGGCCACCCGGTTCTCGTGGGTGACCAGGACGACGGCGGTGCCGGCCGCCCGGGCCGACTCGGTGAGCAGTTCCATGACCCGCTCGCCGTTGAGGGAGTCCAGGGCGCCGGTCGGCTCGTCGGCGAAGACCACGCGCGCCCCGGTGACCAGGGCGCGGGCCACCGCGACCCGCTGCCCCTGGCCGCCGGAGACCTCGCCCGGACGCTTGTCGTGGACGTCGTCCACCTCCAGGCGCTCCAGCCAGGCGGTGGCGGCGGCCTCGGCGGTCCTGCGCCGCACGCCGTTCAGCCGGAGCGGCAGCGCCACGTTCTCCGCGCAGGTCAGCTCGGGGACGAGCCGGCCGAACTGGAAGACGAAGCCGAACTCGGTGCGGCGCAGCGCGCTCAGGCGCTGGTCGGACAGGTCGCCGAGTGGTGTGCCCTGGTAGGTGAGGGTGCCGCTGTCCGGGCGGACGACGCCGGCCAGGCAGTGCAGCAGCGTGGACTTGCCGGAGCCGGAGGGCCCCATGACGGCGACCACCTCACCGGCGTGGATGGAGAAGTCGGCGCCGTCCAGGGCGGTGGTCCGGCCGTACGTCTTGCGCAGCCCGGCGGCGGCCAGGAGCGAGCCGGCGGGGGCGGGGGCGGTCCCCGCCGGCGGTGAGGGGGAGGCAGCACTCACGCGCCGACCGCCTTTCCGAGGGCGCCGAGGCGGGCGGCGGTCAGTTCCAGCCAGCGCAGGTCCGCCTCCAGGTGGAAGAGGGCGTGGTCGCAGATGAGCTGGTCGGCGAGGTCGCCCTGACGCTTGCGGGCGGTCAGGGCGCGCATCAGCCGCAGGTGCTCGGCCCGCTGGGTGTCGAGCAGGTCACCGGCGTCGCGGCCGGTGAGCAGGGCGAGGACGACCTTCGTGTACAGGGTCGACTGGAGGTAGGGCTCGGGTTTCTCCGGGGTGGCGAGCCAGGCGGCGACATCGGTGATGCCCGCCTCCGTGATGGCGTACCGCTTCCGTTCGGGACCGGCGCCGGACTCCACCGCGTCGACCTCCACGAGGCCGTTCTTCAGCAGGCGGGACATGGTGGCGTAGACCTGGCCGTAGTGCAGGGGCCGGTCGTGGCCGAACTTGTCGTCGAAGGCGCGCTTGAGGTCGTAGCCGTGGCGGGGGCCGGACTCCAGCAGGCCGAGCAGGGTGTGACCGATGGACATGCCGCGCACTGTACATGGGGTGTATAGCCGGGGTGGATAGCGGGGTGGCCGGTGCGCGAACGCCCGCGCCGGGTGGGCCGAAGGGGTTCGGCCCACCCGGCGCGGGCGGTGGTGCGGGGGCGGTCAGCCGCCCGTCTCGGGCTCCTCGCGGCGGGGCGGGCGGCCGCGGCGCGGCAGGGGGCCGGTGGCCCCGGGGAGGCGGCCCGCTTCCAGGAGGGCGCGGCGGAGGAGGAACTCGATCTGCGCGTTGGTGCTGCGCAGGTCGTCGGCGGCCCAGCGGGCGAGGGCGTCATGGACGAGCGGGTCGAGCCGCAGCAGGACCTGCTTGCGCTGCCGGCGGGGGCGCCGCGGCCGGTCGGCCGCTCCGTCCTCCGTCGCCCCGGTCACTGGTAGAGCGTGCCCGTGTTGACGACCGGCTGGGCGGACCGGTCGCCGCAGAGGACCACCATCAGGTTGCTGACCATGGCGGCCTTGCGGTCGGAGTCGAGCTCCACGATGTCGTCCTCCTGGATACGGGACAGGGCCTGCTCGACCATGCCCACCGCGCCCTCGACGATCAGCCGGCGGGCGGCGACGACGGCACCGGCCTGCTGGCGCTGGAGCATCGCCGAGGCGATCTCGGGGGCGTAGGCGAGGTGCGTGAAGCGGGACTCGACGATCTTGACGCCGGCCGCCTCGACCCGGGCGTGCAGCTCGACGGCGAGCTTCTCGGTGATCTCCTCGGCGTTGCCGCGCAGGGACAGGCCGCCCTCGTCGTGGGCGTCGTAGGGGTACTCGATGGCGATGTGGCGGACGGCGGCCTCGGTCTGGGTGGAGACGAACTCCAGGAAGTCGTCCACCTCGAAGACGGCGCGGGCGGTGTCCTCGACCTGCCAGACGACGACGGCGGCCAGCTCGATCGGGTTGCCGTAGGCGTCGTTGACCTTGAGGACGGCCGTCTCGTGGTTGCGCACCCGGGTGGAGATCTTCTCGCGGGTGGTCAGCGGGTTGACCCAGCGCAGGCCGTCGGTGCGGATGGTGCCGCGGTACCGCCCGAAGAGCTGGACGACGCGGGCCTCGCCCGGCGCCACCATGTTCAGTCCGCACATCGCGAGGAAGGCGCCGATCGCCACCAGGATGCCGACGACGATCAGCACGGCCTTGACGGCGTCGGCGTCGGCCGCCGCGCCGAAGGCGATCAGGCCCGCCCCGACGACCAGGCCGAGGAGGCCGAGCAGCAGGGCCATCGCCCCGCCGATGCTGTGCGCCTGGAACTCGCGGACGGACGGCTGCGGCATGGCGGGCAGCTCCGGCGTCCGGTCGTCGGCTGGGGTGTGGGAGGAGGTGGTCACGGTGTCCCCGTTCCTGTGGTCGGTGCCGCGGTGGCCCTGCCGCGGTCGCGTTGCTCGCACTGGCCGATCAAACTGATATCACTTTATCGGAGTGGTGCTGCTCACGCCACCCCCGTCGCCGCCGCCGGGGGTGAAGGGGGCCTCCGCGCCTTCCCTGGCCGGAAATGAGCGGTGACGGCAACCTCGGGGCACGTTCGTGAGTCGGTTCCCTTGGTCGCGGGTGCTCATTCTCACGTCCGGAAAAGGCCGGATCGGCAACCGTTTGTCCTCGGCCGCGGTGTTAGCTTTCAAAGCTGACCGGACGGGTGTGGCCGCAGGGCACGGGTACCCGCCGAACGCGGATGTCCGGTCCAGCCGGGCGGGACCAGGCCCCGTACACCCCGGGGTTCTCGGAGCGGAAAGAAGCGGAGCGACTCATCATGAGCCGATCGGACGAAGGACGAGCGGGGCGGGGCGGCGACGGCCGGGCGCGCTCGTCGGGCGGCATACGCCGCTTCTTCACGCTCAAGAAACTGCTCGGTGCCTTCTTCACCGTCTGCCTGCTCGGGATGCTGGGCTTCGTCGGCCTCTACCTCGCCGTCGACGTGCCCGAGGGCAACGCCGACGCCACGCGCCAGAGCAACGTCTACAAGTACGCCGACGGCTCCCAGATCACCCACACCGGGTCCGTCAACCGCGAGATCGTCGGACTGGACCGGATACCCAAGGACGTGCAGCGCACGTTCGTGGCAGCCGAGAACAAGACGTTCTACACCGACGGCGGCATCGACCTGAAGGGCACCGCCCGGGGACTGGTCAACACCGTCTCCGGAAAGGGCAAGCAGGGCGGCTCGACCATCACCCAGCAGTACGTGAAGAACTACTACCTCACCTCCGACCAGACGGTCAGCCGCAAGGTGAAGGAGCTGGTCATCGCCCTCAAGGTCGACCAGCGGATGAGCAAGGACGACATCCTCGCCGGCTACATCAACACCAGCTACTACGGCCGCGGCGCGCACGGCATCCAGGCCGCCGCCCAGTCCTACTACGGCGTCGACGCCGACGACCTCACCGTCTCCCAGGGCGCCTACCTCGCGGCCCTCCTCCAGGCGCCCAGCCAGTACGACTGGGCCGTCGCCTCGGAGAAGGGCAAGAAGCTCGTCAAGGAGCGCTGGCGGTACGTCCTGGACAACATGGTCGACCAGGGCTGGCTCGACAAGGCGAGCGCCGCCGAGGAGGAGTTCCCCGTCCCGGACGAGCCGAAGCCCGCCCCCGGCCTCCAGGGCCAGAAGGGCTACCTCGTCAACGCCGCCAACAACGCCCTGCGCAAGCAGCTGATGGCCCAGGGCGCCACCGCCGAGGAGGCCCAGACCTCCGTCGAGGCCGGCGGCTGGACCATGACGCTCAACATCGACAAGAAGAAGCAGCGCGAGCTGGAGCGCTCGGTCGACAGCTCCCTCAACGACCAGCTCGACCCCGAGGCCCGCAAGGTCGACGCCCGCGTCCAGACCGGCGCGGCCTCCGTCGACCCGCGCAACGGCAAGGTCCTGGCCCTCTACGGCGGCCGCGACTACCTCGAGCACCAGCTGTCCAACGCCACGCGCCGCGACTACCAGGTGGCCTCGACCTTCAAGCCGTTGATCCTCGCCTCCGCCCTGGAGAGCGGTGCGAAGACCCAGGACGGCCAGGCCATCACCGCCGGCACCATCTACGACGGCACCAGCGAACGGCCCCTGGAGGGCTCGCCCACGCCGTACGCGCCGCCCAACGAGGACGACGTCGACTACGGTCCGGTCACCGTCCAGAAGGCGATGAACAAGTCCGTCAACTCCGTCTTCGCGCAGATGGGCGTCGACGTCGGCATGGACGAGGTGATGAAGACCGCGGGTGACCTCGGCATGGACGTCGACGGGCTGGAGGCGGTCCCCGCCCAGACGCTCGGCTCGATGGGCGCCAGCCCGCTGGAGATGGCCGGCGTCTACGCGACCTTCGCCAACCACGGCAAGCTGGTCACCCCGGCCGTGCTGAAGAGCGCCGAGAACCGCGACGGCTCCGTGGACCTGCCGAAGGCGGTCGGTGAGCAGGTGATCAAGCGCTCCACCGCCGACGCCGTCACCTCCGTCCTCACCGGCGTGGTCGACGACGGCACCGGCGCGGCGGTCCGCCACTCCGCGCAGGACGTGGCCGGCAAGACCGGCACCTCCGACGACAACAAGTCCGCCTGGTTCACCGGCTTCACCCCGAAGCTCGTCACCTCCGTCGGCCTCTTCGGGGAGGACATGGAGAAGAAGGGCCAGCAGGTCTCGCTTCACGGCGCGGCCGGCGGCGGCCGGGTCAACGGCGGCGGCTTCCCCGCACGGATCTGGGCCGACTACACCTTCGACGTGATGGGCACCCCGGTCGCCTTCGAGCTGGAGACCGACATGGGCGCGGGTGTCGCCCCGCCGCCGGAACCCGACCCGACGACGCCCCCGCCGCCGGAGGAGACGGAGCCCGCGGAGCCCAGCGGCGACCCCGAGCCCTCCGACGACCCGCCCTCCGAGGAGCCGACCGACCCGGACCCCTCGGACCAGCCCACCGGTGACCCGTCGGCCCCCGAGTCGCCCCCGGAGACCCCGCCGGGCCCGGAACTGCCGACCAACGACCCGGTCGCACCGGGCGCCGAGGAGTAGCGGCGCCCCGTCCCGGCGCACGGCCGCGGCCCGGCTCGCTTCCCCAGCGGAAGGGAGCCGGGCCGCGGCCGTCGGACACGGGGGCATCCCGCGGTGCGGGGTGCACGGACGCGGACGACACGCGGAGAGCACCGCCGCACCCCGTCGGGCGGTCAAGGCTCCCGTCAGGGCGTCGGCGACGCGGGCGGCCCGTCCGGTCCCCGACGTGCCAAGGCCGCCGGGGCGCGGCGAACCGGGGCACGCACGCCGTCCTCCTCACCCCGCCCGCTTGCCCGGGCGTCGCCCGGACCCGCCCCGGCCCCGCACGCGGCCAGGTGAGCCGGGCGCGGACGGGGCCGGAGGTGCCACGGGAGGCCGGCCACCGCTCAGGGCATCGACAGCTCGAACCAGACGATCTTGCCGTTGCTCAGCCGGGTCGCGTCCCAGCGCCGGGCCACCTTGTTGACCAGGTACAGGCCGCGCCCGCCCTCGTCGGTGGCGCGGGCCTGCCGCAGTCTCGGAAGCTGGGGCACGTCGTCGCCGACCTCCACCCGCAGCACGTCGGTACGGAGCAGCCGCAGCGTCACCGGGCGCGTGGCGTACCGGACCGCGTTGGTCACCACCTCGCTGACCAGCAGTTCCACCGAGTCCGTCAGCTCCTCCAGCTCCCACCGTGCCAGCGCCGCCCGGGCCAGGCGCCGGGCCCGGCCGGGCGCCGCCGGGTCGGGCTCCAGGAACCAGTACGCCACGTCGCTCGGCGCGATCCCGTCGAAGCGGGCCGCGAGCAGTGCGATGTCGTCGTCCCGGTCGCCCGGACCCAGCATGTCCAGCACGTCGTCGCAGAGCGCCTCCAGCGGCGGCGGATGGTCGGGGCCGGTCAGCCGGGCCGTCGCCGCCAGCCGCTCCCGCAGCTGCTCGATGCCGGTCCACACGTCCCGCAGCCGCGACTCCACCAGGCCGTCGGTGTACAGCAGCAGCGTCGCCCCGGCCGGCGCGTCCAGCTCGACCGCCTCGAAGTCGACCCCGCCGACGCCGATCGGCGCACCCGGCGGCACCCGCAGCACCTCCGCACGGCCCCCCAGGTGCAGCAGGACCGGCGGCGGATGCCCGGCGTTGGCCACCGTGATGCGGTGCGACACCGGGTCGTACACCGCGTACACGCAGGTCGCCATCCGGTCCGAGCCCAGCCGCTGCGCCTGTTCGTCCAGGTGGTGCAGCACCTCCTGCGGCGGCAGGTCCAGCCCCGCCAGGGTCTGCGCGGTGGTCCGCAGCTGGCCCATGATCGCCGCCGAGGTCATCGAGTGCCCCATCACGTCGCCGACCACCAGCGCCACCCGCGAGCCCGGCAGCGGGATCGCGTCGTACCAGTCGCCGCCGACGCGGGCCGACTCGGCGGCCGGCAGGTACCGGCTGGCCAGCCGGACCCCTGTCGCCTTCGGCAGGGTCTCGGGGAGCATGGTGCGCTGCAACTCGTCCGCGATGTACGCCTCGCGGCCGTACAGCACCGCCTTGTCGATGCCGAGCGCGCTGTGTGTCGCCAGTTGGGCCGCGACCAGCAGGTCGTCCGGATCGAAGGCGGGCCGGTCGGGGCTGCGCAGGAAGACGGCGGCACCGATCACCCGGCGGCGGCCGCGCAGCGGCGCCAGGATGGTGCGCATCCCGCCGGGCACCGTCGGCCCCTCGCCGAGCAGTTCGGGCAGGGCGGCGCGGGCCGCGGGCGTGTCGGAGAAGACCGGGCGCACCCCGCGCAGCACCTCGGCGAGGGCGCCGCCGGGGCGCACCTCGCACAGCTCGGGCGAGAGCAGCGCCTCCGGCGAGAGCGGGATCTGCGCGGCGAGCGAGCCCTCCCTCTCCTCCTCGGCCTCACCGAGGTGCCGCAGCCGGTCGGTGCGGCGCAGCCGCAGCACCAGCGGTCCCGCCGGCCGCTCGTCGCCGACCAGCAGCGGGTCGCTGAGGTAGACGAGGATGGCGTCGGAGAAGGTCGGCACCGTCGCCCGGCACAGGCCCATCACGATCTCGTCCGGGTCGATGCCGCGGGCGATGCGCCGGGTGGCCGCCCCGACGAACCTCAGCCGGTCGCCGTCGCGCCGCGCCGTGCCCGGCAGTTGGCCCGGCAGGTGGCCGCCGTCGCCGGGCCCGCCGCGCGGTGGCTCCTCGCGCGAGCCGCGGGCCGCGCCGGGGCCGGCCTGGGCGGGCGCGGGGCCGTGCTCGACGGGCGCGTCGGACGTGCCCTTACCGGACCGGCCGCGACCGCCGGAGCGTTTGGCGGGGGTGGTGGAGTCCTGCGCCGGTAAGGCCGCTGCGCGTCGGGAGCCGCCTTTGCGCCGCCGCCGTCCTTTGGCCGGGCGCGGTACGGGGGCCTTCTCGGTGCGGCCCCGTTCCGGTGGGCCGGCCGGCTCCTGGCCGTCCGCCCCCTCGGCTGGATCGGGGGTACGCAGGCGCGCCCCGCGCCGTTCGGCGGGGGCGGTCGGGCCGGCAGTTCTCTGCTGCCGGCCCTCGTGGGAGGTGGGGTGCTCCGTCACGCGTGTCGAATCCGTCCGTCCGGGGCTGCGCCGTGTCAGTCGCGCCGGCAGTTCAGGAAGAGCTGGTACTCGGGTGGGGCGTCGGTGCTGGCCGGCGCGTACGCGTAGTCGTCCTCGCCGGTGATCTCGAAGCCCGCTCCGGTCACCACCCGGCGCAGCTCCTCACGGAGGTAGCCGGAGACCCGCAGGGTGTGGCCGAGGAAGGGGATGCCCGCGTCGTCCAGGTCGGCCTCGACCATCGACAGGGCGAGATGACCGCCGGGAACCAGCAGCGAGCGGAGCATGCCGAGGGCGAGGGGGATCTCCTCGCGCGGCAGCATCAGCAGGGTGAAGAAACAGGTGATGCCGTCGAACCGGCCGAGCCCCCGCGGGCCGTCGGCCCTGAGCGAGGCCAGGTCGCGGTGGAGGAACTCGGCGCCGGGGACGTTGGTCCGGGCCAGCTCCAGCATCCCCGCGGAGAGGTCGACCCCGGTGACCCGGTGGCCGGCGTCGGTGAGCTGCCCGGCGGTCGGCAGGCCGGTGCCGCAGCCGACGTCCAGGACGCGTGCCCCGGCGGGGAGTTCGGAGAGCAGGCGCTGCACAGCGGCTATCTGGCCCTCCTTGTGCGGGAACGCCTCGTCGTACCGCTTGCCTATCGCGTCGAACGCCTCGGCCTGCCCGGTACGGTCCACGACCAGGCCCGCGGGGTAACCACCCGCCGCCGCGCCGCTCTGCTGCCCTGGACCCTCGTTCACGTCGTGTCCCGCCCCTCGATGCCTGTCTGCCTGACGTGCGCTTGTGCGTTGCGATCCTGCGACGGCGGGCGGCCCGGCCGGTAGGGGCCGGCCGCCGCCGTGTCGTGCGGTGCGGCCCACCGGTGGAGTCCGGGGGCTGCTGTGTCCTTGCGGACGACGATCCTACGTTTGGTGTACGGCCGTCTAGCAAGGGTCTCACGGCCCTTTGCCAGTGTCCGGCGGATCATGGCCGGGGCCACGGGGCCCGCTGGGGCACCTCGCCGCGCAGGTCGTGGCCTCCGCCACGGCTCAGGTCCACCGGCCGACCGGGTGCCCGGCGGATACCGCACGGTACCCGTCAGCCACCGCCCACTCGTACGCCCGTGCGATCCCAGTCGCCGGGGAGTACCGGAATCGGCCATCCCGGGTCGGGCCGCCACTCGGGCCAGCCGCCGTTGAACGGGGCCTCCCAGGCGGCGATCCGCTCCACCGCCCGGGCCCCGGCCTCCCGCACCGCGCGTGCCTGTTCCGCCCCCATCAGCCCGGCCGCCTGCGCCTCGGCGAACTCGTCCTCGTCCAGCCACCGCCAACTGCGGTCCGGGGCCACCGCGATGTCCAGGAAGTGGTCCTGGGAGTCGACGCCCTCGGACCACCTCTCCAGCGGCTGCTCCAGATTGACGTACCAGTTCTTGAACCGCCAGCCGGGTTCCCAGAAGAGCCACACCGACCACGGCTCGCCGGGGCGGGCCAGCTTCAGCACGCCGGTGCCGAACCAGTGGTCCCGGCGGACAGCGCGGGGCTTGGTGTACCGCGTCCGCAGCGGCTCGCGGTGCAGGGGGGTTCCGTCGGCGAGGACCGGGCGGACCACCTCGGTGCCCGGCGCCATCCACACGGCGAGCAGGTCGGGGGTGTCGCGGACCACCGTGACCGGGCGGCAGATGTGGAACCGCTCCCCGGCGTTCTCCCGGTACCGCCACAGGATCGGGGTGCCCGGCGCCCACCGCCCGCCCCGCGCCGCCGCACCGCCTGTCGCGCTCTCCGTCTCTGCCATGGCCAGATATTAGGCGGTGTCCCGCCGTCCGGACGGGCGCGCGGCGCACCCGCCGGTGCGCCGCGGGCCCGTCCGGCGGGCAGCCCCCACCGTCCCGCCGCAGGTCAGGGCCGGGTCATCCGCAGCACGTCGAGCGCCTCGTCGAGTTGTTCCAGCGTCAGGTCGCCGCGCTCCACGTACCCCCCGTCGAGGACCACCTCGCGGATGGTGCGGCGCTCGGCCAGCGAGCGCTTGGCGACCTTGGCCGCCTCCTCGTAGCCGAGGTACTTGTTGAGCGGGGTGACCACCGACGGGGAGGACTCGGCGTACTCGCGGGCGCGTTCGGCGTCGGCCGTGACGCCGTCCACGGTGCGGTCGGCCAGCAACCGGGAGACGTTGGCCAGCAGCCGGATCGACTCCAGCACGTTCTTGGCGATGACCGGGAGCATCACGTTCAGTTCGAAGTTGCCGGCCGCGCCGGCCGTGGCGACCGTCGCGTCGTTGCCGGTCACCTGGGCCGCCACCATCAGCACCGCCTCCGGGACCACCGGGTTGACCTTGCCAGGCATGATCGAGGAGCCCGGCTGGAGGTCGGGCAACCGGATCTCGGCCAGGCCGGTGCGCGGGCCGGAGGCCATCCACCGCAGGTCGTTGGCGATCTTGGTGAGGCCGACCGCGATCGTCCGCAACTGCCCGCTGGTCTCCACCACGCCGTCCCGGGCACCCTGCGCCTCGAAGTGGTCGCGCGCCTCGGTCAGTTCGAGGCCGGTGGCCCGCGCCACCTCGGCGATCACCGCGGCCGAGAACCCGGCCGGCGTGTTGATCCCGGTGCCCACGGCCGTCCCGCCCAGCGGCAGTTCGGCCAGTCGCGGCAGCGAGGCCCGCAGTCGTTCCACGCCGTACGACACCTGCGCGGCGTACCCGCCGAACTCCTGGCCGAGGGTGACCGGCGTGGCGTCCATCAGGTGGGTGCGGCCGGACTTCACCACGTCCGCGAACTCCGCCGCCTTGCGCCCCAGCGCCGCCGCCAGGTGCTCCAGGGCGGGGATCAGGTCGCGGGTGACGGCGGCGGTGGCGGCGATGTGGATCGAGGAGGGGAAGACGTCGTTGGACGACTGCGAGGCGTTGACGTGGTCGTTGGGGTGGACCGGGCGGCCGAGGCGCTCGGTGGCCAGGGTCGCCAGCACCTCGTTCATGTTCATGTTGGACGAGGTGCCCGAGCCGGTCTGGAAGACGTCCACCGGGAACTCCGCGTCCCACCGGCCTCCGGCCACCTCCTCGGCCGCCGACGCGACGGCCCGCGCGACCTCCTCGTCCAGCACCCCGAGCCGGGCGTTGACCGTGGCCGCCGCGCCCTTGATCCGGGCCAGCGCCTCGATGTGGGCCCGCTCCAGGCGCTGCCCGGAGACGGGGAAGTTCTCCACGGCGCGCTGCGTCTGCGCCCGCCACTTGGCCTCGGCCGGGACGTGCACCTCGCCCATCGAGTCGTGCTCGACCCGGAAGCCGCCGGCCGTCGCGTCCGTGCGGGAAGCGTCACTCGTCATGTCGTCCTACCTTCCGAAAACCGGCGGGCGAGGGGAGGCGCCGGGGGCGGGAAAGGACCTCTGGCGCGCGGGGCCCGCCGAGAAGTTGAGCGATTGTCTGGTTCTGCGTATTCCCCTCACCTCTACCGACCAGTAAAAACCCTCGGTAGCACCGGTACCCGCAACGTCACCGGACCCGTGGGGGATGTCCGGCACGGACACCCCGCACGGGCCACACGTGCCCCCTGGAGACGCCATGAAGCGCACCAGCACCGCCCGAGAGCCGTACGCACTCCGCGGACCACGCCGCGCGGCCGCCGCCCTCGCCGCCTCCGCGGCCGTCCTCGCCGCCCTGCTCACCCCGGCGACCGCGAGCGCCGCCCCCGCCGCCTCGTCCGCCGCCCCGCTCCCCGCCGAGCTGGAGGCGGTCCGCGCCGCCGAGGCCACCGCGCTCTACGGCGACCCGGCCGAACGCCCCCTCGACCAGCGCAAGACCTCCCTGATCTCGCTCGGCGACAGCCAGATCTCCGGCGAGGGCGTCGGCAACTACGAACCGGGCACCGACGGGCCCACCAACTGGTGCCACCGTTCCAAGGACGCCGCCGTCCACCGGACCAGCATCCCTGCCGACGTCACGTACAACGTCTCCTGCTCCGGCGCCAACTCCACCAACATCCGCATCGGCGGCACCCGCCAGTACGCCGACGAACTGGTCCAGAGCGACAGCCTCGCGATCAAGGCCCGCAACACCCGGATCAAGCAGGTCCTGGTGGTCGCCGGAGCCAACGACGACCTCCAGTTCGGCCCCGTCATGACCGACTGCGTCACCCGCTACCTGCTCCTCCAGGGCGCCTGCAACCCCAAGTACGACCCCGGCTGGCAGGGCCGCGTCGACGGCCTGATCCCCAAGGTCACCGCCACCCTCGGCGACCTCAGGAAGGTCATGGCCGACGCCGGCTACGCGGACGGCTCCTACGAACTCGTCCTGATGAGCTACTCCAGCCCCATCACCCCGGACTTCCGCGACAACCCCAAGTTCCCCGGCAAGCTCCCCGGCGGCTGCGTGGGGTACGACGCGGACGCCCGCTGGGGCCGCGACACCGCCGTGCCCGCCTTCCAGAAGGGGCTGCGCACCGCCGCCCGGCAGGCCGGCGCCACCTACCTCGACGGCTCCCGCCTCTTCCAGGGCCATGAGGTCTGCACCGACAACACCTGGGTCCGCGGCCTGACCGTCGACCTCTCGAACCCCTTCCCGCCGGACGCCAACTCCGTCCGCCAGTCCTTCCACCCCAACGGCCGCGGCCACGCCGCCTTCGCCGCCTGCCTCAGCGCCCTGCACGGCACCGGCCTGCGCGAGGCGAGCTGCGCCGACCCCGGCTCCACCGGCCAGGCCGTCCTGCGCGCCGGCGCCTGGGACGACGCCTTCGAGCCGCTGCGCGCCGGCACCGGCGTCTGCCTCGACGCCAAGAGCGGCGCCACCCTCAACGACACCGCCCTGATCGGCTGGGACTGCGCCGGTACCCGCAACCAGGGCTGGTGGCTGAGCCCCGACACCGGCAGCGTGCACATCGAGGCCACCCACGACCGCTGCCTCGACGTCCCCGGCGCCGACTACCGCGCGGGCCGCGCCCTCGTCCTCTACGACTGCGCCGGCCAGCCCAACCAGAAGTTCACCCGCACCGGTACCACCCTGCGCCCCACCGCCGCCCAGAACCTCTGCGTCACCCTGCCCGCCAAGGACGCCCCGGCCCGCCTCCAGAACTGCGACGGCTCGGCCGCGCAGAGTCTGGCGTAGCCCTCGTCCGTCCGGCGCCCGTCCCCGTACGGCAGGGGGCGGGCGCCGGCCCGTCAGGGCGAGAGCGAGGAGACCAGCGCCACCAGCACGTGGTCGAGGAACCGCCGCACGGGATGGACGAGGAAGTCCGCGAGCCCGGCCGCCTCGTGGAAGGCGAGGGCGAAGGCGACGGCCGCCTCGTCCTCGGGGGCGAGGGGCGCCCCGGGCAGCGACCAGCCACCGGACCCGCGTACGGCGAGGGGCAGGCCCGCTTCGTCCACCAGCACCACGCCGTCCCGCAGCCGGAACCACCAGGAGGTGCCGTCGGCGTGCCGCACCTCGACACCCCGGAGCCGCTTACGCCAGGCCCGGTGCCCGGTGATCCGGACCGGGCCGCCGCCGGTGTGCCCGTCCACGCCCGCGCGTACGTCGGCGAGCAGCGCCTGCCACGGCGGGCGGACCCGTTCCACGCGGCCCAGTTCGGCGCCGCCGCGCAACAGGAACCAGTCCTCCGCGCCGTGCAGCCGGGCCGCGAAGGAGGGCCCGGCCGCCGGGGCGCGGACGACGGAGGCCGCCTCGCCCCCGGGCAGCGTCACGCGCCCGCAGGCCAGGCGGCCCGGCACCGGACGCACCCAGGTGAGCCGGGGAACCTCACGGGCGAACAGGGAGTCGCGCGGGGTGCGCCGGGTGTCTGTCACGGGTGGGTCAGGCCAGCCCCGGCCCCCGCACCGGAATCGAGGTGAAGGTCGGCGAGGGCGCCGGCTCGGTGAAGAAGTCGTTGCCCTTGTCGTCGACGACGACGAAGGCGGGGAAGTCCTCGACCTCGATGCGCCAGACGGCCTCCATGCCCAGCTCCTCGTACTCCAGGACCTCGACCTTCTTGATGCAGTCCTGGGCGAGGCGGGCGGCGGGGCCGCCGATGGAACCGAGGTAGAAGCCGCCGTGGGCGTCGCAGGCCTCGGTGACCTGGCGGGATCGGTTGCCCTTGGCCAGCATCACCTTGGAGCCGCCCGCCGCCTGGAACTGCTCGACGTAGGAGTCCATCCGCCCGGCCGTGGTCGGGCCGAAGGAGCCGGAGGCGTAGCCCTCGGGGGTCTTGGCGGGGCCGGCGTAGTAGACCGGGTGGTCCTTGAGGTACTGCGGCATGCCCTGGCCCGCGTCCAGCCGCTCCTTGATCTTGGCGTGGGCGATGTCGCGGGCGACGACCAGCGGGCCGGTCAGCGAGAGACGCGTCTTGACCGGGTACTTGGTCAGCTCGGCCAGGATCTCGTCCATCGGGCGGTTGAGGTCGATCTTGACGACGTCGCCCGACTCGTCGAGGTGCTCCTCGGTGGTCTCCGGGAGGAAGCGGGCCGGGTCGGTCTCCAGCTGCTCCAGGAAGACGCCCTCGGCGGTGATCTTGGCGACGGCCTGGCGGTCGGCCGAGCAGGAGACGGCGATGGCGACCGGGCAGGAGGCGCCGTGGCGCGGCAGCCGGACCACGCGCACGTCGTGGCAGAAGTACTTGCCGCCGAACTGCGCGCCGATGCCGATCTTCTGCGTCAGCTCGAAGACCTTCTCCTCCAGCTCCTTGTCCCGGAAGCCGTTGCCCAGCTCGGAGCCCTCGGCGGGCAGCTCGTCCAGGTAGTGCGCGGAGGCGTACTTGGCGGTCTTGAGCGCGAACTCGGCCGAGGTGCCGCCGACCACGATCGCCAGGTGGTACGGCGGGCAGGCGGCCGTGCCGAGCGAGCGGATCTTCTCCTCCAGGAACTTCATCATGGAGGACTCGTTGAGGACGGCCTTGGTCTCCTGGTACAGGAAGGACTTGTTGGCCGAGCCGCCGCCCTTGGCCATGAAGAGGAACTTGTAGGCGTCGCCGTCGGTCGCGTACAGCTCGATCTGCGCGGGCAGGTTCGAGCCGGTGTTCTTCTCGTCCCACATGGTCAGCGGGGCCATCTGGGAGTAGCGCAGGTTGAGCCGGGTGTACGCGTCGTAGATGCCGCGCGAGAGGGCCGTCTCGTCGCCGCCCTCGGTGAGGACGTGCTGGCCGCGCTTGCCCATGACGATCGCGGTGCCGGTGTCCTGGCACATGGGCAGGACGCCGGCGGCGGCGATGTTGGCGTTCTTCAGCAGGTCCAGGGCGACGAACTTGTCGTTGGAGGACGCCTCGGGGTCGTCGATGATCTTGCGGAGCTGGGCGAGGTGGGCCGGGCGCAGGTAGTGCTGGATGTCCTTGATCGCCTCGGCGGCGAGCTTGCGCAGCGCCTCCGGTTCGACCTTGAGGAAGGTGCGCCCGTCGGCCTGGAAGGTGGAGACGCCCTCGGAGGTGACCAGCCGGTAGGGCGTGGTGTCCTCCCCGGTCGGCAGCAGATCGGTGTACGCAAACTCCGGCATTTCGCCCATTCCTCACTCAGGGGTCGCAGGCTGTCCTCCCTCGGGCAGCGCTCACCAGCGTAAGACGCACCGCGGACACCGGTCCTGTGAGGTAAGGCTCAGTGGGGGCGGGCCCCGGCGGCGGGACCGGAGGGGGCCGCTCCGGCCGGCCGCCGGGAAACCGCCCGTCCGCTCACGCCTCGGAAGCGTGACGGGCCGTCTAATCTGGCGGGGTCCATGAAGCGCACAGGGGGGTCGTATGCACGGCGAAGGCAGATCCAACCAGCCCGGCGGCGGGCCGGCGCCCGGTCCGCCGGCCCGCCACACCGTGATCGACGACCGCTACGAGCTGCTGGAGCCGGTCGGCAGCGGCGGGATGGGCGAGGTCTGGAAGGCGTACGACCGGCGGCTGCGGCGGTACGTCGCCGTGAAGGGGCTCCTCGACCGCACCGCGATGGCCGCCGAGACCCAGCAGACGGCGATGCAGCGGGCCCGGCGCGAGGCGGAGGCCATCGCCAAGATCGAGCACCAGAACGTGGTGACCGTCCACGACCAGGTCGAGACGGACAACCAGGTCTGGATCGTGATGAAGCTGCTGGAGGCGCGGTCCCTCGCCGACCTGCTGCGCGCTGAGCGGGTCCTGGGGGTGCCCCGGGCCGCCGACATCGGCCTCCAGATCGTCCAGGGCCTGCGGGCGGTCCACCGGGCCTCGGTCCTGCACCGCGACGTGAAGCCGGGCAACGTCCTCGTCCGCGAGGACGGCCTGGCGATCCTGGTGGACTTCGGCATCGCCACCTTCACCGGCGCGGACCGGGTGACCCGGCACGGCAGTGTCATCGGCACACCCCCGTACCTGGCGCCCGAGCTGTTCGCCCCCGCGTCCCCAGGCCCCACGCCCGCCTCCGACCTGTGGGCGCTGGGCGTCACCCTCTACGAGATGGCCGAGGGGCGGGTGCCCTTCGGCGGCCAGGAGGTGTGGGAGGTCCAGGAGAACATCCGGCAGTCCCCCGACCCCGTCATCCGGTACGCCGGTCCGCTCGCCCCGGTCATCCAGGGGCTGCTGATCACCGATCCGGCCGAGCGGCTGGACGCGGCCTCGGCCGAGGCGATGCTCCGAGAGGTCCTCCAGGACGACCCCGCCGCGCCGCACGCCGCCGTGGCCGCGCGCCCCACCCAGGCGGCCGACGGCCCCGCGCCGGAGTCCGCGGAGTCCGCCCCGGCCCCGGTCCCGCCCGCTCCCGGGCAGCCGTCGGCGGCGCCGGAGGCGAAGGCGGGCGGGGCCCGGGGTCTGAAAGCGGTGGCGGCCGTGGTGGCCGCCGCCCTGCTGGCCGGCGGCGGCTGGTTCCTCGCGCGCAACGCCGGCGGGGACGACCAGGCCGGTCCGCCGGGAGGCGGCGGCGAGGGGGCGGCCGGCAACGCCGCCGGGCAGCAGTGGGCGCAGTGGCGGAAGGACCACCCCGACCTGCGGATCGGCGTCAAGACCGACCAGCCCGGACTGAGCCTGTACGACAAGAAGGCCGACGCCTACGAGGGCTTCGACGTCGCCATGGCCCACGCCGTCGCCGATCACCTCGGCTACGGCGAGGACGAGGTCGTCCTCCGACAGGTGACCACGGACAACCGGAGCAGCAAACTGGCCAACGGCGACGTGGACCTGGTCGTCGCCTCGTACAGCATCACCGACGGCCGCAAGGAGAAGGAGGGCGTCGACTTCGCCGGCCCGTACTACAAGGCGGGCCGCAGCTTCCTCGTCCGGGAGAAGTCCAGGATGTACGACCTCGACAGCCCGCTCGACCT
Organism: Streptomyces diastaticus subsp. diastaticus; assembly: GCF_011170125.1. Lineage (NCBI taxonomy): Bacteria > Bacillati > Actinomycetota > Actinomycetes > Kitasatosporales > Streptomycetaceae > Streptomyces > Streptomyces diastaticus. The sequence continues at coordinate 113,263 of NZ_BLLN01000001.1, read as the reverse complement.
GAAGGTGAACAAGGTCGAGGTGTGCACCGCCCAGGGGTCGACGTACGAACAGGACCTGACCAAGCAGGGCTTCACCATGCGCAAGTGGCAGCCCGCCACGTACCAGGAGTGCGTGGACGAACTGCTGGACCCGAAGTCCGACGTGTACGCGGTCGCCTCGGACGACGTCCTTCTCGCCGGGTACGCCAACGACCGCCCCGGCAAGCTCAAGCTCCTGGAGAACGGCCGGGGGACGGAGGGCTACGGCGTCGCGATGCGGCTCGGCGACGGGACCCTGAAGCACAAGGTCTGCGAGGGACTCCAGGACATCCTCACCGGAAGCGGCTGGGAGGAGATGTACGAGGAGCACCTGGCCGGACTCATGAAGAACAAGCCGCAGCCGCGCAAGCCCCAGCCGCCGGAGTGCGCGAAGCCCTGACACCGGGCGGCGGCGGGCCATCCCGGGCGAGCGGCCCTTGCGCCGGGGCCAGTTCGGCCGGATTGGCCCGGCGCCGCCCCTGGTCGCGATCTATCGCGTCTGGGTACCCTGGCGGGGTGGACCTCCAGAAGCAGCCCCAGAGCTCACCCGAAGCGACCCCGCCGCCCCCCGCCCCGGTCACGGCGGAAGCGGAGCTGCGCGCCTCCGACGCCGACCGCGACCGCATCGCCGATCTCCTGCGCGACGCGCTCGCCGAGGGCCGCCTGACGGCCGAGGAGCACTCCGAGCGCATCGACGCGGTCTACGCCGCCCGCACTCTGGGCGAACTGGAGCCGCTCGTGCGGGACTTGCCCGGGGCGCGGCCCGCCCAGGCCCCCGCCGCCGGACCGGGCGCGGTCCCGGCGGAGCCGGACGAGAACCTCGTGGCCGTCTTCTCCAGCGCCGTCCGCAAGGGCCGCTGGCGCCCCGGCCGCCGCACCCACGCGTACGCGGTCTTCGGGAACGTCGAGATCGACCTCAGCGAGGCCCTGTTCGAGCACCAGCACATCGTCGTCAAGGCGTTCTCCGTCTTCGGGAACGTCGAGGTGACGGTCCCCGAGAACGTCACCCTGCGCGGGTCGGGCGGCGGCATCCTCGGAAACTTCGAGGTCGACCACCTGGAGTCCGGTGAGCCAGGCGCCCCGGTCGTGCAGATCAGCGGCATGGCCGTCCTCGGGAACGTCGAGGCCAAGCCGAAGCGCGGCTCGGTCCTGCGCGATCTGCACCACAAGTTGCGCAAGCATCTGGGCGGTTGAGTCCGGCGGCCGGTCGCGGTGTCCGGTGAGCGGTCCGGTACGTCCTGACGGCGGTGCGTGCCAACGCAGTGCATAGGCCCGCGCACAGCGGGTATTGCTTGGGGCATCGCCGCTCGCTCGCGAAGCCGTCGTCAGGAGTAGACCGTGCAGCATCCGCCGCGTCAGTCCCTGGTCGCCACCGTGCCGCCCCAGCGGGTGCCCGTGCGGGAACGCGATCAGGACACCCCATGGCATTCGGACGCCGTCTGCCGCCGGGACGAAGCGGGCCTCTTCTTCGCCCCCTCCAAAGAGCCCACCGCGGCCCGCCTCGCCCGCGAGGAGGCCGCCAAGCGGGTCTGCGCCCAGTGTCCCGTCATGATCCAGTGCCGCGAGCACGCCCTGCTCCAGCCCGAGCCGTACGGCGTCTGGGGCGGCCTCACCGCCGCCGAGCGCCGCGTGGTCCTGGCCCGCCGCAGGCGCCGCGACCTCGACCTCGCCCCGGGCCCGATAGCCGCCGCGGGCTGACGCCCGCACCGAAGGGGCGCCCCTCCGGCCGGGGGGCGCCCCTTCGGCATGTCCGCACGGGCCGGGTCTCCGGGCGCCACCGCACATGGCGCTCCCGGGCCCGGGTGCTACTTCGCCCGGTCGAAGTCCACCGCGCTGTAGGCGCGCAGCTTGGAGAGGCGGTGGGTGGAGTCGATGCGGCGGATCGTGCCCGACTTGGAGCGCATCACCAGCGAGGAGGTGGTGGCCGAGCCGGCGCTGTAGCGCACGCCCGGCAGCAGCTCGCCGTCGGTGATGCCGGTGGCCACGAAGAACACGTTCTCACCACTGACCAGGTCGTCGGTGGACAGCACCCGGTCCAGGTCGTGCCCGGCCTCCAGGGCGCGGGCGCGTTCCTCGTCGTCCTTGGGCCAGAGCTTGCCCTGGATGGTGCCGCCGAGGCACTTGATGGCGCAGGCCGAGATGATGCCCTCGGGGGTGCCGCCGATGCCGAGCAGCATGTCGACGCCGCTGCCCTCGCGCACCGCCATGACCGAGCCCGCCACGTCACCGTCGGAGATCAGCTTGATCCGGGCGCCCGTCTCCCGGATCTCCCGCATGATCCCCTCGTGGCGCGGCCGGTCCAGGATGACCACGGTGACGTCCTCGGGCGTCGCGCCCTTGGCCTTGGCGACCCGGCGGATGTTGACCGGGACGGGCGCGTCGATGTCCACGTAGTCGGCGGCGGCCGGTCCGGTGACCAGCTTGTCCATGTAGAAGACGGCCGACGGGTCGAACATCGTGCCGCGGTCGGCGGCGGCCAGCACCGCGACGGCGTTCGGCTGGCCCTTGGCGGTGAGCGAGGTGCCGTCGATCGGGTCGACGGCGATGTCGCACTCGGCGCCGGTGCCGTCGCCGATCCGCTCCCCGTTGAAGAGCATCGGGGCTTCGTCCTTCTCGCCCTCGCCGATGACGACGACGCCGTTCATCGAGACGGTGGAGACGAGGGTGCGCATGGCCTTCACGGCCGCGCCGTCGGCGCCGTTCTTCTCACCGCGGCCGACCCAGCGGCCGGCGGCCATGGCGGCGGCCTCGGTGACCCGTACGAGTTCCAGCGCGAGGTTGCGGTCGGGGGCCTCCGGAGAGACCTCGAGGGGGGCGGGCAGATGGTGCTCGGTCATCGGGCGCACCTTTCTGTACGACGACGGCCGGATGAGGGTGATGAACGGACTCTATCGGTAGGCCGACAATATGAGCAGACCGGGGCACGGATGAGCAGATCGTCCGGTCTTCCTACCGGTGAAGTCCGGAAACCGCTGCTCAGGGCGGGTTGGTCGGGGTGGGGGAGGGGTGGTCCGGAGCACCTGCGACGATGGTCCCGTGGCAGGTATGAAAGGCAAGCAGACGGTCAAGGACATGATCCTCTCGATGGCCGCCATCGGCATCGTGGTCGCGGGGATCTACGTCTTCATCCCGCACGACGGGACCGAGAGGCCCCCGGAGGCGATCAGCTACGACGTCGAGCTGAGCACCGCCCGGCGCGCGGCCTCGTACCCGATCGCGGCCCCGGTCGGACTGCCGGACGACTGGCGTGCGACCACCGTGCGCTACAAGGGCGACGACGGCGAGCGCTGGCACCTCGGCCTCCACACCCCGGACGGCAAGTACGTCGGGGTGGAGCAGTCGGTGGACAAGCCGGAGCGCTTCATCAAGGAGGCCACGCAGAACGCGGAGGCCACCGAGATCACCCAGACCATCAAGGGCGAGCCGTGGAAGCGGTACGAGGGTGAGCGGTACGACGCCCTGGTCCGCCAGGACGGCGACGCCACCACGGTCGTCACCGGCAGCGCCTCCATCGGCCAGCTCAGCAAGGTCGCGGCCGCCCTGGAGACGGCCCCGCCGGAGGATGCGGAGGGCCGGGCCTCCTGACCCCGCCCGCGCGGACGCGGGCACGGAAACGGCCACGCGAAAGGCTCCGCACCCCGGAGGGGGTGCGGAGCCTTTCGCGTGCCGGGTGGGCGAGCGGGCGAAGCGCGCCGAGCCGGAGAGGTCAGACCGTGGTGACGACCTCGTCGTACGCCAGGCGGGGGGAGCGCGGGAACCAGGCGTCCTCGCCGGGCTTGCCGATGTTGACGACCATCAGCGGGGTGTGGTCGGCGTCGAGGAACTCCTTCTGGACGCCGTCGAAGTCGAATCCGGTCATCGGGCCCGCGGCCAGACCGGCGGCGCGGACACCGACGATGAAGTAGCCGGCCTGGAGGGCGGCGTTCAGGGAGCCGGCGGCCTCACGGACGGGGCGCTCGGAGAAGAAGGTCTCGGCGAGGCCCGGGGCGTGCGGCATCAGCTTGGGGAGCTCCTCGTGGAACTCGTGGTCCGTCGAGAGGATGGCGACCAGCGGGGCCGTGGCGGTCTTCGGGCGGTTGCCCTCGGCCATGTGCCGGACCAGGCGCTCCCGGGCCTCGGGCGAGCGGACCAGGGTGATGCGCAGCGGGTTCTGGTTGAACGCGGTCGGGCCGTACTTGACCAGGTCGTAGATGGCCTGGACCTGCTCATCGGTCACCGGCTCGTCGGTGAAGGTGTTCGCGGTGCGGGCTTCGCGGAACAGCAGGTCCTGTGCGGCGGAGTCAAGGACGAGAGACATGCGTGGGGAACCTCTTCGTGTGGTGCGGTGACGTGCGTGACCGACCGTACGATGCGGACGTTTAAACTTCAACAAAAGCTGGGGGGCTGTGAGGGGGCTCACTCGGCACTGCCCTTGCCCGCCTTCCCCTCTGCGCGTATGAGCTGGCCTTTTACCCGCGCTTGGTGATCAAGGCCCGCCGGAGCCTCACTCCGCCTCGCCCTCCTCGGCCGCCTCCTCGGCCAGGGCCGCGTCCAGACGGGCGCGGGCGCCGTCCAGCCAGCGGCGGCAGACCTTCGCCAGCTCCTCGCCGCGCTCCCAGAGCGCCAGCGACTCCTCCAGCGTGGTGCCGCCGGCCTCCAGCTTGCGGACCACCTCGATCAGCTCGTCCCGCGCCTGCTCGTAGCCGAGCGCCGCCTCGCCGGTGGTGGGTGTCGTGGTCATCGTGTGGTCCTTCTCCCGGCCCGGCGCTCGGCCGGCCCGTCGTCGTCTCGGTGGCCTCGCGGCCTGTCGTGTCCCTGCCCCGGCGGACCCGCCCGCCGTCTTCCGGCCCGGCGGCGCACCCCGCCGGCCCCGGCTCACCCCGCGGCGTCCCCGGCCGCCTCCTCGGCACCCTCGACCCTGCGCACCACCAGCTCGCCCTCCGCGACCCTGGCCCGCAGCTCCGCGCCGTACGCCACCTCGGCCGGAGCCCGCACCACGGCGCCCTCGGCCGTCTGGAGGACCGCGTACCCCCGCTCCAGCGTCGCCGCGGGGGAGAGGGCCACGACCCGGGCGCGGGTGTGGGCCAGCTCGGAGTCGGCGCGGTCCAGGAGGTGGCCGAGGGTGCGCCGGGAGCGGCCCAGCAGGGCCGACACCCGCTCCTCGCGCTCCTCGACCATGCGGTACGGGTCCTGTATCGAGGGGCGGGCCAGTGCGTGGGCGAGGCCGCGCTCCTCGCGGTCGACCAGGCCGTGTGCGGCGCGGCGGGCCCGGTCGCGGAGCTGGCGTACCCGCTCGTGCTCCTCGCCGACGTCCGGGACGACCTTCTTGGCGGCGTCGGTCGGCGTCGAGGCGCGCAGGTCCGCCACCAGGTCCAGCAGCGGGGTGTCCGGCTCGTGGCCGATCGCGGAGACCACCGGGGTCCGGCAGCCGGAGACCGCGCGGATCAGCTCCTCGTCGGAGAAGGGCAGCAGGTCCTCCACACTGCCGCCGCCGCGCGCCACCACGATGACGTCGACCTCCGGGTGGGCGTCCAGCTCGCGGACCGCACCGGTGACCTGCGCCACCGCGTGCACGCCCTGCACCGCCACGTTGCGCACCTCGAAGCGGACGGCGGGCCAGCGGTGCCGGGCGTTCTCCAGGACGTCCCGCTCCGCGGCCGAGGCGCGGCCGCAGACCAGGCCGATCAGCTGCGGCAGGAAGGGCAGCGGCCGCTTGCGCTCCAGCGCGAACAGACCCTCCGCCGCCAGCGCCTTGCGCCGCTGCTCCAGCCGGACCAGCAGCTCACCCACGCCGACCGGGCGGATCTCGGCGGCCCGCAGCGACAACTGCCCCCGCGGCGCGTACCACTCGGGCTTGGCGTGGACCACGACGCGGGCGCCCTCGGTGACCACGTCGGCCACCGCGTCGAAGACCTTGCGGTAGCAGGTCACGCCCACCGAGATGTCGTGCGCGGGGTCGCGGAGCGTCAGGAAGACCACGCCCGCCCCCGGCCGCCGTGAGAGCTGCGTGATCTGCCCCTCGACCCAGACCGCGCCCAGCCGGTCGATCCAGCCCCCGATCAGCCGGGAGACGGCTCCGACGGGCAGCGGCGCGTCCGCAGACGTATTGACACCCATGCGCCCGAGCGTAACGGCCGCCACCGACACCGCGGCCGGGAGCAGGACGGTCCGGTCCAGGGACAGGACGGTCCGGTCCAGGGCCGGGGCGAGGACACCCCTACCCCTCGATCCCGCGTCCCCGCTGCACGAACAGCACCACCAGGCCGACCGCCAGCCACACCAGACCCACCACCTGCGCCGCCCCCGACGCCTCGACGATCACCGCGATCGTCACCGCCGCGCCCAGCACCGGCAGCAGCAGGTGCCGCCACCAGCTCACCGGCCCGCCGCCGCGCTTCACCACGAACCACCCCACGACCGAGGCGTGCAGCAGCGTGAAGGCGGTCAGCGCGCCGATGTCCACCACCGAGACCAGGTGGTCCAGCCCCTCCGCCTGGTCCGCCGCCCACACCGCCGCCACCATCGTCACCAACGCCGCGCTCAGCAGCGCCACCCTCGGCACCCCGGAATCGGTCCGCGCCAGCGCCTTCGGCAGCCGCCGCTCCCGCGCCATCGCGAACAGCAGCCGGCCCGCCGCCGCCTGCCCCGCCAGCGCCGCGAAGGCCGCCCCGATCGCCTTGCTCACCGCCACCAGGTCGTGCAGCCAGGTCCCCACCGAGGCGTCCACCGCGTCGTAGAAGGCCGAGCCCTGCTGCTCCGGCCGGTCCGCCAGCTCCGCGGAGGTGACCGGCTCCAACAGCGCCACCAGGTACGTCTGCACCACGAACAGCGTCCCCGCCAGCACCAGGCAGAGCAGCACGGCCCGCGCCACCCGCCGCGAGCCCCCGGTGACCTCCTCGGCGAACGAGGCGATGGCGTCGAACCCGAGGTACGACAGGACCGCCACCGAGACCGCGCCCAGCACGGCGCCCAGCGAGAACCCGCCCTGCGTCCCGTCCCCGGTCAGCGGCGACCACCAGTCCCGCGCCGCGCCGTCCTGGACCAGCACCACCACGGCCGCCGCCACGAAGACGAGCAGCACCGCGACCTCCATCGCCAGCACCGCGAAGCCGACCCGCGCCGCCGCCCGCACCCCCCACAGGTTGAGCAGCGTCGTCACGACCACCGCCAGCGCCGTCCAGACCCACGAGGGGACCGCCGGCACCAGCGCGTTCATCGCGATGCCGGAGAAGAGGTACGCCACCGCCGGGATCAGCAGGTAGTCGAGCATCGCCATCCAGCCGGCGATGAACCCCGTACCCCTGCCGAGCCCGGCCCGCGCGTAGGCGAAGACCGACCCGGCGCGCGGCACCACCCGCACCATCTGGGCGTAGCTGTAGGCGGTGAACGCCATCGCCACCGTGGCGCACAGGTAGACGAGGGCCACCGCGCCGTGCGACCGGGCGTCCAGCGCCCCGTACACGCCGACCGGCGCCATCGGCGCGATGAAGAGCAGGCCGTACACCACCAGGTCGCGGAAGCCCAGTGTCCGCCGCAGTCCGTCGCGCTCCGTCCCGGCCGACGCGCCCGCCGCACCCGCTCCGCTTCCGCCGTCCGCACTCGCCATCGGGCCGCACGCCTTTCGCCTGGCTGCCCCGCACGCCCCGGCGCACGGGCTGGAACCCCCTCCTCCACCGGCACCAGTCTCACCGCCGGGGCGCCCGCCGGGCCGTCCGACACGGCCTTACGATGGGTCCATGACTGCTACGCCCAGCCCGTCGCCCACCGCCAAGCGTGTCCTGCTCGCCGCTCCCCGGGGGTACTGCGCGGGTGTGGACCGTGCCGTGATCGCCGTCGAGAAGGCCCTGGAGCAGTACGGCTCCCCGATCTACGTGCGGCACGAGATCGTGCACAACAAGTACGTCGTCCAGACCCTGGAGCGGAAGGGCGCGATCTTCGTCGAGGAGACCGCCGAGGTCCCCGAGGGCTCGATCGTGATGTTCTCCGCGCACGGGGTCGCCCCGACCGTCCACGCCGAGGCCGCCGAACGCAAGCTCGCCACCATCGACGCGACCTGCCCGCTCGTCACCAAGGTCCACAAGGAAGCCGTCCGGTTCGCCCAGGACGACTACGACATCCTCCTCATCGGTCACGAGGGTCACGAGGAGGTCATCGGCACCTCCGGCGAGGCCCCCGACCACATCACCCTGGTCGACGGCCCCGAGGACGTGGCGAACGTCGAGGTCCGCGACGACTCCAAGGTCGTCTGGCTCTCCCAGACCACCCTCTCCGTGGACGAGACCATGGAGACCGTCGACCGGCTCAAGGAGAAGTTCCCGAAGCTCGTCTCCCCGCCGAGCGACGACATCTGCTACGCCACCCAGAACCGCCAGATCGCCGTCAAGCAGATGGGCGCCGAGGCCGACCTCGTCATCGTCGTCGGCTCCAAGAACTCCTCCAACTCGGTGCGCCTGGTCGAGGTCGCCCTCGGCGCCGGCGCCCGCGACGCCCACCTGGTCGACTTCGCCGAGGAGATCGACGAAGCCTGGCTGGAGGGGGTCGGCACGGTCGGTGTCACCTCCGGCGCCTCGGTGCCGGACGTCCTCGTCGAGGGCGTACTCGAATGGCTCAGCGCCCGGGGCTTCGCGGACGTCGAGGTGGTCAAGGCGGCCGAGGAGTCCATCACCTTCTCGCTGCCCAAGGAACTCCGCCGCGACCTGCGCGCCGAGGCCGCCGCTCTCGGCACGGCCGAGTAACACCCGCCCCACCGCGCACACCCGCACCGGGTGCCCCGGGCACCCGGTGACGGAGCGTGTTTCGCCGTACCGTGGACCGTATGCAGATCTTCGGCGTGGACATCGGCGGTTCCGGCATCAAGGGCGCCCCAGTGGACCTGGAGCGCGGGGACCTGGCCCAGGAGCGGCACAAAGTCCTCACCCCGCGGCCGGCCACCCCGGACGGCGTGGCCGACGGTGTCCGCGAGGTCGTCCGGCACTTCGACTGGCGGGGCCCGGTCGGCGTCACCTTCCCCGGCGTCGTCACCGGAGGCACGACCGTCCGCACCGCGGCCAACGTCGACAAGGCGTGGATCGGCGTCGACGCCGCCGCCCTCCTCTCCGAGCGCCTCGACGGCCTGCCGGTCACCGTCCTCAACGACGCCGACGCCGCCGGAGTGGCCGAAATGCGCGGGGGCGCAGGCCGGGGCCGCACCGGAACCGTCATCATGCTCACCTTCGGCACGGGTATCGGCAGCGCCCTGTTCACCGACGGCCACCTCGTGCCCAACACCGAGCTGGGCCACCTCGAACTGCACGGCCACGACGCGGAGAAGCGCGCCTCCACCAAGGCCAAGGAGGACCACGACCTCAGCTGGGAGCACTGGGCCCGCCGCGTCCAGAAGTACCTGACCCACGTCGAGATGCTCTTCTCGCCGGAACTCTTCATCATCGGCGGCGGCATCAGCCGCAAGGCCCACAAGTTCCTGCCGCTCATCGAGGGCGTCCGCGCCCAGATGATCCCGGCCGAGCTGCGCAACAACGCCGGGATCGTCGGAGCGGCGATGGCCGCCTCCGCCGCCGGCGCGGCCCCGGTCCTGGCCGTGGCGGAGAGCACCGAGGGCTGGGCCGAACCGGAAGGTCTGGCCTGAGCGGTGCGGCGGCCGAGCGCGCGGGACTTCCCGGCTACCGGGCCGCGTGGCTGCGTGGGGCCCGCTGCCCGGCGTCCGCCTGGACGGGGCGGGGCTCGACGGCCGCCCGCCGCTGCCCGCCGGGAGCGCCGACGGCACCCCTCGTCCGCCCCGCGGCCCGCTCGGCACGCCCCTTCCGGCGCGCCGCCCCCATCAGCCGCACCTTCCGTACGGTCACGATCACCCCGGCGACCAGGGTCCCGCCGTACAGCCACCCCGCGTTCAGCGCCAGCGTCGTCACCAGCCCCATCACCTGGCCGGTGAAGCCCCCGCCGCCCTCGGCCACCGGCAGGACACCGATCGCGTAGGCCGGCGGGACCACCACCGGTCCCATCGCCAGGTCGGCTGGCCGCACCCACAGCCCGGTCAGCGCGCAGACCGGCAGGAACAGCACACCGAACACCACGGTCTGCGCCCCGGCGGGCAGCAGCCACGCCAGCCCCCCGGCCACCACCATCGCCACGGTCGACAGCAGTCCCGCCCCGAGCCCCGTCAGCCGGGGCCTGGGCATCCGCCGGACTCCGGCCCGGCCACGCGCGGCCGGACCGGCGCCGGGCCGCGCCGGGCGAGCGGGACGGGCGGGACGCGGCCGGGCGCCACGCGCCGCCTCCTGACCCCGGCGGGGCGCCGGAGCCGTGGGCGGACGCGTGTCGGCGGGGGCGCCCTGCGCGGGCAGGGGTGCGGGGCGGCCGGCTTGCTGGGCAGGTGTGCTGGGTTGCTCCACCGGGCCAACGTAGGGGGCCGCCGGCGCCCACCCGCACCAGGAACACGCGTTTCGGCCGAGCTTGCCCGCACCTGGCGGGCACAGGGCAACCGGTACGGCGTACCCCCTTCGCCCGTCCGGCCGTCACCCCGGTGCCGGACCGGTCACCGGCGGGCCGCCGTAGACTGGGCCACCGGTCCGGCGCAGGACGCCGCCCGTACTACGCCACTCCACACACCACACCCTGGGAAGTCGCCACCGTGTCGCTCACGATCGGAATCGTCGGCCTGCCGAATGTCGGCAAGTCGACCCTGTTCAACGCCCTGACCAAGAACGACGTGCTGGCGGCCAACTACCCGTTCGCCACCATCGAGCCGAACGTCGGCGTCGTCGGCGTCCCCGACCCGCGTCTGGCCAAGCTCGCCGAGATCTTCGGCTCGGCCAAGATCCTCCCGGCCACCGTCGACTTCGTCGACATCGCCGGCATCGTGCGCGGCGCCAGCGAGGGCGAGGGCCTGGGCAACAAGTTCCTCGCGAACATCCGCGAGTCCGACGCCATCTGCCAGGTCATCCGTGCCTTCAAGGACGAGAACGTCGTCCACGTCGACGGCAGGATCTCGCCCAAGAGTGACATCGAGACGATCAACACCGAGCTGATCCTCGCCGACCTCCAGACCATCGAGAAGGTCCTCCCGCGCCTGGCGAAGGAGGCCCGGGTCAAGAAGGACGTCCAGCCGAAGGTCAAGGCCATCGAGGAGGCCAAGGAGATCCTGGAGACCGGCCAGACCCTCTTCGCCGCCGGCGTCGTCCAGGGCACCGAGAAGGCCGAGCCCCTCCACGACCTCCACCTCCTCACCACCAAGCCCTTCCTCTACGTCTTCAACGTCGACGAGGAGGAGCTGACCGACGACGCCTTCAAGGCCGAGCAGCGCGCCCTGGTCGCCCCCGCCGAGGCGATCTTCCTCAACGCCAAGCTCGAAGCCGACCTCGCCGAACTCGACGACGACGAGGCCCTCGAACTCCTCCAGTCCGTCGGCCAGGAGGAACCGGGCCTCGCCACCCTCGCCCACGTCGGCTTCAACACCCTCGGCCTCCAGACCTACCTCACGGCAGGCCCCAAGGAGACCCGCGCCTGGACCATCAAGAAGGGCGCCACGGCCCCCGAGGCCGCCGGAGTCATCCACACCGACTTCCAGAAGGGCTTCATCAAGGCCGAGGTCATCTCCTTCGAGGACCTGGTCGAGACCGGCTCCGTCGCCGAGGCCCGCTCAGCCGGCAAGGCCCGCATGGAGGGCAAGGAGTACGTGATGCGGGACGGGGATGTGGTGGAGTTCCGGTTCAACGTGTGACGGGTGACATGACACCACGTCGCTGAAGTGGCGAACATGCTGGTCGGATGGGGTCCGACCCTTCGGGGTCGGGCCCCTGGTTTTTTCCCGTGCTGGGATGGCGCTGGGGTGGCTGACCCCTCGTCACCTGTCGTCATCCCTGGGGACGTGGCCCGGTGGGCGAGGCGGGCCACCCGGGCCCGCAACGACCTGGCGCACGAGGGCAGAGCCCCCTCCCACCGCGACGAGGAACTGATCGCCGTCGTGGAAGTGACCACGGCCGTCGTGATCCTCAACCTGCTGCACGAGCTCGGGCTGCCCGCCGACCGGCAGCGCGAGATCGCGCGCGAGCATCCGCAACTCAAGGCGACGTCCCGTGCCGCCCACGCATACCTGGGCACGCCCGGCGGCTGATGGTCCAGGCCGCCCGCGACCGGGGCGCGCACAGCTTCGTGCCGCAGGGGCTTCGGAGGCTCACGGGCCGGCTCTTCCGGGCTGTCCCTCGGCCGTCCGCAGTGGCGGACATCTGTCCCATCCGCTCGCGAGCGCGCTCCAGGCGCCCACCCGAAGCCCCCGTGCGCACCTCCGCCCTCTGCTACCGTGCCCCCGAATCCGCGAGCACGGGGGGACGGATGGGAGGCGGCGGGCGGCGCCGGACCGGGGTGCGGGAGCGGGAGGGGCGTCAGGAACGGGCCCGGATCCTGCGGTACTGGCGGGCTGTGGAGTACTTCTCGCCGCCGAAGGTCGAGTCGGTCAATCCCCGGAAGCACCTCTACGCCGTGGGGGCGGGGCGGCCGTTGCCGTGGGAGGCCGGGTCGGCGGTCAGCCGGGTCCCGGCCCGGCCGAACCTGGTGTGGCGGCACACGGTCCACGCGGGGATCTTCAGGGTCGACAAGGTGCGGGACGTCTTGTTGCAGGCGTTCCGGGCGCCCGATTCCGAGCAGGATCTCGACGGGCGGAACGGTGGCGAGAGCGCCGTTCTCTGTTTCACGGTGAACCAGGACGGGCGGCTGGTCAAGGACAGCGTGACGCTCTCCTCGTGCGCCTGGGCGGTCGGGCGGACCTTGAGTCCGGGGCCGCACAGCGACCGGTGGCTGAGCGGGTTCGACGAGGACAGCGGGCGGCTGCTGGGGCGGCTGCTGGACCTCGGCGACGGGAAGGTCCAGGTCGAGCGGCGGTCCCCGGACGGTTCCGGTGGACCGGAGCAGGGGCTCGGGCCGGTCGCGGGGGTGATGTCCCGCCTCGTCGTCAGCGCGGCGAAGGGCGGGCTGGGGGTGGTGGCCGGGGCCGCGGGCGCGGGCCTGGGGCCGGTCGCGGGGGCGGTGGCCGCGAAGGTGATCGAGGAGGTCGGCGGGGAGCTGATCGACTCGGCCGCCGCCCGGTTGGCCCCACGGGTCCAGGGCGACGGTGCGGCGGCCGGGCCGGGCGAGGACGAGGGTGACGGGCAGGGGGACGCGGCCGAGCAGCGCACGGCCGAGGCGGAGGGGCCGCCGTCCGAGGTGGGTGTGAAGGTCCTGGACGTGGACGACCTGGCGGCCGTCACCCGGTGGGTGGCCGAGCAACTCGGTGTCGCCGTGGCGCTCCGGCCCGACGCCATCCGCGTCAAGAGCTACCAGGTCGCGGCCCGGAACGCGGACGAGAGCGGCGGTGACGCATTCCTCAACAGCTTCTACGCCGACGACCTGGAACAGGTCGCCGACGCCGTGGCGGCGGGCGGAGCCGGCACCGCCCTGCTGGACTACCTGCGGGCCGAGGCGGATCTGGACGCGATGCCCCGCTTCGACGTGCGGAGCCTGCCCGAGGTGGTACGGGAGAGCGTGCAGCCGTCGAGGATGCCGCTCGGGCGGTGGCCGGCCGATTCCGGCAAACCCCTGGTACTCAGTCAGCAGTTCGCGGTCAACCGCGTCATGGCGAGCCTCGGGCAGGACGAGGGCCGCGGACTGTACGCGGTCAACGGGCCGCCGGGGACCGGCAAGACGACGATGCTGCGCGACCTGATCGCGGCCCTGGTGGTCCAGCGGGCGGAACGGCTGGCCGTGCTGGCCCGGCCGGAGGACGCCTTCGCCCGGAAGCCGCGTACCTGGCGGACGGAGGAGACCGCGGGGAAGACCTACGCACGCGCCATCCACCCGCTGATCCCGGAGCTCACCGGCTTCGAGATCGTGATCGCCTCCTCCAACAACGGGGCGGTGGAGAACGTCACGCTGGAGGTCCCCGGCGCACGGTCGGTCGGCGAGGCGTGGCGCGGCCGCGCCGAGTACCTCGCGGGCCCCGCCACCCTCGCGCTGGAGGAGGACGCGTGGGGAGCGATCGCGGCACGGCTGGGACGGCGCGGCAACCGCTCCGACTTCGTGCAGCGCTTCTGGTGGGGTGAGCAGCCCAAGGGCAACGGCGCACCGAAGCGGGACGGGGAGGGGCGCGGGGGTCAGGACGACCCGGTGCTGGGCCTGCACAAGCTGTTGCAGCTCCAGGCCGGCCATCACCGTGCCGCCGCCACCCGCGACACCCCGCGACCGGGTCCGGAGGCGGACACGGCGCCGCCGCTGGGGCGGGAGACCTGGAAGCAGGCCGTACGGCGCTTCGACCGGGCCCGGGAGCAGGTACGTGCGCTGGCCGCGGAGCGGCAGGAGGTCGCGGAGCTGCTCGACCGGCTCGCGGGCCCCGACGCGCTCCTGGAGGAGCTGGAGACCAGGGAGTCCGGAGCCCGGAGCGCGCTGCTGCTCCTGCGGCAGGAGCAGCAGCGGCTGGCCGCCGAACTCACCGGCCACCGTGAGGAGTACGCCCGGCGCCGGGCCGCGGTCCCCGCCGAGCGGGCCCGGCTCGACCACGCCGAGGCCGCCGTCCGCCAGGGCGAGGAGGCCGTCCGGGTGGCGGAGTCCGCCCTCCACGCCCATGGCGAGGCCAGGCCCGGCCTGCTCAGGAGGGTGGTCACCCGCGAGCCCATGCGGCAGTGGGAGGCCGCGCGCCTGCCTCTGCTGGGGCGACGGGAGGCCGCGGACACCCGCCTCGCCGAGCTGGAGTCGGCTCGGGCCGCGCGGCAGGCCGTGCTGCGTTCGGCCCAGGCGGAGAGGGATCAGGCCCAGGGAGCGGTACTGCGCGCCGAGGCCCGGGCCGCCGCCTGTGAGCGGGCCGGTGCCCGTCAGGTCGCCACCGCCACCGATGCCGGGCAGCGAGTGGCCGGCCGGCGCCGCGAGCGGGAGGCCGAGCAGCGGCGGCTGGCCGAGGCCAGGGCGCGCTGGGGGGACCGGGTACCGGGTGACGCGTGGCTGGCGGCCCCGGACGACCGGGGGGCGATGGAGGCCCGGGAGCAGTCGGCGCCCTGGATGGACGCCGCGTTCGCCGACGCCCGCTCGGAACTCTTCCTCGCGGCCCTGGACCTGCACCGCGCGCTGCTGGCCACGGCGCCCGAGCGGATGCGGAAGAACCTGCTGGCCGCGATGGAGGTCGTCAAGGGCCAGGCACCGGGGGACCTGGACGCCGGGACCGTGCTGGCCGCCTGGCAGATGCTGTTCCTGGTGGTGCCCGCGGTCTCGACGACCTTCGCCTCGGTGGGCCGCATGTTCGCCGGCCTGGGCAGTGAGGCGCTGGGCTGGCTGTTCGTCGACGAGGCCGGGCAGGCCGCCCCGCAGGAGGTGGTCGGTGCCCTGTGGCGGGCGCGCCGGGCCGTCGTCGTCGGCGACCCGCTGCAACTGGAACCCGTCGTACCCCTGCCGTGGACCGGTCAGCGGCGTCTGGCCGGGCACTTCTCGGTGGACCGGCGGTGGGCCCCGGCTGCCGCCTCCGTCCAGACCCTCGCCGACCGGCTCAACCCGTACGGCACCTGGTTGAAGGACCAGGAGGGCGAGAACATCTGGCTCGGCTCGCCACTGCGGGTGCATCGCCGGTGCGACCGGCTGATGTTCGACATCAGCAACAAGATCGCCTACGACGGGATGATGGTCTACGGGGTCCACCGGGACCAGGACGACTTCGCGCTGGCCCAGCGCAGTGTGTGGTGGGACGTCCCGGCGCTGCCGGGCGAGGAGAAGTGGAACCCGGAGGAGGGGCGGGCCCTGGAGGCCACCCTCGAACGGATCCGTGCCCGGATCGAGGAGGCGGTCCGTCAGGAGTGGGGAGGCACGGGCGAGGTGGCCGGGAGCGGCCTTGTCGCGGAGCACAGGCGCCGCCTGAACGAGTCCGTCTTCGTCGTCAGCCCGTTCCGGGACGTCGTCCACGGCCTCGGCCGGGTGGTCGGCGGGTCCCTCTCCCCCAAGCGCTACGGCACGGTGCACACCACCCAGGGCAAGGAGGCGGACATCGTGATCCTGGTGCTGGGCACCGGAGCCGGGCAGGCGGGGTCGCGGGACTGGGCCGCCCAGAAGCCCAATCTCCTGAACGTCGCCGTCACCCGTGCCCGCCGGCGCCTCATCGTCATCGGTGACTTCGACGCCTGGTCGCGCCACCGGTACTTCGAGGACCTGGCGGGGCACGAGCTGATGCGCAAGTGGACCCCCCGGCGCTGAGCCGCCCGGCGACGCCGCGAAGCGGCCCGCCACCAGGGAGCCGGAGGCGGGGAGGAGGGACGTACGCGGGCGCGCCGGGCGGTCACGGCGTGACCGTGGACGCACGGTGCGGTCGTGGGGGAGCCCCCGCCCCGCCGGACGGTGCTCCGTGGGAGGCCGACAGGTGAGGCGGCGGGGGTCGGTGTGATGATGAGAGGCGGAGTACCACACGTACGGCGAAAGGCCCCGCATGGCACCGCGCATCCTGTTGGCCCGGCACGGACAGACCGAGTGGTCGCGGTCGGGGCGGCACACGGGCCTGACCGATCTCCCGCTGCTCGACGAGGGCCGGGCCGACGCCGGGCTGCTCGGCGGGCGCCTGGAGGCGGAGCCGTTCGCCGGGCTGCCCCGTGCCGAGGTGCGGACCAGTCCGCTGGTACGGGCGGGCGAGACCGCCGAACTGGCCGGATTCGGTCAGCGGGCGACGCCCTGGGACGCGCTCGTCGAGTGGCGGTACGGGGACTACGAGGGGCTGACCTCCGAGGAGATCCACGCCCGGCGGCCGGGCTGGCTGGTCTGGCGGGACGGGGCGCCCGGCGGCGAGAGCCCGCAGGAGGTCTCCGACCGGGCCGACGAGGTGGTCGCCTGGGCCAGGTCGGCCGACCGCGACGTGCTGCTCTTCGCGCACGGCCACATCCTGCGTGCCCTCGGCGCCCGCTGGCTCGGGCTGCCCGTCTCCTTCGGTGCCCGCATCCGGCTGGCGCCCGCCTCGCTCTCGGTGCTCGGCTGGTCGTACGGCGAACCGGCGCTGGAGTCCTGGAACGACACCGGCCACCTCGCGGCCTGAGGCGGCCCGACGCGGCGGCCTCACACCGCCAGCGCCTCGTGGCGGTCGAGGAAGGCGCCCACCGGGCGGTGGCGGCGGTGCGGGCCGAGCAGTTCGGCGGTGGCCGCCAGCCGTGACTGGACCCGGCTGGACCGCACCTCTCCCAGGAGGGCCAGGACGCGCGTGCCGGCGTCGGCTGCCTCGTCGGGGCGTCCGGCGCGGGCGAGGCCGGAGGCCAGCTCGGTGGTGTACAGGGCGATGTTGCGCGTCAGGTGAGGGGTGCGGGTCGCCGCCTGCGAGGCGGCGCGCCCGGCGTGTCCGGTGGCCCGGGTGTGGTCGCCGAGCGTGCCCCAGCACTGCGCCTGGAGCATCTCCAGCTCGGCCTCGCCGAAGAACGACATCCACTCCGGGTCGGCGTCGCGCGGCCCCCGGCCGAACAGCTCCCCGGCCCGCGCCACCGCGCCCGCGCAGCCGGCCCGGTCGCCGAGCCCGGCCCAGCCGCCCGCCTCGCGCAGCGTCAGCAGCGCCAGCAGGCGGGGCGAGCCGAGCCTGGCCGCGGCGCGCTGGGCGGCCTGGGCGGCGCGGACGGCCTCGCGGTGGCGGCCGGTGTCGCGGGCGAGGAAGGCGGTGTTGCAGAAGGCGTGGGCCTCCAGCGCCGGGTCGCCGGACATCCGGGCGGTGGCGAGGGCCTCGGCGTAGTGCGAGCGGGCCTCCTGATGACGGCCGGAGTCGTGGGCCAGCCAGCCCACCGAGATGGCCAGTTCACCGGCCCCGGCGTGCAGCCGGTCGGCGGTGGACCGGCGGGTGGTGCCGGCGTCGAGCAGGGCGTAGGCGGTACGCAACTGGCGGGCGGCCCTGCGGTACAGGCCGTCGGCGCCGTGCCGGTCGTCCAGCGTGCGGATCAGGCGTACGGCGTCCTCGACGGCGCCCGCCTCGGCCTCGCCGGGGCGTCGGCGCGGAAGGACGGGTGCGTCGCCTGTGAGGGTGCCGAGCGCACCCAGGGAGGCCGCCGCCACGGTGGCGGTCGAACCGGTCATGAACGCGCGCCGTTGCACGTCGCTCTCCTCGCGCATGGGTCGCCCGGAACCCGGGGGTGAGTCCGAAGGCTCCGGGGGGATCGGGTACTCGTACGGGGTGTCCGAAGGAGGGAGCGCGCCGCGCGAGGCGGCTCTGCCCCGCACGGCCTGGCGCGGGGTGAAGCCGAGCGCGGTGAGGTCCCGGCCGGGGAACATGTGCCGGAACACCCGTTCGTAGGCGTAGTTGGGGCAGCGGATCTCCCCTGCCTCCACCCGGCCCACGTACCGGGCGTCGCAACTCACCCTCTCGCCGATCTCGCGGCCCGCCCTGCGGACCGCGGCGGCGAACTCGGCCGGTGAGAGCTGACCGCGCAGTTCCCGGAAGACCCTGTTGGGCCTCGGGGGCTGGGCGGAGGATGCCACCGGTGACGACGTCATGGCCGACCCCTCTCCTGCGGATCACGCCGGAACGGTGACCGCCGGCTGCGGACCGTGTTCCGACGGAGCAGCAACGTACCTTCTGTGACCGGACGGGCACGCAGGGTTTGACTACAAAAGGGATATCCCTCCCGCGATCTGCCATGAAGTGCCATCCTTTGCGGCCAACCGGTGCCGTAGCCGTTGACGCTCCGGGGCGTTGGTTCTCCCGGAGGGGAGCGAAGCGGCCGCTTCCCGCGAGGAGGGATTCCCTTGTTGGACGCCGGAACGCACACCCACGCCCCCCGGACGCCCGCGCCGGACGGCCGGCGCGACGACCGTCGGCCCTGCGACCTGGTCACCGTCCCCGCCCGTCAGGGGCTGGAGGCGGTCGACATCCTCCGCCGGTGCACCGAGCCGGCCGTCGGACCCGTCCTGCTCGTCGGCCGCTGCGACACCCTCGGCTTCCTGGTGCCCCCCGGCACCGCCGAACGGTGGGACATGGCGGGCAGCGCCTGCACGACCGCCGGGCGCCGTCCCGGCGGGGCGCCCGCCGTCGCCGGGACCGGCTGGCTGCTGCCGCCCGGCGAGGGCGGGGCCGTCACCGATCCCGCGAGGCTCCGGGCGGCCCTGGACGAGGCGGCCCGGCTCATCGCCGCCGCCGACCGGCGTCGCTGACCGCGCTCCGCCCGGCCCGCCCGCGCCTGCCGGGACCGGCCCCCGCAGAATGGGGCCATGGCACGAGGCAGGGCGGGCAAGGACCGCGACCGGGGGCGTGACCGGGGCGAGGGGCGGCGGCGCGGCGGCCGGGATTCCCTGGTCGAGCCCGTCGACGGCGGCACCGCGGAACTCCGGCCCGACCCCGAGCGGCCCGAGGGCTGGACGCTGCTGATCGACGGGGCGCCGCAGTCGCACGTCGACCTCGCCGACCCCGCCCACCTGGCCTTCCCCTACCAGCGCCGGCTCGGCCACCTCATCGACCTGGCCGCGCCCGCCGGACGCCCCCTGCGTGTGCTGCACCTCGGCGGGGGAGCCCTGACCCTCGCCCGGTACACGGCGGCGACCCGGCCACGCGCCACCCAGCAGGTGATCGAGAAGGACGCGGCCCTCGTGCGGCTGGTCCGCCGGGCCCTCCCCGTCGACCCGCAGGCCCGGATCAAGGTCCGGGAGCAGGACGCCCGCGAAGGGCTCGGGCGGATCGCCGACGGGTGGGCGGACCTCGTCGTCGCCGACGTCTTCAGCGGGGCCCGCACCCCGGCGCACCTCACCAGTACGGAATTCCTCACGGAGGTGCGGCGGGTGCTCGCGGCCGGGGGCTGGTTCACGGCCAACCTCGCCGACGGGCCGCCCCTGGCCCATCTGCGCGGGCAGGTCGCCACCGCCGCCGCCGTCTTCCCCGAACTGGCGCTCGCCGCCGATCCCGTGGTGTGGCGCGGCAAGCGCTTCGGGAACGCGGTGCTCGTGGCCGCGGGGCAGCCGTTGCCCGTGGGGGAGTTCACCCGGAGGGTGGCGGGGGACCCGCATCCCGGGCGCGTGGAGCACGGGCGCGGGTTGCGGGACTTCACCGGGGGTGCGGGGGCGGTCTCCGACGCCGTGGCCAAGGCATCGCCGGTGCCGCCGGCCGGGGCCTTCGACTGAGTGGGGCGCTGCTCCGGCCAGGGTGCGGCGGGGGGCCTCCCACGCCGGCCGGGCTTGGTCGGCCTCCCACGCCGGCCGGGCTGGGGGTCGGCCTCAAGCACCGGCCGGCGGTGGGTGGCCGGCCGGGCTCAGACGGGGCTTTCGGTTCCGTCGACCGTGCCGGTCAGAGATGGCCTCAAGCACCGGCCGGGCGGTGGGTGGCGCGACCAGGCTGTGGAGGCTCGGGAGACGGCCGGCCAGGCTGTGGATGGTCGGGCCGGCTCCGTCGGGCGGGCCGGATGGGGCTCACTGTTCGTCGATGTCCACCCGTGGGGGGTACCCGTTCCAGGAGCAGAAGACGGAGGAACTCCTCTCGCCGTGGGTGAAGGTGACGCGGATCCAGGAGCCCCCGCTCTCCTCGCGGGTCCACACCTGCATCGTCCAGCCGGGGGACGGGGTCGCCGAGACGAAGTCGGCGGAGTCCGGGCCGATGTCGAGGACGACCTGACCGCCCGCCACGGTGTAGCCCTTGACGCCGGTGGCCGGGTCGTCCGCCGGTTCGGCGGGCGGGGGTTCGGGGGACGGCGGCGGGGGCTCGGGCGTCGGGGTGGCGGGGCGGCTCGGGGGGGCGGGCGTGGGGGAGGGAGGTGTGCGGCTCGGGGTCGGCGTGGGGGAGGGGCTCGGCTTGGGGCGGTGGGTGGAGGCCGCCTGCGGCTCGGGGGCGACCTCGGTCAGCGGCAGGGCGCGCGGCCGGTCGTAGACCGTGCCGGAGAGGACGGTGTGCACGCCGAACCAGGACACCGCGACCGCCGCCCCGGTCGCCGCCGTCCACGCCAGAGCGTGCAGCACTCCCCTCCGCATGGGCGCCATCCTCCCGCGGCCGCCGCCTCGTTGTCGCCCCGCGCACCTCGTCAAGTCCGCGCCTTCCGCTTCCCCCGTATGGCGTACGGTGCCGCCCATGCCCCATGTGCTCGTGGTCGAGGACGACCAGTTCGTCCGCTCGGCGCTGATCCGCCATCTCACCGAGGCGTCCCACACCGTACGCAGCGTCGGCACGGCGCTCGAAGCGCTGCGCGAGGTCGCCCACCACCGGTACGACGTGGTCGTCCTCGACCTGGGGCTGCCCGATCTCGACGGTGCCGAGGCGCTGAAGATGCTCCGGTCGATCACCGACGTCCCGGTCATCGTCGCCACCGCGCGCGACGACGAGAACGAGATCGTCCGGCTCCTCAACGACGGCGCGGACGACTACCTCACCAAGCCCTTCTCCGTCGCCCATCTCTCCGCCCGGATCGCCGCCGTGCTGCGCCGCGCTCGCCTCGCCGGTCCCGAGGCGCCGCCCGACCGCGTCCTGCGGGTCGGCGGGCTCGCCGTCGACCCGCTGCGCCGCCAGGCCGAACTCGACGCCGTGCCCCTGGACCTGACACGCCGCGAGTTCGACCTTCTCGCCTACCTGGCCGGGCGCCCCGGCGTCGTCGTCCCCCGCAAGGAACTCCTCGCCGAGGTCTGGCAGCAGAGCTACGG
The DNA here is from genome assembly GCF_011170125.1 of Streptomyces diastaticus subsp. diastaticus. NCBI lineage: Bacteria > Bacillati > Actinomycetota > Actinomycetes > Kitasatosporales > Streptomycetaceae > Streptomyces > Streptomyces diastaticus. Next base: position 91,690 of record NZ_BLLN01000001.1, on the reverse strand, counting down.
CGACGACCAGACCATCGACGTCCACCTCTCCTGGCTCCGCCGCAAACTGGGCGAGACCGCCGCCGCCCCCCGCTACCTGCACACCCTGCGCGGGGTGGGCGTGAAGCTGGAGCCACCGGCGTGAGATGGGCGCTGGTGAAGGTGTGCCTGGCGGTCACCGCGATGGTGGTGGTGGCCTTCGCCGTGCCGCTCGGCCTGGTGGTCCGCGAGACGGCCCGCGACCGCGCCGTCTCGCACGCCGAGCGACAGGCGGCGGCGCTCGGCCCGGCCCTGTCGGTCACCACCGAACGGGCCGCCCTGGAGCGGGCCGTGCAGTTCACCACCGCCGGGGCCGAGGGCCGGATGGCGGTGCACGTCCCCGCCGACGGCGACCGCCCGGCGCTGACCGTGGGCACCGCCCGCGCCTCCTCCCGCGACCTGGCCTCTACCCGCCGCCTGGCCCGCGCCGTCACCACCGCCACCCCGGGCGGTCAGCTCCTCCTCCAGCCGACGGCGCTCAGCGGCTCGCGCACCGCGGTGGTCGAGGTCTACGTCCCCGAGGCCGAGGCCGACCGGGGCGTCGCCGCCGCCTGGCTGACGCTGGCCGGGGTGGCCGTCGCCCTGGTCATCGGCTCGGTCGCGGTCGCCGACCGGCTCGGGGTACGCATGGTGGGGCCCGCCCGGCGGCTGGCCGGTGCCGCGCACGCCCTCGGCGAGGGGTCGCTCGGCGTGCGGGTCCCCGAGGAGGGCCCGGCCGAACTGCGGCAGGCGGCGGTGGCGTTCAACTCCATGGCCGACCAGGTGGTCGAACTCCTCGCCAACGAACGGGAACTGGCGGCCGACCTCTCGCACCGCCTGCGGACCCCGCTGACCGTGCTCCGCCTCAACGCCGCCTCCCTCGGCGAGGGGCCGGCCGCCGAGCAGACCCGGGCCGCCGTCGAGCAACTGGAGTGCGAGGTGGACGCCATCATCCGCACCGCCCGCGAACAGAAGCCCCGCACCCAGGCCGACGGCTCCGGCGCGGGGTGCGACGCGGCGGAGGTGGTCCGGGAGCGGATGGAGTTCTGGTCGGCGCTGGCCGAGGACGAGGGCCGCACCGCCCGGGTCGCGGGCGTGGACCGGCCGGTACGCATCCCGGTGGCCCGGGGCGACCTGGCGGCTGCCCTGGACGCGCTGCTCGGCAACGTCTTCCGGCACACCCCGGTGGGTACCCCCTTCGCGGTCGACCTGCACGACGGCGGTGAGGACACGCACTCGGTGATCGTGCTCGTCTCCGACGCGGGCCCCGGCATCGCGGATCCCGAGGCGGCGCTGACCCGCGGCCGGGACGGGGCGGGCGGCGCACCCGCGGGCGTCGGCTCGACCGGGCTCGGCCTGGACATCGCGCGCCGCCTCGCCGAGTCGACCGGCGGGGACGTACGGATCGGCCGCTCGGTGCTGGGCGGCACCGAGGTCCGGCTCTGGCTCCAGCTCCGGCACACCGGGGAGGGCCCGGTACCGGCGGAGCGCCGGGCCAGGCGGCGCGAGACGCGGAGGGGACGCCCCGCGCGGCACGGAGTTCCCCATTCCTCTTAACGGCGTCCGAGTGCCACCTCAAGAGAACCTTAAGAACCGGACCGCCTGTCCGGTCCGTCCGTTTCGCGAGGCGTCCGGCGGCTAACGTCTTCCTCGTCGGCGCCCCACCGCCGGCCCACGGACGTCCACCACATCTGCCCGCACCCACGACCACCAGCCACGACTCCGGCCCCGCCCAGGCCGCGCGGCCCCGCGCGGACCCGGGCGAAGAAAGTTCCGCCCGTCCAGGCATCCCGGCGCTCACCCGGGGTACACGGGCGGTACCCCACGGGATCCGGAGCACCACTCCCCCCACAGGAAAGAACGTGCCCCGGCCGGGCACCATCCCCCCACCCCGGCCGGGGCACGACCTTGTTCCGGGCGCCTACGCGCCTGTGGCCACGAAGGGCCGAGCGGTGGCGCGCAAGGGCCTGCCCGGCAGTCCCCGCCTGCCTCGCGACGCCGTGCACCCACTCCCGCCGCACCGGGCGCGGAGCCGGGTACATCCCGTACGAGGCTCCACGCCCGGCACGCCGGGAGCGCGGCCCCCGCCGCCGCGAGGGCCGCACTCCGGGCGACGACGCGCATCGTCCGACAGGCCCCGGGGCGGGCCCGCGCCGCCGCCCGCCCCTGCCGCCGCGACGGTCAGCCCGCGTCCTCCGGGCGGAAGTCCGCCGGCGGCAGCACCCCGTCGCGGGCCGCCCGCGCGTACCAGTGGGCGCTGGACCTGGGCGTGCGCACCTGCGTGTCGTAGTCCACGTGGACCGCGCCGAACCGCTTGCCGTAGCCGTAGGACCACTCAAAGTTGTCCAGCAGCGACCAGAGGTAGTAGCCGCGCACGTCGGCGCCGTCGCGGATCGCGTCCAGCACCGCCGAGAGGTGGCCGTGCAGGTAGCGGATGCGGTCCGGGTCGTGGAAGCGCCCCTCGGCGTCGGGCGCGTCCGGGTAGGCCGCGCCGTTCTCGGTGACCAGCAGCGGCACGCCCGGCGCCTCGGCCGCGTACTTCATCAGCAGGTCGTACAGGCCGCTCGGGTCCACGCCCCAGCCCATCGCGGTCCGTTCGCCCTGCGCCTGGTGGAAGGTGACGTCGTCGGCGGCCGGCCACGGCGAGTGGGCGCTCGCCCCGTGCCCGTCGTCGCGCGGCCCGTCCACCAGGCCGCCGGAGACGATCGCCGGGGCGTAGTAGTTGATGCCCAGCAGATCCAGCGGCTGGCCTGCCGTTCGCGCGTCGCCGTCCTGGACGAAGGACCAGTCGGTGAGCCGCGCGGTGTCCGCGAAGAGGTCCTCCGGGTACGCGCCGTGCAGCATCGGCCCGGTGAAGACCCGGTTGGCCAGCGCGTCGATGCGGCGGCGCGCGTCCTCGTCCTCCGGCGCGGCCGTACGGGCCCGCACCGCGCTCGGGTTGAGGCTCACCGCGATCCTCGGGGTGCGCCCGGCCGGGACCGAGGCGCGCAGTGCCTGTGCGCCCAGGCCGTGCGCCAGGTTGAGGTGGTGGGCGGCGCGCAGCGCGTCGACCGGGTCGGTGCGGCCGGGGGCGTGCACCCCGGAGCCGTACCCGAGGAAGGCGCTGCACCACGGCTCGTTGAGCGTGGTGAACAGCTCGACCCGGTCACCGAGCGCCTCCCCGACGAGGGCCGCGTACTCGGCGAACCGGTGGGCGGTGTCCCGCTCGGGCCAGCCGCCCGCGTCCTCCAGCTCCTGCGGCAGGTCCCAGTGGTACAGCGTCACCATCGGCCGGATGCCGCGCGCCAGCAGGTCGTCGACGAGCCGCCGGTAGAAGTCCAGGCCGCGCCGCTCGGCGGGGCCGCGCCCGGTCGGCTGCACCCGGGACCAGGAGACGGAGAAACGGTACGTGCCGAGGCCGAGCCCCGCCATGAGCGCCACGTCCTCGGCGCTGCGGTGGTAGTGGTCGACGGCCGTGTCACCGGTGTCGCCGTTCTCCGTCTTCCCCGGGGTGTGGCTGAAGGTGTCCCAGATCGACGGCGTCCGGCCGTCCTCGGCCACCGCCCCCTCGATCTGGTACGAGGCGGTCGCCGCGCCCCAGAGGAAGTCGGTGGGGAACCTGCCCTGCCGGGCCAGGGCGGCCGCCTCCCGGGGCACCTCCCCGTCGGCGGGTGTGGTGGAGGTGGCTGCGGTGGGGACTGAGGTCAAGACGTACTCCCGTTCTCACTTGGGTGGGGGAAGGGCGGGGCGGGCGGCGGGTGGTCGGGTCCGCCGCCCGTGGACAGGGCTGCTCAGCCCTTCACCGCGCCCTGCATGATGCCGCCGACGATCTGCTTGCCGAACACCACGAAGGCGATCAGCAGCGGCAGCGTGCCGAGCAGTGCGCCGGCCATGATCACGGACTGGTCCGGGATGTATCCCCGGCCGAGGCCGGTGAGGGCCACCTGCACGGTGGGGCTGCCGTTCTGGGTCAGCGCGATGATCGGCCAGAAGAAGTCGTTCCAGGACTGCACGAAGGTCAGCATCCCGAGCACCGCCATCGCGGGCCGGGCCGCCGGGAAGACCACGTGCCACAGCACGCGCAGGCTGTTGGCGCCGTCCACGCGGGCCGCCTCGATGATCTCGGTGGGCAGCGCCTGGAGCAGGTACTGCCGCATGAAGAAGACCCCGAAGGCGGTGACCAGGGTCGGCAGGATGACCGCCTGGAGCTGGTCGGACCAGGACAGCTTCGCCACCATCATGTACAGCGGTACGACGCTGAGCTGGGGCGGCACCATCATCGTGCCGATCACCAGCAGCAGCAGCGCGTTCTTGAACCGGAACCGCAGCTTGGCGAAGGCGAAGCCGGCCAGGGTGGAGAAGAGCACCGTGCCGACGGAGACCGTGCCGGCCACCACCAGGGTGTTCAGCAGGGCCGAGCCCATGTTGGCGTCGGTCCAGGCGATCTCCAGGTTCTTGAAGAGGTTCCCGCCGAACCAGAACGGCGGCGGCGTCTCGGCCAGCCGCGTGTTGTTCCGCGAGGCGGCGATGGCCGTCCACACCAGCGGGAACAGCGAGACGAGGGTCACCACGCCGAGTACGGCGTACGTGATGCGTCCGCCGTGCAGCTGGCGCCCGGCCCCGCTGCGGCGCGGGCGGCGGCCCGGCTTCGCGGGCCCGGGGTCGGCGGAGCGGGGAGCGGACTCCTCGCGGGCGGGCGATGGTGCGATGCTCATGCTTTCCCCTCGCCTCGGCGCAGCCACCGGGTGACCGCGAGAGAGACCAGCCCGATCACGATCAGCAGCAGGAACATGGCCCAGGCGATGGCGGACGCCCGGCCCAGGTGCAGGTTGGTCCAGCCCTGCTCGTACAGGTACAGGCCGAGGGTCTGGAACTGGTGCTCGGAGCCGCCGGTCGCCCCGCCGCCGCCGTTGAACAGCAGCGGCTCACCGAACAACTGGATGGCGCCGATGGTCGAGACGACCACGGTGAACAGGATGGTCGGCCGCAGCGAGGGCAGCGTCACGTGCAGGAACTGCTGCCAGCGCGAGGCGCCGTCCAGCGCCGCCGACTCGTACAGGTCGGAGGGGATGGACTGCATCGCGGCCAGGTAGATCAGCGCGTTGTAGCCGGTCCACCGCCACACGACGATGGAGGAGACCGCCAACTGCGAGGTGAAGGTGCCGTTCTGCCAGTCGATGTGCTCGAACCCGGCCAGCGACAGGAACCAGTTGATCATCCCGTAGTCGCGCCCGAAGAGCATGACGAAGACCAGTGTCGCCGCCGCCACCGAGGTCGCGTACGGGGTGAGCGCCGCCACCCGGAAGAACATCGAGCCGCGCAGCCGGTAGTTGAGCAGGTGCGCGATGCCCAGCGCCATCAGCAGCTGCGGCACCGTGGAGAGGATGCCGATGGTGAAGGTGTTCTGGAGCGCGTTCCAGAAGAACTCGTCGTCGAGCAGGCGCGTGTAGTTGCGCAGCCCGATCCACTCCATGTCGTTGGGGGCCGTCAGCTCCACCCGGTGGAGCGAGGCCCACCCGGTGTAGAGCAGCGGGAAGAGGCCGAAGGCCGCGAAGAAGAGGAAGAACGGCGCGATGAACGCGTACGGGCTCCACTTCACGTCCCGCCGGTACCAGCGGGAGCGCCGCTCGCGCCGCCGCCGGTCGGCCGCCTGACTGCCGGGGTCCTGGGGCGGCCCCGCGGCCGCCGCCACCCCGCTCGCGGGGGCCGCCGCGCCCTCCTCCACCGGGGAGGGCGCGGCCGCCGAGAATTCACTCGCCATCGCGGGTCACTGGTCCAGCGCGTTGTCGATCGCCTTGACCGCGGCCTTCCAGCCCTCCTCGGAGGACTTGCCCTTCTGGTCGACCTGGAGCATGCCCACGTCGGCCAGGTTCTGCGCGATCACCAGGTCCTTCGGGCCGAGGATCTGCACCGGGGCGCCCTCGGCGGCCTCGGCGAAGATCTTGCCGATCGGCGCGTCGTCGAAGTACTCGTGCTTGGCGTCGGCGATCTCCGGCAGGTCGAAGGCGGCCTGCGCGCTCGGGAAGGAGCCGCGCTCGGCGAAGAGCTTCGCCTGCTGCTCCGGCGCGGTCAGCCACGCCGCCAGCTTCGCCGCCTCCTCCGTGTTCTTGCCGGCCGAGGGGACCGTCAGGAAGGAGCCGCCCCAGTTGCTGGGCTTCGGCGCCTGGGCGACGTCCCACTTGTCGGCGCCCTTCTCACCGCCCTTGTCCTGGATGTAACCGAGCATCCAGGCGGGGCAGGAGACCGTGGCGAAGGTGCCGTTGGAGAAGCCCTGGTCCCAGCCGGGCGTGAACTGCTGGAGCTTGGCGGTCAGCCCCTCGGAGGCGAACTCGGCCGCCAGGTCCCAGGCCTCCTTCACCGCCGGGTTCGACTTGTAGACGACCTCGCCCTTGTCGTCGTAGAAGCGGGTCTCGGCGCTGCCGGTCACCGCCGCCATCACACCGGGCGCGCCGTCGACGAACTTGGCGCCCTTGGGAGCGTTCTTCTTGAACTTCCGGCCGGCGTCCAGGTACTTGTCCCAGTCGCCCGCCCACAACTTGCCGACCTCCTCGCGGTCGGTCGGCAGGCCGGCCTTCTCGAAGAGGTCCTTGCGGTAGCAGATGCCCTGCGGCCCGGTGTCCGTGCCGAGCGCCACCGTCTTGCCCGCCTCGGTGGTGCCCTGCTCCCACTTCCAGTCCAGGAAGGCCGACTTGTCGGCGCCGGGGGCCTTGGAGAGGTCCTCCAGCTTGTCGCCCTGGGTCAGGACGATCTCGGCGATGTTGTTGGCCTCGACGGCCTGGATGTCGGCGAGGCCGCTGCCGGTGCCCAGGTGGGTGAGGAGCTGCGGGTAGTAGTTCTCGTTCCGCTCGATGGACGTCTGCTTGATGACGACGTCCTTGTTCTCCTTCATGTACTGGTCGTAGAGCCCGGCCTCCTTGAGGCCGAACGCACCGAAGACCCCGACCGTCAGCGTGGTCTTCCCCTTGTCCGAACCGGACGCGCTCCCCGCGGCCCCGGGCTCGTCGTCGGACGCGCAGCCCGCGAGCAGGCTGGTCCCCAGGGCGGCGACGGCCGCCAGGACCACCGCCTTGCGGGCCGTACGGCTTCTCGTACGCATGGTCTCCTCCTGACGCCGGTCCGGTCCCGGCCCGTCAACCCCCTTGCGGGCGGCTGAAGTCGGCTCCTCCGGGTCGAACCAGGGAATGTACGGGTGTTGGAGTGGCAGCTAGGGTGGGAGCGCTCCCACCCGTGATGTCGTGAAGGGTTGCGGCTACGGACAGGAGTGTCAAGACACCGGACGCCGCCAGGTCCGGTCGGTTATCGGGCTGTTACGGTCTCCTCCGATCCTGGGGCACGAGACGGGCGCGTGCCCACTACTGGGAGGCAACGGATGACGGCTGGTCGGAGCAACGGGCGCAGCGGAGGCCGCCCCACCCTCGAAGAGGTCGCCGCCCGCGCCGGAGTCGGCCGCGGCACGGTCTCCCGCGTCATCAACGGCTCCCCCCGCGTCAGCGAGACGACCCGCGCCGCCGTCGAGGCCGCCGTCGCCGAGCTCGGCTACGTCCCCAACACCGCCGCCCGCGCGCTGGCCGCCAACCGCACCGACGCCATCGCCCTGGTCGTGCCGGAACCCGAGACCCGCTTCTTCACCGAGCCGTACTTCTCCGACATCCTCAGCGGCATCGGCGCCGCCCTCGGCCCGACCGACCTCCAGCTCCTGCTCACCTTCGCCGACGGTGCCCGCGAACGCCGCCGCCTCGCGCAGTACCTCGCCGCCCACCGCGTCGACGGTGTCCTGCTGGTCTCCGTCCACGCCGACGACCCGCTGCCCGACCTCCTCTCCCAGCTGGACATCCCGGCCGTGATCAGCGGTCGCCGCAGCGAGGAGGAGCCGCTGGCCTCCGTCGACACCGACAACTACTCCGGCGCCCGCGCCGCCGTCACCCACCTGCTGGAGCGGGGCCGCACCACCATCGCCACCATCAGCGGCCGCCTCGACGTGTGGGGCGCCCAGCGCCGCCTCGACGGCTACCGCTCCGCCCTCGACGACGCGGGCCGCCACCCCGAGGAGAGCCTGGTCGCCGCCGGGGACTTCACCGAGGAGGGCGGCCGGCACGCCATGCGCCTCCTCCTCGACCGCCACCCCGGCCTCGACGCCGTCTTCGCCTGCTCCGACGTGATGGCCGCCGGCGCCCTCCAGACCCTCCGCGAGGCCGGCCGCCGCGTCCCCGAGGACGTCGCCCTGGTCGGTTTCGACGACTCGGCCGTCGCCCGCCTGATGGACCCTCCGCTCACCTCCGTCCGCCAGCCCACCGCCGCGATGGGCCGCGCCATGACCGAGGCCCTCCTCGCCGAGATCGCCGAGGGCAGACCCGGCACGCCCCGGCTGCGGGGACCCCGTCAGGTGGTGCTGGACACCGAGCTGGTGGTGCGGGCCTCGTCCTGAGGGCGCGGAACGCCCGTGGGCCACACCCTCCAGCCTCCCGCCCCCGGCGGCCCGGGCGCCGTAGCATCCCCCGGGTGGAACTCCCCGACTACCTGATCAGGCTTCAGCGCTCCGCCGACGACGAGGGGCGACGGCTCGAACACCTCGACGAGGACGAGCGTGACGCACAGCGGCGCGTCTACTTCAACGCCGCGGCCGAGGTCGACGTGGCCGTACGCGACTTCGCCGCCTCCGCCGGGCTCGACCGCCACACCGTGGAGAAGGAGCTGCGCCAGCGGGCCCGGCAGCCCCACACGGAGTGAGCGGCCCCCGCTGTCGGACCCCGGGAGTACGGTCGGCCCCATGAGCACCCGTACGGACATCGCGTCCCGCCCCGCCGCCGTGGTCAACGCCGAGATCCGCGCCCTCCTCACGCGCCGCGGCGGCCTGAGCGCCACCGAGCGCACGGCGTACGAGGGGCTGCTCGTGGAGTGGGCCCGGGCGGTCCGCGCCGAGGTGGTCGTCGCGGCCTGACCCTTTTCCGCAACCGCCCGGCCCCTTCCCTCGTCATGATCGACAAAGGTCACGTGCGAGAGAGGTAACCGTGAGCAGGCACAAACGCCGATTCGGCGTCGTCCCGGTCGTCCCCGTCGTCCTGGCGGCGTCCGCGCTGCTGGTCACCGGCTGCGACAGTCCGTCCGGCGCGCCGGACGCCAAGGAGTCGCGGGCCGCCGCCGACAGCGGCGGCCCGCCCCCCGGCCTCGAAGCCTTCCACGCGAAGGACTGCCCCGCACTGACCGAGGGCGAGCAGGCGAACGGCAACCTCATCAGCCTCTCCCACGACCAGCCGGAGAAGGGCGTCACCGTCCGCCCCGGCGGCGCCCCCGCCACCGTCCTCGTCAAACTCTGCAACACCACGGACCGGCCCCTGACCAACATCGCCCTCTCCACCCAGCTCGAATGGAGCGACGCCGGAGAGCGGAGCCCCGGGCTGAAGGTGGAGCGCAGGGAGACCCCCGACGGCACCTGGCGGGCGGCCGAGCTGGTCGTGGCCAACGACCACCAGCCGCTCACCGGCGCCGACGGGGCCCGCGACCTGGCACCAGGTGCGACCCGGGTCGTCGAGTACCGGTTCCGCGCCGCCGAGGACGCCCCGTCCGGCGCGCGACCGCTCACGATCCACGCCGTCCGCGCTGACGCGGACCCCGGCGACATCGAGGAGCTGCGCGGCGGCGGCACCGGCAGCCTCCCTCTCCGCGTCCTGCCCCGGGACTGACCTCCGGGCGCCGGACGGAGCCGTACGCGCACCATCCTGGCCGGCTTCGCCACCCGCCGCCGACGCGCACAGGAGCCGCACCGTTCCGTCCGCGCCCCGCCCGGCCCCGCTCCGGGGTCTTTCCGCCCGCGCAGGGTCACGGGGTCTTCTCCGTCCGCGTCCCGCCCCGGGGTTTTCCGAGAGCGGTGGCGAGGCTCAGCCCGCGTGCTCCAGTACGTCGTCCGCGACCTTCTTCCGCAGCGCGGCCCGGACGAGGGCGGCGGCGAGGACGGCGGGCCCCGCGTCCCCGGCCAGCCGTTCGAGGCGCTCGGGGTCCTGCGGCAGTCCGAGCCGTTCGGCGCCCCGGAGGGCCTTGCCGTCGAAGTGGGGCGCGAACTCGGGCCACACGGCCTGGGCCTCGCGCAGGAAGATGTCCGCGCCCGTCGGTCCCATGCCCGGCGTCTCCCGCAGGCCCGAGACCACCGCCTTCTCGTCGCCGCGCGCCCCCTCGCGCACCCGCCGCAGATCCCCGCGGTGCTCCTCCAGCAGCAGCTCGGCGCCGTCACCGAGCTGGGTGGCGGTCCGCTCGTCGTACCGCCGGTAGCCGCCCTCGCCGAGCGCGTCCACCCGGTCCTGCCAGGACGCGTCGGCCATGGCGCGCGGGTTGCGCATGCCGTCGTGGAAGAGGGCGCGCGCGGCGTCCACCGCCACGGAGGCCCGGATGCGGGCGCTGAGCAGGGAACTCAGCACGAGGAGCTGGTAGAGCGGCTGCGGGGTGTCCTTGAGGGTGATCCCCGCCTCGCGCGCGTAGGTGGTGCCGTGCCGGTCGAGGAGCGTGGCGGCGACGGCGGACTGCGAAGCACTCACGTCCGGTCTCCCTTCGTACGTGCTTCTCGTACGTCCTTCCCACTGTGACGCGGATCAGGCGGGGACGCGCGCGCAGCGGGGACCGGACGACGAAGAGGCCCCTCCTTCCGTGTCTCCACGAAAAGAGGGGCCTCTCCCACAGGGTGAGTGACGGGACTTGAACCCGCGGCCACCTGGACCACAACCAGGTGCTCTACCAACTGAGCTACACCCACCGCGTCCGGTCGTTTCCGACCGGCCGAGAAAAAGTGTACAGGGTCCGAGGGGGTGCTCGCGCACACCTTTTCCCAGGGGCGTGCGGGAGCCTTATTCGGAGGTCAGCACATGCTTGGCGGCGATGGCCTTCGCGGTGTCGGAATCGGGTCCGGGCTGCGGCACGAAGACCGCCTCGCGGTAGTAGCGCAGCTCGGCGATGGACTCGCGGATGTCCGCGAGTGCCCGGTGGTTGCCGTTCTTGTCGGGACTGTTGAAGTACGCCCGCGGGTACCACCGGCGGGCCAGTTCCTTCACCGAGGAGACGTCCACGATGCGGTAGTGGAGATACCCCTCCAGCGCCGCCATGTCCCGCGCGAGGAAGTTCCGGTCGGTGCCGACCGAGTTCCCGCACAGCGGAGCCTTGCCGGGCTCCTTGACGTGCTCGCGGACGTACGCGAGGACTTGCGCCTCCGCGTCGGCCAACGTGGTGCCGCCCGCCAGTTCGGCGAGGAGCCCCGAGGCGGTGTGCATCTTGCGCACCACCTCGGGCATGGTCTCCAGCGCCTCGTCCGGCGGACGGATCACGATGTCCACACCGTCGCCGAGCACGTTCAGTTCCGAGTCGGTGACCAGCGCGGCCACCTCGATGAGTGCGTCGTCCGCCAGCGAGAGCCCGGTCATCTCGCAGTCGATCCACACCATGCGGTCGTTCATACGGCTCAGCCTACGGGGCGCTCCCGTTGGCCCGGGAGTGCCGTGCGCCCCTGAAGGTACGCCTCCGGCCCTCCTCTGCCCGGGTCCCCGTGGTGGGCACCGACTCCCTGCGGCGTCCGGCGGAGCTGCGGCGGGAGCGGCCCGTCGAAGACCTGCACCGGCTGTGCGGGCTGCACCGGCTCGGGCCGCTGCTCCGACTGCGGACGGCGGGCCCGGTAGGCGGCCCGGTACGCGGCGGGGGAGGAGCCGAGCTGGCGGCGGAAGTGCCCGCGCAGGGCGACCGGCGACCGGAAGCCGCAGCGGCCGGCGACCTCGTCCACCGAGTAGTCGGAGGTCTCCAGCAGGCGCTGAGCCTGGAGGACGCGCTGGGTGATGAGCCACTGGAGCGGCGCGCTGCCGGTGAGCGAACGGAAGCGCCGGTCGAAGGTCCGGCGGCTCATGTACGCGCGCGCGGCCAGCGTCTCCACGTCGAACTGCTCGTGGAGGTGCTCCAGCGCCCAGGCGACGACCTCGGCGAGCGGGTCGGCACCGATCTCCTCAGGTAAAGACCTGTCGAGGTAGCGCTCCTGCCCGCCGGCCCGGCGCGGCGGCACGACCAGGCGGCGCGCCAGGGCGCCCGCGGCCTCGCTGCCGTGATCGGTGCGGACGATGTGCAGGCAGAGGTCGATCCCGGCGGCGGTGCCGGCCGAGGTGAGCACGTCACCGTCGTCGACGAAGAGCTCCCGCGGGTCCACGTGGACCGAGGGGTAGCGCTTGGCCAGCGTCGGCGCGTACATCCAGTGGGTGGTCGCGGGCCTGCCGTCCAGCAGTCCGGCGGCGGCCAGGACGAAGGCGCCGGTGCACAGCCCGACGATGCGCGCGCCCTCCTCGTGCGCACGGCGCAGGGCGTCCAGCGCGGCGGCGGGCGGGGGTGAGGTGATCGACCGCCAGGCGGGCACCACCACCGTCCCGGCCCGGGCCAGCGCCTCCAGGCCCTGAGGCGCCGTCAGTTCCAGTCCGCCGGTGGTCCGCAGCGGTCCGTCCTCTCCGGCGGACACCAGCAGCCGGTAGCGCGGCACGCCGGCGTCCTGCCGGTCGATGCCGAAGACGGAGAGCGGGATGGAACTCTCGAAGATCGGGCCGCCGCTGAAGAGGAGAACGGCGACGATCTCCTTGCGGCGCCGCCCGGAGAGTTTGCGGCCCGCGAAGTCCGCCGTGACGGTGGAGTCGTGGCTCATGTCGCTAAGCCCCCCTCGGTGGCCGTGTCACTCCAGTCCTGTCGGATCTGTCGCTCCTGCACGTTTCCCCTCGGTCCTGCGCGTGTCCCCCGCCAAAGACAGTCATGATCGAATCTACTGCGTCCCGTGGTGCCGCCGTGACCAGTTGAGCAGACGCCGGAATGTCGACAAGGCAACGTGGCGTGAAGCATTCGATCACGAAGCGTCGCACTCCTGCGCTCGACTGGGAAGTGCGTCTCCCCCGGGTGGCCGGTCCCCGTAGGGTGCGAAGGCGTCGCGTGACCCTTTCCCCGCAGGTCGTGCCGGGGGTGCGGAGGGTGTACCGGGCCCGGTCCGACGGTCCGTCAACTTGGCTGAAAACATACGGGCGCGTGCGTGCGAACCGGTCAGCTCTCCAGTGCGCCGAAAACGCGCTGCCGACCGCCCCCGTGCGCCCCCGCGGGGTCAAGCCGGATGGCCCCCCGCCGGGCCGTCCACGCCCGCCGCGCCCCGCTCCGACCGGCGCAGCAGCAGCCGGCAGAGCCCGGTCACCGCGGCCAGCACCGCCGCCACCCAGAACACCCCGCCCGCGGACGCCCCGTAGACCACCAGCACCACCGGTACGAGCACGCAGCCGAAGGCGGCCCACCGGGCGGCGGCGCTCACCGGGTCGGCCGCCGCGCCCCGGGCCGCGGTGGAGGCGGCGGGCGCACAGGCCGGGTGGGGCACCGCGAGCGGGCCTCCGGCCGTGGAGCGGCCCGGACCGGCTCCCGGACCCGGGCAGGCGGCCCCGCGCGCCCGCACGCCGCGTCCCGGCGCCGCCGCCCGCCCGCCGCCTCCCCGTGGCACGGGCGGGGAGCCCGGCGGCACCCGGGTGTCTTCGGCGGGGCGCCGCGCGGGCGCGGTGCGCGGGAGGGCGGCGGGGTCCGGGAGGGAGGTACGGGGGACGGGCACGGGGTGCTCCCAGTCAGGCGGGTTCCCCCTTTCAACGCTCCGGACGCCCGCGGGTCACTCCCCGGCAGTGGGGAATGGGCCGCCCGGGGCACCGCGTCCCCCGGGCGGCGGGACCGGCCGGCCGTTGCGATCGGGGCCCGGCTCGGGCATGCTCCGTCCAGCGCGCCGCCCGGCGGGAGCGTCCGGGCGGTCGCATCGGGCCGGTTCGAGTCCCTCCGGGGGCTTCCGCCGGGCGGTGCGCGGCGGTCCGCCGGAACCCGGCATGGGGGAGCCTTGTTCTGGGTACGGGCCGTGCAAGGCCTGAATACGGGAGAAGTGGCGCCGTACCCTTGGGGCGAGTGATGGGGAAGATGCTTCCCGGACACAACGGGCCGGTCCTCCCGGCCGGCTGTCGTCCTCCCGCGCGCCACCGGCACCGCCGTTCGACCCCCGGCCCCAGGGTTCCCCCTGGAGCCGTGCCCATCCCGTCAGCCGTCCCTTCCCCACGAGGACCTTCCCGCCGAGACACCGATGGCCGGTCACGAATCCTTTGAACCAGCGGACCGCAAGCGGCAGGTGGCCGATCCCTCGGCCCAGCCCCTGGCGGCGGAAGAAGCACGTCAGCCCTGCGATCCGGCCTTCCGGCACGGCGTCGTCGTCGGATTCGACGGGTCGACCTCCAGCGAGCGCGCCCTCGCCTACGCGATCGGCATGGCCCGGCGCTCCGGCTCGGGCCTGATCATCGTCCACGTGGCCAACCGGCTGCCCACCACGGTGTGGGCCGGCTGCGAGCCCCCCGTCTTCGTCGACGTGCCCGACCACCGGACCGAGGTGCTGGGGCTGGAGCTGGCCTGCGCCGAGTACCTGGGGGACGTGCCCTGGATCCTGGTCGAGCGCGGCGGCGACATCTGCCACGAGCTGGAGGAGGTCGGCATCGAGTACGAGGCCGACGCCATCGTGGTCGGCTCCAGCCAGGGCGTCGTCGGGCGGCTCTTCGGCTCGGTCGCGGGCCGGCTGGCCCGGCGGGCGCGGCGGCCGGTCGTCGTCATCCCCTGAGCGGGGCCGTGCCTGGACCGGCCGGCGTACCCCGGTCCGCGTTCCGGGCCGCGGGCGGGTGGGGGCCGGCCCCACCGGGTAGTCCTTCCTCGCCGGGGTCCGCCCGCGCGGCGGCCGCCCGGCGTTCGCCGCCGCCGTGGGAGTGACGGCCGACGGGGCGGTGGGACCGGGCCGGGCACCCGGTCCACCAGGGGCGGTCCGCCGCCCGTTCCGGCCGACCGCTCGGGCGAGCGGCCGGCCGGACTCAGGTGTGCGCGGGCGGCTGTCGTCTACTCGACGGTGACGGACTTCGCCAGGTTGCGCGGCTTGTCGATGTCGCGGCCGAGCTTGAGCGCCGTGTGGTACGCCAGCAACTGGAGCGGGATGCCCATCAGGATCGGGTCCAGCTCGTCCTCGTTCTTCGGCACGACGATGGTGTGGTCGGCCTTCTCCTGCTCGCGGTGGGCGACGGCGAGGATCTTGCCCTCGCGGGCCTTGATCTCCTCCAGGGCCGCCCGGTTCTTCTCCAGCAGGTCGTCGTCGGGGACGATCGCCACGGTCGGCATGGCGGGCTCGATCAGCGCGAGCGGGCCGTGCTTCAGCTCGGAGGCCGGGTACGCCTCCGCGTGGATGTACGACACCTCCTTGAGCTTCAGCGACGCCTCGCGGGCCACCGGGTAGCCGCGCACCCGGCCGATGAAGAGCATCGAGCGGGCCCCGGTGAACTCCTCGGCCAGCTTCTCGATCTCGTCCTCGCGGGAGAGGATGTCGGCGATCTGCTCGGGCAGCCTGCGCAGACCGGCGATGATCCGCCTGCCGTCGGCCACCGACAGGTCGCGGGTGCGGCCCAGGTGGAGGGCGAGCAGGCCGAAGGCGACCACGGTGTTGGTGAAGCACTTGGTGGAGACCACGCACACCTCGGGCCCGGCGTGCACGTACAGCCCGCCGTCGGCCTCCCGGGCGATGGCCGAGCCGACCACGTTGACCACACCGAGGACACGGGCGCCCTTGCGCTTCAGCTCCTGCACGGCGGCGAGCACGTCGTAGGTCTCGCCGGACTGCGAGACGGCGATGTAGAGGGTGTCCGGGTCGACGACCGGGTTGCGGTAGCGGAACTCGGAGGCCGGTTCGGCGTCGGCGGGGATGCGGGCCAGCTCCTCGATGAGCTGCGCGCCGATCTGCCCGGCGTGGTACGAGGTGCCGCAGCCCAGGATCTTGATGCGGCGGACCCCGCGCGCCTCGCGGGCGTCGAGGTTGAGGCCACCGAGGTGCACGGTGGAGAACCGGTCGTCGATCCGGCCGCGCAGCACCCGGTCGACCGCCTCGGCCTGCTCGGAGATCTCCTTGTGCATGTACGTGTCGTGGCCGCCCATGTCCCAGGACTCGGCCTCGTACTCCACGGTGGTGGGCGTGGCGGAGGTGCGCGAGCCCTCGGTGGTGTAGGTGCGGAAGTCGTCGGCCTTGAGGGTGGCCATCTCGCCGTCGTCCAGGGTGACGACCTGGCGGGTGTGGGAGACCAGCGCGGCGACGTCGGAGGCGACGAACATCTCCTTCTCGCCGATGCCGAGGACGACCGGCGAGCCGTTGCGGGCGACGACGATCCGGTCCGGGAAGTCGGCGTGCAGCACGGCGACGCCGTAGGTGCCCTCGATCTGGCGGACGGCCTCGCGGACCTTGCTCTCCAGGGTGTCGGCCTCGGAGCGGCCGATGAGGTGGGCGAGGACCTCGGTGTCGGTCTCGGAGGCGAAGACGACACCGTCCGCGGTGAGCCGGGCGCGCAGGTCGGAGGCGTTGTCGAAGATGCCGTTGTGGACGACGGCGACCTTGGAGTCGGCGTCCAGGTGAGGGTGGGCGTTCTCGTCGTTGGGGGCCCCATGGGTGGCCCAGCGGGTGTGGGCGATGCCCACGCTGCCCTTGAAGCGGGCGGGGACCTTGGCCTCCAGGTCGCGGACGCGGCCCTTGGCCTTGACCGACTTCAGCCCGGTGGACCTGGTGCCGGACCTGCCGTGGATGGCGATGCCGGCCGAGTCGTAGCCGCGGTACTCCAGACGCTGGAGCCCTTCCAGCAGCAGCGGCGCGACATCGTCGCGACGGCCGATGTATCCCACGATTCCGCACATAGGTGTTACCCCTCCGAGACGTGTTCCGGCGGGCCGGTGGGCCCGCCCGGGTGCTCGACGCTCCGGCATGAGGGTGCCGGGGCCGCCGGGGTGCCGGTCAGCCGTAGACGATGCGCCGGAGCTGGCGCAGGGAGAGTGCCGGAGGCGCCACCGCCCTGCGCGGCAGCTCCTCGGCGATCCGCGCGAAGATCTCCGCGTTGCCCAGACCCTGGGCCTGGAGTTCGCGGTGGCGGCGGCGGACGCACTCCTCGGTCGTCTCGTCGAAGTACGCCAGGACGTCCATGACCACCCGCCCGGCCTCACCGCGGTTCAGCGGTGTGGTGCGGACCAGGTGGTCGACGAGGTCGTCGTGGTTCGTACGGCGTTCGAGCACGGATCGATACTGGGACTCGGGGCAGGGTTTCGCAACACTCCTGCCCGATATCGGGCAGGATCGCGGGGGAAGTGGGGCGGAATGGGGGATTCCGGCGGCTGCGGTCCGTGGGCCCTCGCGCCGGCGCCCTTCACAGCCGCCGCAGCACCGCCTGCTTGGCGAGGGCGAACTCCTCCTCCGTCAGCACCCCGTCCCGGTGCAGCTCGCCCAGCTCCCGCAGGCGGCGCAGCAGGGCGTCCGGGTCGTCGGCGGCGGCCGGGGCGGGCGACGGCGGGAGCTGGGCAGGCGGTTCGGCCTCCGGGAGCGCGGCAGGCTCCACCGCCGCCTCGCCCCGGGCCTCCAGTGCCACCAGGACCGCCGCGGCCACCAGGACGGCGGTGTGTTCCTTCTTGGACAGGCCCCACAGGTCCAGGGCGTGCGGGTCGTGCTCGGCGGCCACCGACTTGCCGCCGCCGGAGCGGGTCAGGAAGCGCAGATGGCCGTTCTCCAGGCCCTGGGCGGGCACCCAGGAGACGCCGGTGAGGTCGGCGAGCGGCAGGGTGACGGGGCCGCCGGAGGTCTTGGTCTCCTTGCCCTTCCAGTTCCAGGTCAGCCGCGCCTCGCGTCCGTCGAAGGCGGCCGTGCCGTCCCCGCCGCCGCCCGAGACCGGCAGGGAGGGGCCGGGCAGCAGGAACCGGTCGGCCGGCCCCTCGGCGACCTGCTCCAGCAGCAGCGCCTGGCGCACCTCGGCCACGATGTACTCGGCCAGGTCCTCGCGGCCCGCCTCGACCACCAGCCGGTACGGGTCCGCGCCCTCGGGCAGCCGCCCCTCGGCGGCGCGCACCACCGGACAGGCCCCGTCGCGCAGCCGTAGTCTGAGCCGCCCGCCCTTGCGGTCCCGCTCGAAGGTGATCCCGGCGACCGCCTCCAGCGGCACCACCACCTCACCGAGCACCTGCCGCACCGGGTGGGCCTTGGTTCCCGGCACGATCCGTATCCGCCCGTCGTCGTAGGCCCAGGAACCGTCGCGCTGCGTGATCTCCGCCATGCGGGTGATTCTCTCAGCCCCGGGGGCCCCGGCGGTGCCCGGCACGGAGGTCGGGCGGGCGGTGCGAAGAGAACGGCGGGCGCCGCCCGGGGACCGTACCCGGGGGGCGCCCGCCGTGGCGCGGGGCGGGCGTCAGCGGCCCGCGAGCGGGTTGACCAGGTCGCCGACGAGTTGCAGGGCGCCCGAAGGGTCGGCCAGGTCGACCATCTGCTGGTTGTCGCGCAGCTGGAGCCGGTTGAGGCAGGAGAGCGCGAACGTCGGCGCGAACAGGTCGTACTGGGCGAACTTGTCGGCCAGGTGCGGCACGGACTCCTGGTACCCCCGGACCGACTCGGCCGCCGTCCGCCAGAAGGTGTCCTCGTCGAGGACGCCCTCGGCGGCCAGGATGGCGTTGAGGAAGCGCAGGAAGCAGTCGAAGACGTCGGTGAGGATCGAGAGGACCTTCATCTCCTCCGGCACCTCGGCCCTGATCCGCTCCACGGCCGGCGGCAGCACCGCGTCCGGGTCCATGACGCAGATCTCCTCGGCGATGTCCTTGAAGATCACCCGGTCGACGACGCCGTCCTCGATGACGAGGATGACGTTCTCACCGTGCGGCATGTACACCAGGTCGTACTGGTAGAAGGAGTGCAGCACCGGCGTGAGGTACGCGTCCAGGTAGCGGCGCAGCCACACCTCGGGCGCCAGGCCCGACTCGGCGATCAGCGCGCCCGCCAGCGAGGCGCCGCCGGCGTCGGTGTGCAGCAGCGAGGCCATGGTGGCCGGCCGCTGCCCCTCGCCGAGCGAGGGGACCGGGCTCTCCCGCCAGAGCGCGGCCAGCATCTTGCGGTACGGCGAGTACCGGTCGGTGGCCCGCTCGTACTGGCGGTGGTGGTAGCCGATGGCGGCGCGCTCGCGGATGATCGAGAAGCGGGCGGCCCGGAAGACCTCGTCGCCGGCGACGAGCTGGGCGAGCCAGTCGTTGATCGCCGGGGTGGCCTCCATGTAGGCGGCCGACAGTCCCCGCATGAAGCCCATGTTCAGCACCGACATCGCGGTCTTCACGTAGTGCTTGTCGGGGTGGCTGGTGTTGAAGAAGGTCCGGATCGACTGCTGCGCCAGGTAGGTGTCGTCCCCCTCGCCGAGCAGGACCAGACGCTGCTGGGCGACCTCGGCGGCGAAGGTGACGGAGAGCTTGTTCCACCACTGCCAGGGGTGGACCGGAAGCAGGTGGTAGTCGGCCGGGTCCAGGCCCTGCCCGGTGAGGGTGGCGGCGAACCGGGCCAGCGTCGCCGGGTCCAGCTCCCCCTTGACCAGGGTGTCGTAGTCGAGCCCGGCCCCACTGGTGAAGGTGGAGCGGTCGCGGCGGGCGGCGAGCCAGAGCAGCCGGACCGGGGAGGCGGTCTCGGGGGCGTACTGGTGGTACTCGCGGACGTCGAAGCCGATCCGCCCGTTGTTGGCGACGAAGCAGGGGTGGCCCTCGGTCATCCCCGTCTCGATCGCCTGGAAGCCGGCGCGGGCCAGCTCGGCGGCGCTGGGGCGGGCCTGGGCCAGCTTCCAGGCGGCGCCGGAGAGGGTGGCGGAGATCTCCTCCAGGTACACCGGGAGGATGGCGTCGCCGATGCCCAGCGCGGTCCGCGTGTCGAGAATGAAGTCGAGGGCGTCCAGCGGGAGTTCGGTGCCGTCCGCGCCCTGCCGGGTGATCGACTCGGCGTCGATGTCCCAGTGGTCCAGGGCGAAGAGCCGGGCGGCGAACCGGTACTCGGTCACGCCGTCGTCGGCCACCACGCGATGGACGGTCCGGCCGTCCGCGTCCGGCTCGGCGCCGGGCAGCGGCTCGGGCGTGAACAGCCGTTCGTGGGAGAACTCGGCGAGGCCCTTGCGGACCAGATGGCGGCCGGCGGCGGCCCACAGTTCCGGCGTGAGGTGCGCGGTGGGGGCGGCGAGCCGGTCGGTGGGGGTGGTCTCACTCATCGCGGAGCCTGCTCCTTCGTCTCGTCCCCCGCCTGTGCTGTCGCCGCCTTCTTCCGCGCCGCCTCGAAGGCGTCCCGGGTGCAGACGCTCAGGTAGGCCTCCTTCTCGGGCTTGGCGATCTTCTCGACGACCTCGAAGCCGACCGCCTCGTTGAGCGCGTGGACGGCCGTGTTCCGCACGTCGGGCTCGACCACCACGCGGACGGTGTCCGGGTCGGCGAAGAGGTACTCCATGACGGCGAAGATCACCGCGCGGGTGAAGCCGTGCAGCGGCGTGCCGGCCGGCGCGCACAGGAAGTGCATGCCGGCGTCGCCGGGCTCGGGGTCGTAGAGGCCGACCAGCTCCACGTGGGCGGGGTCGTACCGCTCCATGAGGAAGGCCGGGGAGCCTTCGTACAGGCCGATGAAGGCGTCGTGGTGCGGGTTGGCCGCGATCGAGGCGTACTCGGCGCGGACCTCGTCGACGCTGAGCCCCTGCATCAGCCAGAAGGCCGATTTGGGGTGGGTGACCCAGCCGTGCACCAGGCCGGCGTCGGCGTCGAGGTCCAGCGGGCGTATCGCGAGCCGGTCGGGGCGGACTGTCGCGGTGCGGGGGGCGGTCATACGGCGAACTCCTGGAAGGCGATCGACTTCTCCACCGCGTAGGGGGCGGTGCCCAGCAGCTCCCGCAGGATCACGGAGTTGCGGTAGGCGCCCATGCCGAGGTCGGGGGAGGTGAGGGCGTGGGTGTGGACTCCGGCGTTCTGCACGAAGATGCCGCGCCCGGTGGTGTCGACGCTGTAGTTGCGGGCGATGTCGAACCGGCCGCGCCCGTCCCAGCGGATGCGGTCGCGGACCGGCTCCAGGAAGTCGGGGACGCGGTACTGGTAGCCGGTGGCCAGCACCAGGCCCTCGCTGCTCAGCTCGAAGTCCTTGCCCTGCTCCTCCTGGCGCAGCCCGAGGGTGTACGCACCCTCGGACTCGTCCCAAGCGGCGGTCTCCAGGGCGGTGTTGGTGAGCAGCCGGGTGGGGACGGGGCCGCGCACGTTCTTCTCGTAGAGCAGGTCGAAGATGGCGTTGATGAGTTCGCCGTCGATGCCCTTGAAGAGGTTCTTCTGCTTCTGCTCCAGGCCGTACCGGGTGTCCTCGGGCAGCGCGTGGAAGTAGTCGATGTACTCGGGGGAGGTCATCTCCAGCGTGAGCTTGGTGTACTCCAGTGGGAAGAACCGGGGGGAGCGGGTGACCCAGTTGAGCTGGTAGCCGTGCACGTCGATCTCGGCGAGCAGGTCGTGGTAGATCTCCGCCGCGCTCTGGCCGCTGCCGACCAGGGTGATCGACTTCTTGGCCTGGAGGGCCGCTTTGTGTTCCAGGTAGCGGGAGTTGTGCAGCACGTCTCCGCCGAGGCCCTGGCAGGACTCGGGGACGTACGGCGGGGTGCCGGTGCCGAGCGCCAGGTGGCGGGCGCGGTAGGTGTCGCCCTGCGCGGTGGTGGCGGTGTAGAGCGCGCTCTCCTCGTCGTACGTCACCTCGGTGACCGTGGTCGAGAAGCGCACCGAGCTGAGGCGGGCGGCGGCCCAGCGGCAGTAGTCGTTGTACTCCGTGCGCAGCGGGTAGAAGTTCTCCCGGATGTAGAAGGAGTACAGCCGCCCCGACTCCTTCAGGTAGTTGAGGAAGGAGTACGGCGAGGTCGGGTCGGCGAGGGTGACCAGGTCCGACATGAACGGCGTCTGGAGGTGGGCGCCGTCCAGGAACATGCCGGAGTGCCAGTCGAAGTCCGGCTTCGTCTCCAGGAAGAGCGTGTCGATCTCGTCCAGCGGCTCGGCGAGGCAGGCCAGTCCGAGGTTGAACGGGCCCAGGCCGATGCCGAGCAGGTCCAGCGGCTCGGCGGGGTCGGCGGAGGCGGGGCGGGACGATCGCTCAAGAGGCGTGGACAAGGGACTCTCCCAGGTACTGCTCGGCGTGGCCGGCTATGAGGTCGAGGACGGCGGCGATGTCGGACGCCTTCGTCTCGGGGTTGAGAAGGGTGAACTTGAGGTAGTGCCGCCCGTCCACCTTGGTGCCCGCCACGACGGCGTCACCGGAGGCGAAGAGCGCTTTGCGGGCGTAGAGGTTGGCACGGTCGATCTGCGCCGGGTCGGTGGGCCGGCCGGGCAGGTAGCGGAAGACGAGGGTGGAGAGCGAGGGCTCGACGACCACGTCGAAGCGCGGGTCGGCGACGAGCAGCTCCCAGCCCTCGCCCGCGAGGTCGCAGACCTCGTCGAAGAGCTGGCCGATGCCGTCGGCGCCCATCACGCGCAGCGTCATCCACAGTTTCAGGGCGTCGAAGCGGCGGGTGGTCTGAAGCGACTTGTCGACCTGGTTGGGGATGCGCTCCTCGGCGGCCCGGCGCGGGTTGAGGTACTCCGCGTGGTACGTGGCGTGCCGCAGGGTGGTGCCGTCGCGGACCAGCAGGGCGGAGGAACTCACCGGCTGGAAGAACGACTTGTGGTAGTCGACGGTGACCGAGTCGGCGTGCTCGACGCCGGTGAGCCGTCCGCGCCTGGTGGGGGAGACGAGCAGTCCGCAGCCGTACGCGGCGTCGACGTGCATCCAGGTGTTGTGGCGGGCGCAGAGTTCGGCGATCTCCGGGAGCGGGTCGATCGAGCCGAAGTCGGTGGTGCCGGCGGTGCCGACGACGGCCATCGGCACCAGGCCCTCGGCCTCGCAGCGGCGCAGCTCGGCGGCGAGCACCTCGATCCGCATGCGGCGCTCGCGGTCGGTGGGGACGACCACCACGGCGTCCGGGCCGAGACCCAGCAGCGTCGCCGACTTGCGGACGCTGAAGTGGCTGACGTCGGAGGTGAAGACGCGCAGCTGGGTGGGGTGCGCTGCCTTGGCCTCCTCGCGGGCGAGCAGCATGGCCTGGAGGTTGGACTGCGAGCCGCCGCTGGTGAAGACGCCGTCGGCGCTCTCGCCGAGGCCGATGCGGCCGGCCGTCCAGTCGATGAGGCGCCGTTCGATGAGGGTGCCGCCCGCCGACTGGTCCCAGGTGTCCAGGGAGGAGTTGACCGCCGAGAGGACCGCCTCGCCGAGGACGGCCGGGATGACGACCGGGCAGTTGAGGTGGGCGAGGTAGCGCGGGTGGTGGAAGTAGACGGCGTCGCGCAGGTACACCTCGGTCAGCTCGTCCAGGGCGGCGGCGGTGTCGCCGAGCGGCCGGTCGAGATCGACGGCGTCGACGACGGGGGCGAGCGCGGCCGGGGTGACGCCGGTGAACGGGCTGGTGGCACCTGACAGCTGAGCGGCCACACGCTCGACACCTTCGGTGACGGAGCGGCGGTACGCCTCGACGTTCAGGTCGTTCAGCAGGTGAGACCTGGGCGCGAGGAGACTCATGAGCGGTCCTCCCGGTGAGGGGGCAAGTGATGCTCCTGGGGGTGAGCACCACACGGGGTGTGATGAACTTAGGTGAGCCTAACCTAATGCCGACCGGTGGGAGTCCACAGGGGGCCGTTTCCGTCAACTGTGGCCGGATGCATCGCCGTTGGCCGTGATCCGCCCATCCGGGCCCGGTTTGTGGGGTGCCCGCCCCTCGGTGTCCCCCTTGTCCGGCCGGTCGGGCTCCGTGGCGGCCGCGCGGCGACGACCTGCGTGCCTGACGGCTCGTCAGCCCACTTGCCCGCAAAGAGCCCCGCGCGGCCCTCTCCGGACGCGCGGGGCGGGATCCCCTCAGGCGGTGCGCCGCTTGCCGGTCGCCAGCGACTCGGCGCGCAACTGCTCCTCGCTCGTGCCCTCGCGCCAGTACCCGACGAAGGTCACCGCGCGCCGGTCGATGCCGCGCTCGCCCACCAGGTGGCGGCGGAGCGTCCGCATCCGCCCCGCCTCCCCCGCGATCCACACGTACGGCTCGCCCGCGGGCAGTTCGGCCGCCCGGACCGCGTCGGCCGCCGAAGGGGCACCCTCGTCCGCGACCAGCCAGGTGATCTCCGCGGCGGCGGCCGTGGCCAGTTCGCGCCGGTCGGCGGCGTGCGGCACCTCGATCCACAGCCGCACCGGGAAGCCGGCCGGCAGCCACTCCAGGATCGCCTCGGTGGCCGGCAGGGAGGTCAGGTCCGCCCACATCAGGGCCCACCCGGCCGACGCCGGCGGCCGGAACCGCACCGAGACGTTCTCCGTCACGGCCGGGCCCAGCACCACCACACGGTCCCCGGGCAGCGCGGACGCCGCCCACCGGCAGGCGGGGCCGCCGTCGCCGTGCAGCGCGAAGTCCACGTCGATCTCGGTCGTCCCGTCGTCGGCCCGCCGCTGCGCCCGCACCGTGTACGAGCGCATCACCGCCCGCTCCTCCTCGGGCATCGCCCGGTAGACCGCCCACCAGTTCTCGCCCGCCTCCACCGGTACGCGCGGCTCGCGCTGCCCGGGGTGCGGCAGGAACAACGAGAGGCTCTGGTCCCGCCCGCCCGACTCGAAGAGTGCCAACTCCTCGCCGCCGAAGGTGAGTCGCACCATCGAGGGGGAGAGGTGGCGGGTGCCGCGCACCTCCACGCCGAAGAACCGGAAGGGCGTGCGGGCGGGGGCGGTGGGCGTGGTGGTCATGGGACGGGCCTTCCCTCGGCGTCGAATGGCGCTGAGGTAAGCCTAACCTCATCGGAGGCGGCTGGGGAGGGGGAGGGGGCGGCGGGCCGTCGCCGCGGCCGGGATCAGCGGGGCAGCCCCGCCGCCGCGATGGCCAGCACCTCGCTGATGACCTGGCCCGGGGTGGTCGTACCCCGCTCCTCGTTCCAGGCCCATTCCTCGACGGCCACGCGCAGCGCGCTGTTGAGGAGGGCGGCCTGGACCCGGGGGGCGAGGGCGTCGGGCGGGAGGCCGGTGCGGGACGCGAAGACGCGGGCGAGGACCGGTTCGGCCGCGTGGTGGACCTGGAGCCAGACCGCGCGCAGCCCCGGTTCGGTGCGCACCAGGCGGACCAGGTCGCGCAGGGCCTGCTCGTCGTCGGCGAGGGCGGCGGCCGAACGCCCCGGCGGGTGTTCGCTGATGCCGTCGGTCAAGGCGCGTTCGCGCGGCCAGGAGGTGAGCCGTTCGGCGGCCGTGTCCAGGGCCGTGGTCAGCAGGGGGCTGACGCACTCCTCCTTGGACGAGCAGTACCGCCACAGGGTGCGGGGGGAGATCCCGGCCGCCGCCGCGATCTCGTCGGCGGTGGTGGCCGCGACCCCCCGGGCCGCGAAGAGGCGCACCGCCTCGCGGGCGATCTCCAGCCGGGTCGCCGCCCTGCGCCGCTCGGTCAGCGGTGGCCGGCCGATCCGGGCACCCGGTGCGCCGTCCTTGCCTGCCGCCACGCTCGCGCCCCGTCCCGTATCGCAGTCGTCACCTGCGGCGATCCTACGTCGGAGTGCCGGTCGTGGGCCTTGTTGGCGCGCTCTGCCTTCATGGCGCTCCGCGCCACAAAGGGGGTACCGTCGAGCGTGTACACCCCCCTGACGTGTACACCCCCTGAATCCAGGAGCACCCATGAGCACCACCACCGGCCTCGCGGGCCGCGCCGTCGTCGTCACCGGAGCCGGCTCCGGCATAGGCAGGGCGGCCGCCCTGCGCTTCGCCGCCGAGGGCGCCAAGGTCCTCCTCGCCGACCTGAACGGCGAGGCCGCCGAGGCCGCGGCCCGGGAGATCACCGAGGCCGGCGGCACCGCCGTCACCGTCGTGGGCGACCTCGGCGACCAGGCGGTCGTCGACCGGGTCGTCGCCACCGCCGTCGAGCGGTTCGGCTCCCTCGACGTCCTCGTCAACAACGCCGGGATCATGGACCGCATGTCGGCCGCCGGGGACACCGGGGACGCCGAGTGGGAGCGGGTCATCCGGGTCAACCTCACCGCCCCCTTCCTGCTGACCCGAGCCGCGTTGCCGCACCTGCTCGCCACCGGCAGGGGCGCGGTCGTCTTCACCGCCTCCGAGGCGTCCCTGCGCGGCAGCGCCGCCGGCGCCGCGTACACCGCCGCCAAGCACGGCGTCGCCGGACTCACCAAGTCCGTGGCCGTCATGTACCGCGAGAAGGGCCTGCGCGCCAACGCCGTCGCGCCCGGCGGCACCGCCACCAACATCCAGGTCGACGCCGACCGCGAGGCCCACGGCCCGGCCGTCCTCGGCTCCTACATGCGCAACATCGGCAGCCCCGCCCAGGCCGAGGAGCAGGCCGCCGCCATCGTCTTCCTCGCCTCCGA
Organism: Streptomyces diastaticus subsp. diastaticus; assembly: GCF_011170125.1. NCBI lineage: Bacteria > Bacillati > Actinomycetota > Actinomycetes > Kitasatosporales > Streptomycetaceae > Streptomyces > Streptomyces diastaticus. Next base: position 65,470 of record NZ_BLLN01000001.1, on the reverse strand, counting down.
CGCCGCCAGCAACATCAACGGGGTGATCCTCCCGGTCGACGGAGGGTGGGCGGCGGTCTGAGCCCCGGGCTCAGCCTTACGGTCCGCCGCGGTGAAGGGTGTGGCCCCGTGCGGGGCCGCACCGCCGCGATCACGTGGGGAGCCGCCGTGGACCAGGACGAGCAGCGGGTCCGCCGCCCGCCCGAGGAGTGGGCCTCGGCCGTGCGCCGGCGGAGCCTTCCGGCGTGGTCCGCGACCCCACGAGCAACCGCGTGAGGTCCGGGTGCCGCCCCCCCTCGGACGAGCGCTCCCGCGGCCTCGACGCGCTCCTGGCGAAGGTCAGCAGGCCCAGTCCGGTCACACGGCCAGGTAGGGGGCGGACCAGAGCCGGCCCTCCCGGACGATCCGGCACCCACGTGCCCGAGTCCGGCCCTCGCCGGTCCCCGGCCGGCAGTGAAAGGCGAACGGGGCCGGCTCGGGCTTCGGCTCGCCCCGCGCCTCGGCCTGTTCGTGACGGGGCCGGAGGCGGGGTCGCGTGCGCCGTCCGTCGGCCGTCGGCGGCGCTCGGCCCGGTCGTGCCGGGGAGTGGGCCCTGCGGGGCAGCGCCCGGAAGCGGCTCACGCTCCGTCCGGTCTCCCGGGTGGTGCCGTCAGGCCGGCCAGGATGAAGGTGATCACCGTCGCGGTCGCCGGGAAGGAGACGTTCTCCGCCGGGCCCTTCGCCATCGGGCGCCCGTAGGTCTCCATCACCAGGGTGAAGGCCAGCGCGCACCGTTCGCTGACCTCCTGCGGTGCCAGCTCCGGCAGGGCGCGGCCGACGCGTACCTCGAAGGGCGCCGGGGTGAAGGCGGTCGGGGCGTTCGGGAGCTGGCCGGAGGGGAGTGCCGTGCGGGCCAGGAGATGGCACATGACCCGGCCGTCGCGCGTGGTGACCAGGTCGGCGAAGGGCTCGACCAGCCCCGCCACCAGCCGGCGGATCTCCGGCTCCCCGGTCGTCCGCCCGTGCTCGTCGGCCCAGCGGGCGTTCCAGACCGGCCCCAGCTCCTGTTCCAGCAGGGCGGACACCAGGCCCTCGCGGGAGCCGAAGTGGTAGTGGACGGCGCCCGGGTTGAGCCCCGCCTCGGCGTTGACGGCGCGCAGGGAGACCTGGTCGGCCCCCTTCTCCAGGAAGAGCTGCTTGGCCGCCGTCAGGAGGCGCTGGCGGGTCGAGGCGTCCACTTGCGTCACGCCGGACATTCCATCACAGCCGTGGCCTCGGCCGACGCCGATTCAATCAGTGATTGGTTTATGTTTGGAAGGGGGGCGGATCGCAGGACGCGGTCCGGCACCGACCAGAAGAACGCAAGGAGCACGGCCATGGGTACATACGCGGTCACCGGAAGCGCCTCGGGCATGGGGGCCGCCAGCGCGGCCCGGCTGCGGGAGGCGGGGCACGAGGTCGTCGGCGTCGACCTGCGGGACGCGGACGTCACCGCCGACCTCGGCACCGCCGACGGGCGCCGCCACGCCGCCGACGAGGTCCTGCGGCTGAGCGGCGGGGTCCTGGACGGCGTCGCCGCGGTGGCGGGCGTGGGCCCGAACCTGCCCGACGCGGCCGCCGTCGCCTCGATCAACTACTTCGGCCCCGTCGCGCTGCTCGACGCCCTGCGCCCCGCTCTGGAGCGCGACGGCGGCGGCCGCGCGGTGGTCATCGGCTCCAACTCGGCCACCACCGTGCCGATGATCGACGACCGCCTCGTCGGTCTGCTCCTCGCCGGTGACGAGGAGGCCGCCCGCGCCCACGCGGCCGGCGCGCAGCGCTCCCTTCCCGCCGCACTCGCCACCAGCCCCAGCATCAGCGCCTACGCCACCTCGAAGTTCGCCCTGGCCCGCTGGGCCCGGCTGACCGCTGTCACGCCCGAATGGGCCCGGCGCGGTATCACCCTCAACACCATCGCCCCCGGCGCCGTCGTCACTCCGCTGATGACCGGCTCCACCATGTCCGAGGACGACCTGGACCCGGACGCCTTCCCCACTCCGATGCCGCGCGGGATCTTCGGCCGGCCCGCCGACATCGCCTTCTGGGTCGCCCAGTTCCTCAGCCCGGAGGCCGGTTTCACCACGGGAGCGCTCCTCACCGTCGACGGCGGCACGGACGCCGCCATGCGCCCCGACGCCCAGCCCACGGCCATGCCCCGCTGACCCGCGCTCCAGCCGGCCGGGGCGGCTGCCGCCCGCGGCGGGACTCTCCGTACGCTGGGCGCCCCGCCGCCCCGCGCACCCGCCCCGGTCAGCACAGGAGCCCTCACATGGACCAGCCAGGCCGGCAGAGGCCGTACCAGAACACGCCCGACGTGGACCTCTCCGTCACATACCGGGAGGAGCCGCCCCGCGCCTGGACCCGGATCTGCCTCGTTGCGTACGCCGGCTGGGCCGCCTACCAGGCGCTCCAGCTCCTCCCGGACGACCTCACCGCCTGGCTGGTGGTCTGTGCCATGTCCTCGCTCCTTCTCCTGTGCCTCCTCGCGGTCCCGCTCTCCAAGCGCCTCTACCACCGCATCCACCTGGACGGCGGCGAACTGCGGGTCGGCCGTGAACGTCTCCCCGTCGCCTCCCTCACCCCCGTCTCCCTCGCAGCCGCCGCCAACGAACCGGGCCGCGCGGGGCTACGCGAATACCGGGCCTCCCTCACCCCCGACCAGCTCAGGGAAGCCCGCCGCCGCAGCAACGCCCTCACTCGCCCACGGCTGGTGGGCGGCGCGTGGGCGGTCCCGCTCGGCATGGAGGAACTGGTGGTGGAGACGGCGGAGGGGGCGTCCCTGGTCATCGCGACGCGCGACCGGGCGGGGTTGCTGCGGGCGTTGACGCGGGCGCGGGGGGTCTGAGGCTGTCGACGGGAGATCGTAGCCTGGCCTGGATGACGGGTCGACGAAGGTGCGGAGGGCCGGGGCATGGCTCAGGCAAATGGGGGGGGGATCAGGCGACGACCTACGGGCGCGCGGTGACGTACGAGGAGAAGCTGCCGAAGCGGTGGACGGTAGGCACTCTGCTGGTACTGACAGCCTGGGTGATCTGGCAGGGCACGAAGCTCCTCCCCGATGACAGCACGGTGTGGTGGGTGATCGTCGGCTCCTCAGCCCTCCTCGCCGTCGTCTTCAACGGAGCCCCCCTCTCCAAACGCCGCTACAACCGCATCCGCGTGCGGGACGGTCAACTGACCGTGGGCCGGGAGACGATCCCGGTCGCCTCGCTCACCCCGGAGTCGATACGGGAGGCGCGCGAACAGCCTCCGGCGTCCGAGCTGATGGCCCTCCTGAAGTCCAGCACGCCGGACGAGTTGGCGGAAATGCGCCGTAGGAACCGGGAGTTGGGGCCACCGAGGCTCGTGGGCGGGGCTTGGGCGGTGCCCTTGGGCATGGAGGAGTTCGCGGTGGAAACTGAGGAGGGGGAGTCCCTGCTGATCGCCACCCATGACCGGGAGCGGTTGCTGGAGGCGCTCACCCGGGCGCGGCAGGAGAGCTGAACTGCCGATCACTGCACTGAAGTTCGCTGGGTACCGTGTTCGCATGCCTGTGCTCCTCCCTCCTCAGGGGAGGGGTCCGGCGCCGGACATCACAAGGAGCTTCCGTGACAGGCAAGCCGAACAGACTGGTCAACCCGAAGGACCTGGAGCAGCTCGCCAAACTGCTCGACGGACGGGGAGGGTTGTCGGACAAGCTCGACGAGGCGTTCACTCGGGCGTCCTCGCTCGGGGTGTCGGGTAAACTCAGCTCGCTGCGGCCCATGCGGACCTGGGTCTCGGACACCGGGCCCGAACTGCGCAAGAAGGCGGCGTACGCGCGCCTGGAGGACGGTGATCCGCTCGCTGGGCTGCTGCTGGCGGGGTTCACGCCCGAGCAGTTGAAGAACAAGAACCTCCCTCCCGACCTGCTGCTGGTGGCCAATGCGGCAGCGGCGAACGAGGGAGCTGGACAACGACTGGCTGAAGAAGAAGAACGACGAGACTCTCGACGACTGGCTCGTGCGCGTGCAGGGTGACGCGGTCACCCAGATGACGGGGAACGAGAAGCTGGGGAAGGCGGTCTCGACCTACATTGAGGGCGCGGCCAACCTCTCCGCCTTCTTCACCTCGTCGACGACGGCGATACTGGGCAGTAAGTCGCTGATCTCGTACTTCAAGTCGTCCAAGGTGCTCAACGCCCCTGGCACGCTCACCGCCCGCCTGATCAACAGTCGCTGGGACAAACTGGGCAGGGTCCCCAGGGCGGGCAGCTGGCTCGCCCGGCTGCCGGTCGGCGCGCTCTCGGGCTCGGACGAGGCGGCGATGCTCGCGGGGTACATGCGCAAAGGGTCCTTCTACTTGCCGACGGCGAGTGAGGCCAACCTCCTGCGCGTCGCCCAGCGTGGTGGCCTCGCCAACGCCGCCAAGGCCGCCGGCTGGATGCGAGGCGCCGGTGTTGTCGGTTCCGGCCTCGCCACCGCCTGGGGCGTGGCCAACCTGGCGACGATGGACCACGGCAAGGCCTGGAAGGAGGACAAGGCCAAGTACCTCTCCAACTGGACCGGTACGGCCTTCAACGCCTCCCTCACCGCCGCCATGGTCGCCCCCAACCCGGTCACCATCGGCCTCGCGGTCGGCACCGGCGTCGCCTACGCGGGCACTCTCGTCTGGGACAACTGGGACGACATCAGCAAAGGTGCCGAGAAGGCGAAGGACTGGGTCGGTGACAAAGCTGAGAAGGCAGGAAAGGCCCTGTCCGACGGGGCCTCGAAACTGGGCAGTGCCCTCAACCCGTTCGACTGACAGCGGACGGCCCGCAGCCGCGTCGGCCGGTGCGATGGGAAGGAACCATGGAAAAGCAGACATTCACGCTCGGCCGCTGGGAGGACCGGTCGGGCCACCGCCTCGACTGGAAGTTCGGGTACCGGGGCGAAGCGTCGTCCTTCGGGCGCATCGAGGTGGTCTATCCGGCCCGCAGGCACGGCGATCACCACGTGACCGAGGTGACCGGGGACCTCGTCCCCACCACCACCTTCGACGGGTGGGCGTACGTGCGTACCCCCTCCCTGTTGTTCGCCTCCCTGACCGTCGGGGGAGCCGGGGTCCGGCTGCGGCGGAACCGGTGGGCGCAGACCAGGGCGGGCCGCGCCGTCAAGATGCAGGTCGAGGGCAGGAGCTACCGGTACCAAGCCACCAGTGGGGGCACGAAGAACCACGCCCTGATCCGCGACGGGGTGGAGATCCGTACCCAGCACCACGGACGCGGCAAGGCCAAGAAGGTCACGTTCACCATCACCGGAGCGGCAACGCCGACGGACGTGGCCCTGGCAGCCGTGATGGTGGGCGTCGACACCCGCAACCTCACCCGGAACGGCGCGATCCGCTCCGTTTTCTCCCGCTCTCTCACCTGGCTGGACTGAGGAGCGGACCGATCCTGCGCTCCGCCCATCTGCCGAAAGTGACACATCATGCCCTCCTACGACAGCACCCGAGGCCGTTTCCGCCTCGCTGAGCAGCACCTCGCCGTCCTCGGACACCGCATCGAAGGGGAGGAGGTCCCGGCTGAGCTGGCCGGCCCCGACCGTGAGCTCCGGGAGACCGGCCTGACCGACGAGGCCGGCGACTTCTCCATACTGCTAGCCCCGCTCGTCAGCACCCTGCGCGCCCCGGCCGTGGTCCTCCACGTCGAGGCGCTCGGGGAGCACGGCACCCTGCACCACGGCGTGACCATCGGCGACGGGTACGTCTACTCGCACGAGTCGTGGCCCGGCTCCGAGGAGTCCGAGTACGTCCGGCTGGAACCGAACATGCTCGTCTGGGCGCTGGCCCGGATGGTCAATCTCCAGGGCGAGGAGTATGAGGAGGTCGCCACCCCGGTCGTGGAGACGACCATGGCCGTGCTCGACGCCGGGCTCGACACGCTGGACGGCCTGCCCGGGCTGAGCGCCGAGGACGGACTCGCCCGGATCGCGGAGGCACTCAGGGGCGCGGGGCTCACCCGGAAGCCTCAGGTGGCCACCCTCGCCAAGCTCGTCGCGGGGATGCGGTCCAGCTGGCGGATGACGGCCGCCTGGAAGGGCCACGACGAGGGCAAGCCGGCTATGCAGGTGCGCGGCTTCGCCGTCTGGGACTGCGGCCCGCTCGGCTACTGGCACCGCGAACTGCCCAGCGAGCCGATCCTGCCTGGCCAGGTGGACGACACGACCCCGCTGAAACTGGTCCGTGTCGACCCGAAGCAGGTGTGGCAGCTGATCACCGACCTGCTCCCGACCGAGGAGGAGTTCGCGCCGGAGCCCGTCGGCGCTGCCAGAGCGCGGCGGGACGCACTTCCGGGCGCCAATGATCGGAGGGAAGCCCCGCCCGGTCCTCCGAGGAGGGCTGGGCGGGGCCGCCAGATGCCGGGGTAGGCGGGGCGACTCGGAGGTGTGGCTTCGATACCTGTCCGGAGCTGATGCCGGCGGTCGTTCTTCCGGACTGTGGGCGGGCTCCGGAGGGGGCTTTGCTACCCCCGCCCCCCGCCCACCCCCAACTCCCGTGCGATCAGCATTCGCTGGACCTCGCTCGTGCCCTCGCCGATCTCCAGGATCTTGGAGTCGCGCCACATGCGGGCGACCGGGTACTCGTTCATGAAGCCGTAGCCGCCGTGGATCTGGGTGGCGTCGCGGGCGTTGTCCACGGCGACGGTGGAGGAGTGCAGCTTGGCGGCGGCCGCCTGCTTCTTGAAGGGTTCGCCGGCGACCAGGCGGCTGGCGGCGTCGCGCCAGGCGAGGCGGGCGGTGTAGGCGCGGGTGTCCATGTCGGCGATCTTGAACTGGATGGCCTGGTTGGCGCCGATGGGCTTGCCGAAGGCGTGGCGTTCGGCGGCGTACTTGACCGACTCGTCGACGCAGCCCTGGGCGAGGCCGGTGCCCAGCGCGGCGATGGCGATGCGGCCCTCGTCGAGGATGCGCAGGAACTGGGCGTAGCCACGGCCCCGTTCGCCGAGGAGGTTGGCGGCGGGGACGCGGACCTCGTCGAAGGAGAGCTCACGGGTGTCGGAGGCGTTCCAGCCGACCTTGGAGTACGGCGGCGCCACGGTGAAGCCGGGCGTGCCGGACGGGACGATGATCGCGGAGATCAGCGGGGAGCCGTCGGGCTTGCGGCCGGTGACGGCGGTGACGGTGACCAGGCCGGTGATGTCCGTACCGGAGTTGGTGATGAAGCACTTTCCGCCGTTGATCACCCACTCGTTCGTCGTCTCGTCGAGGCGGGCGGTGGTGCGGGTGCCGCCCGCGTCGGAGCCGGCGCCGGGCTCGGTCAGGCCGAAGGCGCCGAGGATCTCGCCGGAGCACAGGCGCGGCAACCACTCGCGCTTCTGCTCCTCGCTGCCGAAGAGGTGGATCGGCATGGCGCCCAGCGAGACGCCCGCCTCCAGGGTGATGGCCACCGAGGAGTCGACACGGGCCAGTTCCTCCAGGGCGATGCCGAGGGCGAGGTAGTCGCCGCCCATGCCTCCGTACTCCTCGGGGAAGGGCAGGCCGAACAGGCCCATGCGGCCCATCTCGCGGACGATCTCGTAGGGGAACGCGTGGCGCTCGTAGAGGTCGCCGATCTTGGGGGCGACGACGTCGTGGGCGAACGCCTCGACGGTACGGCGGAGTTCCTCGTGTTCGGCGGAGAGCCGGTGGTCCAGGGACATCGGGTACGACTCCTAGTGAGCTGCGGCGACAGGGTACGGCGGCAGAGCAGGGGGAGCGCGCTACTCCTGGTGGGAGAGGGCGCGGACGGTGCGGGACGGGCTGGGGCGGCCCAGCCGCCCGGCGAGCCAGTCGCTGGTGGCGACGAGCGCGCCGAGGTCGGTGCCGGTGTCGATGCCGAGGCCGTGCAGCATCCACACCAGATCCTCGGTGGCCAGGTTGCCGGTGGCGCTTCGGGCGTACGGGCAGCCGCCGAGGCCGCCGGCGGAGGCGTCGACGACGGTGACGCCGTGCTGGAGCGCGGCGAGGGTGTTGGAGAGCGCCTGGCCGTAGGTGTCGTGGAAGTGGACGGCGAGGGAGCCGGGGCCGACGCCCGCCGCGTGCAGGGCGCGCAGCAGCGAGCCGACCTGGCCCGGGGTGGCGACACCGATGGTGTCGCCGAGGGACAGCTCGTCGCAGCCCATGGCGTGCAGGGCGGTGGCGACCTGGACGACCTGGGCCTCGGGGACCGGGCCTTCCCACGGGTCGCCGAAGCACATCGAGAGGTAGCCGCGCACCCGCAGGCCCTCGGCCTTGGCGCGGGTGACCACCGGCTCGAACATGGCGAGGGACTCGGCGACGGTCCGGTTGAGGTTGCGGCGGGCGAAGGTCTCGGTGGCGGAGGCGAAGACCGCGACGTGCCGGGCGCCGAGCGCCAGGGCCCGGTCCAGGCCACGGGCGTTGGGGACCAGGACCGGCAGGTCCGTGCCGGCCTCGCGGAGGTCGTCCAGCATCGGGAAGAGCAGTTCGGCGTCGGCGAGCTGGGGCACCCACTCGGGGCGGACGAAGCTGGTCGCCTCCACGGTGGTGAGCCCGGCGGCCGCGAGCCGCCGTACGAACTCGGCCTTCACCTCGGTGGGGACGACCGTCTTCTCGTTCTGGAGGCCGTCGCGCGGGCCCACCTCGTGGACGCGGACCCGCGCGGGCAGCCCGTCGGCGCGGACCACCATGGGCAGGCCCGGGGTGCCGGGCGCGGCGGCGGGGGCGGGTGATTCCGTCATGCCTGGGCCTCCTCGGCGGGGGTGGCGGGAGCCCGCCGTGCGCCGGCGGCCTCGGCGGGGGCTTCCCCGGACGGGGCCTCGGGGGCCTCGGGCGGGGCGACCACGGCCAGGACCTGGTCCATGGCGACCGTGGTGCCCGGGGAGACGTCGAGTTCGGTGACCGTGCCGGCGTGCGGGGCGCGGATGAGGTGCTCCATCTTCATCGCCTCCACCACCAGCAGGCCCTCCCCCTCCTCGACCTCCTCGCCGACGGCGACCTTGACCAGCGTCACCGTGCCGGGCATGGGCGCGGTCAGCGCCTTCGCCCCGGCCGCCCGGTCGGCCCCGGCCAGCGCCTCGGCGACCGGGTCGACGTCGGTGACCTGCCAGGCGTCGCCCTCACGGGCCAGCCACTGTCCGGCCCGGCGGAAGGAGTGGCGTACGCCGTCGAGGGTGACGGCGACGGTGTCGGCGGTGACCCGGTGGGTGCCGGGGGCCTCGGCGGTGTACGCCACGGTGTCCTGGCCGGGGACGCGGAGATGGTGGACGACCGGCGCGGGCGGGCCGGCCAGCCGCCAGCCGTCGGTGGCGGCGAACGGGTCGCTCCAGCCCCGCGCGTCGGGCACCGGGGCCAGCTCGGCCAGGCGGACGGCGGCCGCCGCCTCGTACACCTCCGGCGGGACGCCCGGGTCGGCGAGGGCGTCGGCCTCGCGGGCGACGAGGCCGGTGTCGAGGGCGCCCGCGACCACGTCCGGGTGGGCCAGGAGGCGGCGCAGGAACCCGGCGTTGGTGGGAACGCCGAGGGTGACCGTGTCGGCGAGTGCGGCGCGCAGACGGCGCAGGGCGGTGGGGCGGTCGGGGCCGTGGGCGATGACCTTGGCCAGCATCGGGTCGTAGAGGCTGGTGACCTCGGTGCCCTCGTCGAGGCCCGAGTCGGTGCGGACGCCGGGGCCGGCCGGCTCGGTGAGGGCGAGGACGGTGCCGCCGGAGGGCAGGAAGCCGCGGGCGGGGTCCTCGGCGCAGAGGCGGGCCTCGACGGCGTGGCCGGTGAGGGTGATGGAGTCCTGGGTGAAGGGGAGCGGTTCGCCGGCGGCCACCCTCAGCTGCCACTCGACCAGGTCGATGCCGGTGATCAGCTCGGTGACGGGGTGTTCGACCTGGAGGCGGGTGTTCATCTCCATGAAGCAGTACCCGGCCGGGTCGTCGCCCGGGACGATGAACTCGACCGTGCCCGCGCCGGTGTAGCCGCAGGAGCGGGCGGCCTGGACGGCGGCCTCGCCCATCGCGGCCCGGGTCGCCTCGTCCAGCAGGACGCTCGGCGCCTCCTCGACGATCTTCTGGTGGCGGCGCTGGAGCGAGCACTCGCGCTCCCCGAGGTGCACGACGTCGCCGTGGCCGTCGGCGAGCACCTGGATCTCGATGTGCCGGGGCCGGTCGATCCACCGCTCCACCAGCAGGGTGTCGTCGCCGAACGAGGCGCGGGCCTCGCGCCGGGCGGCGGCGATCTCCTCGGCGAGCGCCGCCTCCTCGCGGACCAGCCGCATCCCCTTGCCGCCGCCGCCCGCCGAGGGCTTCAGCAGGACGGGCATGCCGATCTCGCGGGCGGCGGCGGCCAGCTCGGCGTCGGTCAGGCCGCTGCCCGAGGAGCCGGGGACGACCGGGACGCCGGCCGCGCGCACCGTCTCCTTGGCACGGATCTTGTCGCCCATCAGCGCGATGGCCTCGGCGGGCGGCCCGATGAAGACCAGCCCCTCCTCGGCGCAGGCCCGCGCGAAGGCGGCGTTCTCGGCGAGGAAGCCGTACCCGGGGTGGACCGCCTGCGCGCCGGTGCGGCGGGCGGCGGCCAGCAGGGCCGGGATGTGCAGGTAGCTCTCGGCGGCGGCCGGCGGTCCGATCCGTACGGCCGTGTCGGCCTCCCGGACGTGCCGGGCGTCGGCGTCGGCGTCGCTGTGGACCGCGACCGAGCGCACCCCCAGCTCGCGCAGGGTGCGGATGACGCGGACCGCGATCTCGCCCCGGTTGGCGACGAGCACCGTGTCGAACATGGTTCTGGCTCCTCCTGGTGCGGCGGGGGCGCTGGGTGCTGCCTGGTGGATGTCCATGCCGCTCACATCCGGAAGACGCCGAAGCCCTGGGCCTCGCCGTCGCGTGCCGGGACCGGCGCCTGGGCGCAGGCGGTGAGGGCCAGGCCGACGACGCGGCGGGTCTCCAGGGGGTCGATGACGCCGTCGTCCCAGAGACGGGCGGTGGCGTAGTAGGCGTCGCCCTGCGTCTCGTACTGGGCCCTGACCGGGGCCTTGAACTCCTCCTCGGCCTCGGCGGGCCACTCCTCGCCGCTCGCCTCCAGCTGGTCGCGCTTGACGGTGGCGAGGACGGAGGCGGCCTGCTCGCCGCCCATCACGGAGATCTTGGCGTTGGGCCACATCCACAGGAAGCGGGGGCTGTAGGCCCGGCCGCACATCGAGTAGTTGCCCGCGCCGTACGAGCCGCCGACGACGACGGTGAGCTTGGGGACGCGGGCGCAGGCGACGGCGGTGACCATCTTGGCGCCGTGCTTGGCGATGCCGCCCGCCTCGTAGTCCCGGCCGACCATGAAGCCGGAGATGTTCTGGAGGAAGAGCAGCGGGATGGAGCGCTGGTCGCACAGCTCGATGAAGTGCGCGCCCTTCTGGGCGGACTCGGAGAAGAGGATGCCGTTGTTGGCGACGATGCCGACCGGGTGGCCGTGGATCCGCGCGAACCCGGTGACGAGGGTCTGCCCGTACTCCTGCTTGAACTCGGCGAAGCGCGAGCCGTCGACGATCCGCCCGATGACCTCGCGCACGTCGTACGGAGTACGTGAGTCGGCCGGGACGGCGCCGTAGAGGCCGGCCGGGTCGAGGGCCGGCTCCTCGACGGGGAGCAGCTCCCAGCTCGGCTCGGGGGAGGGCGGCAGGGTGGCGACGATGTCGCGCACGATGCGCAGGGCGTGCGCGTCGTCCTCGGCGAGGTGGTCGGTGACGCCGGAGGTGCGCGAGTGGACCTCACCGCCGCCCAGCTCCTCGGCGGTGACGACCTCGCCGGTGGCCGCCTTCACCAGCGGCGGCCCGCCCAGGAAGATCGTCCCCTGGCCGCGCACGATGACCGCCTCGTCGCTCATCGCCGGGACGTACGCGCCGCCCGCCGTGCAGGAGCCGAGGACGGCCGCGATCTGGGCGACGCCCGAGCCGGAGAGCCGGGCCTGGTTGTAGAAGATGCGGCCGAAGTGGTCCCGGTCGGGGAAGACCTCGTCCTGCATCGGCAGGAAGGCGCCGCCGGAGTCGACCAGGTAGAGGCAGGGGAGCCGGTTCTCCAGCGCCACCTCCTGGGCCCGCAGGTGCTTCTTGACCGTCATCGGGTAGTACGTGCCGCCCTTGACCGTGGCGTCGTTGGCCACGATCACGCAGAGCCGGCCCGAGACCCGCCCGATGCCGGCGATCACCCCGGCGGCCGGGGCGCCTCCGCCGTACATCCCGTCGGCCGCCAGCGGGGCCAGCTCCAGGAAGGGCGAGCCGGGGTCGAGCAGGGCGTCGACCCGGTCGCGGGGGAGGAGCTTGCCGCGGGCCACGTGCCGGGCCCGGGACCGCTCACCGCCGCCGAGACGGGCCGCGGCCAGCTTCTCGCGCAGCCGGGCGGCGAGCTCGGTGTGTGCCTCTTCGTTGGTCCGCCAGGTGTCGGACGCCGGATCGGCGGCGCTCCCCAGCACTGGTGCCTCTCGCATGGCCTGTGGCTCCCTTGCCGTGACCGGGGCGGCCTCCGGTGGGGCGACCGCTCCGGCGTTAATGACCGTTAACGCGCTGTCGACAGGTTAACGACCGCTAACGACCCTGTCTAGAATGAGTTCCATGACTCCCACCGCCGCCCCCACCCGCCGCGAGCAGATCCTCAAGGAGGCCGCCCGCCTCTTCGCCGAGCGCGGCTTCCACGGGGTCGGCGTGGACGAGATAGGGGCCGCCGTCGGCATCAGCGGGCCCGGCCTCTACCGCCACTTCGCGGGCAAGGACGCGATGCTCGCCGAACTGCTCGTCGGCATCTCCGAACAGCTCCTGGAAGGCGGAAGGCGGCGCACCGAGGCGGCCGGACGCGCCGCGCCGGAGGCCGTCCTCGACTCGCTCATCGCGGGCCACATCGACTTCGCCCTCGACGACCGCCCCCTGATCACTCTCCACGACCGCGAGCTGGACCGCCTGCGTGACGCCGACCGCAAGCGGGTCCGCCGCCTCCAGCGCCAGTACGTCGAGCTGTGGGTCGAGGCCGTGCGCCGCCGCTACCCGGAGTTCCCCGAGCCCGCCGCCCGCGCGTGCGTCCACGCGGTGTTCGGCCTGCTCAACTCCACGCCGCACCTCGGCCGCCCCGGCGCCCTGCCCGGCCGCGCGGGCACCGCCGAACTGCTGCACCGCCTCGCCCGGGGCGCCTTCGCGGCCGGTGCCGAGGTGCCGGCAAGGGGCTGACGGGAGCGGTGGGGCTCGGCTTCGCCCAAGCGACGCGCCCTGTGGGCGAGACCCCGGGTGACGGCCGTCGCACGCCCTGGACAGTCACCGGAACCGCCGGGTAACTTGCGTCTGAGCAAGCGCTTAGCCGGGTGGTCTGTGCTGGTTGGCGAACCGTGCTTGCGCGCCCATGGCCGGACCGGAGACGCGGCCCGGACGAGAGTGGGCCGACCGCCCCCGTGGCGGCCGGTCACGAGCCGACTAGGAGCATGACCATGCGTCGTACGGTGTACAACGAGGACCACGAGGCGTTCCGCGACACCCTCCGGTCCTTCATCGAGGCCGAGGTCGTCCCGGTCCACGACGAGTGGCTCGCCGCCGGCCAGGCGCCGCGGGAGTTCTACCACAAGCTCGGTGAGCTGGGGATCTTCGGCATCGAGGTGCCCGAGGAGTTCGGCGGCGCCGGCGAGGAGTCCTTCAAGTACCAGGCGATCATCTCCGAGGAGTGCGCCCGCGCCGGCGTCTCCTTCGGCGGCTCCGGCGTCCACGTCGCGCTCTGCCTGCCCTACCTCAAGGCGTACGCCACCGAGGACCAGAAGAAGCGCTGGCTGCCCGACTTCGTCACCGGCGCGAGCATGTACGCCATCGCCATGACCGAGCCCGGCACCGGCTCCGACCTGGCCGGCATGAAGACGACCGCCAAGCTCTCGGCCGACGGCAGCCACTACGTGCTCAACGGCGCCAAGACCTTCATCACCGGCGGCGTCCACGCCGACCGCGTCATCGTCTGCGCCCGCACCGCCGCGCCCACCCCCGAGGACCGCCGCTTCGGCATCTCCCTCTTCGTGGTCGACACCACGTCCGAGGGGTACGCCGTCGGCCGCAAGCTCGACAAGCTGGGCCTGCGCACCTCCGACACCGCCGAGCTCTCCTTCACCGACGTCAAGGTCCCCGCCCGGGACCTGCTCGGCGAGGAGAACAAGGGCTTCGCCTACCTCGGCCAGAACCTCCCCCAGGAGCGCCTGGGCATCGCGGTGGGCGCCTACGCCCAGGCCGCCGCCGCCATCCGGTTCGCCCAGGAGTACGTCCAGGACCGCGCGGTCTTCGGCAAGACGGTCGCCTCCTTCCAGAACACCAAGTTCGAGCTGGCCGCCTGCCAGGCCGAGGTCGACGCCGCCGAGGCCGTCTGCGACCGCGCCCTGGAGGCCCACGACGCCGGCGAGCTGAGCGCCGCCGAGGCCGCGTCCGCCAAGCTGTTCTGCACCGAGGTCGCCTCCCGCGTCATCGACCGCTGCCTCCAGCTGCACGGCGGCTACGGCTACATGAACGAGTACCCGATCGCCCGCCTGTACGCGGACAACCGCGTCAACCGCATCTACGGCGGCACCAGCGAGGTCATGAAGATGATCATCGCGAAGAACATGGGGCTCTGAGACCTCAGGGCCCGGCAGCGGTCCTCACCCAGCAGTCCGTCCAGACCCGACCGGAAGCGGAGCCACCCACAAGTGAACGACGCACTGGCCGGACTGCTGGCCCTGCTCGACCTGGAGCGGATCGAGCAGGACATCTTCCGCGGACAGTCCCGCTCGGCCGTCATCCCCCGCGTCTTCGGCGGCCAGGTCGCCGCCCAGGCGCTGGTGGCGGCCGGGCGGACCGTCCCGGACGACCGGCACACCCACTCCCTGCACGCGTACTTCCTGCGCCCCGGGGACCCGGGCGCGCCGATCGTCTACACCGTCGACCGCATCCGCGACGGCCGCTCCTTCACCACCCGGCGGGTCGTCGCCGTCCAGCACGGCCAGCCGGTCTTCCACCTCTCCGCCTCCTTCCAGAGCGGGGAGGAGGGCCTGGACCACCAGGAGCCGATGCCGCCCGCGCCGGACCCGGAGACCCTCGCCACCGCCGAGGAACTGGTCCCGCGCCACGCCGCCGCCTTCACCGACGAGGGCGTCGCCGACCGCCTCCTGGAGGCCCGGGCCGCCGTCGACCTGCGCTACGTCCACGAGCCTCCGTACGCCACCCGCGGCACCCCGCGCGACCCCCGCTCCCAGGTCTGGTTCCGCACCAACGGCAAGCTCGGCGACGTCGACCCGCTCACCCACGTCTGCCTGACCACGTACGTCTCGGACATGACGCTGCTCGACTCGGTCCTGCTCGCGCACGGCCGGGGCGGCTGGGCCACCGGCGACATCACCGGAGCCAGCCTCGACCACGCCATGTGGTTCCACCGCCCGCTCCGCGCCGACGACTGGCTCCTCTACGACCAGTACTCCCCGTCGGCCTCCGGCGGACGCGGGCTGGGACAGGGCCGCATCTACACGCGGGACGGGAAGCTCGCCGTCACGGTGATCCAGGAAGGGGTCATGCGCGTCCCGCGCTGACCCGCTCCCGTCTCCGCCCTGGGCCTCGCGAGGACCGGGGGGTCGTTCCGGACGGGGTCAGTCGCGCGCGTGGACGTGCTCGTGCCACTCCTGTTCCAGGCGCTGCACCTCCGCGGTCGGGGTGCGGCTCATGTACCAGCCGTCCACGCGCGGGCAGACCAGGTCGTCGGGCCAGCCCGCCAGGTCGACGGCGGCGGCCTGGACCGCGTCGCCGAAAGCGACGACCGACCGGACGGGGTCCGGGGTCCGCATGAGGGCCGGCCAGGGGAGCTGGACCAGGCCCGCGTCCGGGTGCCAGGCGGCGCCCTCGACGCCCCAGGCGCGGGAGCCGAGGCCGTCGGGCTGGGGCCAGAGGTAGGCGTACATGCCGGGGTGCGGGGACCGGGAACTGCCGAAGGAGAAGCCGACCGAGAGGTACGCGTGCAGTTCGGCGTTCTGCTGGAAGGCGGGCCGGCCGGGGGTGGGGGTGGTGCGCTGGGGGCGCCAGCGGGTGGCCGAGAGGTCGAAGCCGCCCCACATCACGCCCACGCGGGGGCGGTGGCCCAGGTAGGGGGCCTGCCAGGTCTCCAGGCCGTCGGCGGCGAGGTTCACGGCGGTGTTCATCAGGCGGGCCGCGTCGGCGTCCCAGTCGCGCGGGACGCGGTCGTCCTCGAAGGCCGGCGGGGAGCCGGGGATCTCGCAGATCAGCGAGGAGTTGGGCGGGCCGATGCCGAGTCCGGCCGCGGTCCCGCAGAACGCCCGGTAGAAGGAGGCGACCGACTCGTGGCGCAGGGAGAGGGTGCGGGTGCCGCGGTCGGACTCGATCAGCACGTCACCGTCGAGCAGCCGGTAGTGGACCCGGAAGGCGACCTCGGGATGCCGGAAGGTGCGGGTGGAGAGGCCGCGCGGGGTGACGTCGAGGACGACGTTGCCCCAGCCGACCTCGAAGGGCTCGTCGAGGGTGTACTTGCCCGCGACCTGCACCACCCGGTTCACGTAGTCGACCGTGGGTGCCAGTTGCTCGTAGTCGAGGTCGGGCCGCGCGGTGCCGCGTTGGCTCATGGGACCTCCCCGGTGCCGGACGGAGACGGGGTGATGCCTCCATTCTGGCAGCGGGCGCGGGCTTCGGCACGTCCTCCGGACGGGCCGGGCCCCCACAGGTCAGGGCGTCAGCCCCGCCGCGTCCAGCAGGTAGGCCGTCATCGGGTCGTAGAAGCGCGGGTCCAGGACGTGGTCGTCCAGGGGGACGGTGACCTGCATGGTGCCCTCGGCCTCGCCGATGAAGAGGGCCGGGTCGTTGCAGTCGGCGTAGCCGAGCGAGTCGAGGCCGCGCTGGGCCGCGCAGCCCGCCCAGCCGTGGTCGGCGACGACCAGGTCGGGCAGCGGGCTGCCCTCGCGCTCCAGGCCGTCGAGGATGACGGTCATCGGCTCGGGGGAGTGGGTGTGCCAGAGAGTGGCGCCGCGCTCCAGCATCGCCACGTCGGCGAACTGGAAGACCATGCCCTCGGAGGTGCGCAGCCCGCCGGGGATGACGACGATGTCGCAGCCCGCGGCGCGCAGGGCTGCGGCCGTGGCGCGGTGGACGTCGAGGAGGCCGCCGGGGTGGCCGGTGGCGAAGAGGACGCGCTCCTGGCCCTCGGCCGCCTTGCGGAGCCTGGCCGCCATGCGCTCCAGGCCGTCGACGGTCAGCTCCGGGTCGATGGTGTCCTGGCCGTGCCGGTGCTCCGGGTCGTCGCTGACGCCGCACCGCTCGGCCATCACGGCCAGCACGTCCTGCTCGTCGGCCCAGCGGTCGCCCAGCTCCAGCCCCAGCCAGTAGTGGCGGTCACCGTTGGCGAGCCTGCGGTAGTGGTCGAGGTTGTTGTCGCGGGGCGTGGCGACGTCACCGGCGATCCGGGCGCGGACGAGATGCTCGACGAGGGTGGCGCGACTGGGTATCGACATGGAGACCATTGTGCCCGGCGGCCCCGCCCCCTGGGGCGGCTCGCGAGGGTTGGCTGCGCCTTTCGTGCCGGTCGGGCGGGTTCCGCATCGCGTACGCCGCACACCGGCCCCCTCACTCCCCACCCCGCCCCAACGCGAACCACAGCTCCATGCGGACGTCCGCGTCGTCCAGGTCGGTGGCGAGCAGGCGGGCGCAGCGGGTGATGCGGCCGCGGACGGTGTTGCGGTGGACGGCCAGAGCGGTGGCTGTCCGGTCCCAGCTGCCGTGGAGGGAGAGCCAGACGCGGAGGGTCTCGGCGAGTTCCGGGGCGCCGTCGAGCGGGGCCAGCAGATCGCGGGCGTACGCCTCCGCGTCGGCCGGGTCGACCAGCGCCGCCAGTCCCCGGGCGGCGTCCGCCCGGTCGCGGACCAGGGGGTGGTGGGTGGCGCGGGCGCGGTCCAGGGCGCGGGCCGCGCGGGCGTCGGCGGCGGGGAGGTCCGGCGGGTCTCCGGCGGCGGTGGCGGCGCCCAGGGTCCAGCCGCGTTGCGGGGTGGGTTCGGCGCCGGCGGGGAGGAGGACGCGGACCGTGTCGGCGCCGGGTCCCGTGCCGACCAGGGTGGAGCCCAGGGCCGTACCGAGTCCGGAGGCGGCCAGGGGGTCGACCGGGCCGCCGTGCGGGGAGCGGCGGGCCCGGACCACGGTCCACGGGCCGGCGGAGAGGGAGCCGGCGACGGTGGCGGGCGCGTCGCCGAGGAGCAGGGCGACCAGGGCCGAGGTGCGGCCGGCCCAGGAGGCGCCGGGCCGGCCGGCGGTGAGGAGGGAGAGGAGGACGACCGCGATCTGGGCGAGGGCCTGTTCGCCCTCGGTGCCCGCCGGGCAGACCGTGCCCAGGGCGTGGCCGCCGGTGCCGGTCAGCGCGTACACCGCGATGCGGTCGCGGCCCGCCGTCTCCGTGGCCGAGGCGGGGGCGGGGCGGGTGGCCGGGCCCGGGCGGAGCTTGGTGGCGAGGCCGCCGAGCAGGGCGCGGGCCGGGTCCGGCGGGGCGCCCCGGCCGCCGGGGACGAGGATCTCGCCGGTAGGGCCGAGCAGTACCGCGTACCCGTCGAGGAGCGCGGCGAGGCGGGTCAGCACGGCGTGGACCGGGTCGGGTCCGGCGGCCGCCGTGGCCAGGCCGCGCTGGGCCTCGGCGGCGCGGCGCAGCCCCGCGTGCCGGGACTCCGCCATCAGCCGCCACACCGCGCGCGCCACCGCGCTGAACGGGGTCGCCGACGGCACCTCGACCAGCGGCAGCCCCCAGCGGTCGCAGGCCGCGACCAGGCCGCGCGGCACCGCCTCGTGCACCGGCGCCACCCCGAAGCCCAGCGCGGCACCGCCCGCCGCCACGATCCGGCCCACGTACGCGTCGAGGCGGGCACCCGCCCCCGCCGCCTCCGGCAGGTGCAGCCCGGCGCTGAGCAGCAGCTCGCCGCCGAGCAGGTACGGGTACGGGTCCTCCATCTCCGAGGTGTGCACCCACTGCACCAGCCGCTCCCCGTCCCCCTCGTCCACCGGCGGCCCGCCCACCTGACGCAGCCCGAGGCCGAGATCGGCGCGGCCGAGCAGCGCGGAGAGGCGGACCGGCGGGGTCGGCGGCAGGACGGCGGACGGGGGCTCGGCCGGGGAGGCGGCCGAGGAGCCGGGCGGAGGGGTGGTGCTCATGGGTGGACGATCCATCCAGCGAGAGGGGCGAAGAGGGATGAAACCTACACTTCAGCCCGGCCCGGGGGCGACCTAGGGTCGAGCCACGCCCGCGTCCCCTCCTTCCCCTCCTCCGCATCCGGACGAACGGAGCCCCCCGTGGCAGTCGACTACGCGGTCATCCTTCTCTACCTGACCGGCATGCTCGCCATGGGCTGGTGGGGCATGCGCCGGGCCCGCTCCAAGAGCGACTTCCTGGTCGCCGGGCGGCGCCTCGGCCCGGTCCTCTACTCCGGCACCATGGCCGCCATCGTCCTCGGCGGCGCCTCCACCATCGGCGGCGTCGGCCTCGGCTACAAGCACGGCCTCTCCGGCGCCTGGATGGTCCTCACCATCGGCTTCGGCCTGCTCGCCCTCTCCCTCTTCTTCTCCGCGCGCATCTCCCGGCTGAAGGTCTACACCGTCTCCGAGATGCTCGACCTGCGGTACGGCGGCCGGGCCGGGCTCATCACCGGGCTGGTGATGTGGGCGTACACGCTGATGCTCGCCGTCACCTCGACCATCGCCTACGCCACCATCTTCGACGTCCTCCTCGACGTGCCCCGCACCCTCGCCATCGTGCTGGGCGGCGGCATCGTCGTCGCGTACTCGACGCTCGGCGGGATGTGGTCGATCACCCTCACCGACATGGTGCAGTTCGTCGTGAAGACGATCGGGGTGCTGCTCCTGCTGCTGCCCATCGCCGTCGTCAAGGCCGGCGGCTTCGGGGCGCTCCGGGACGCGCTGCCCACCCCCTACTTCGAACCGCTCGGCATCGGCGGCGAGACGATCTTCACGTACGTGCTGATCTACACCTTCGGCATGCTCATCGGGCAGGACGTCTGGCAGCGCGTCTTCACCGCCCGCGACGACCGCACGGCCCGCTGGGGCGGCACCGTCGCCGGCACGTACTGCCTGGTCTACGCGATAGCCGGCGCCGTCATCGGCACCGCCGCCAAGGTCATGTACCCCGACCTGGCCAGCGCCGACGACGCCTTCGCCACCATCGTCACCCACGAACTGCCCATCGGTGTCCGGGGCCTGGTGCTGGCCGCCGCGCTCGCCGCCGTGATGTCGACCTCCTCCGGCGCTCTCATCGCCTGCGCCACCGTCGCCAACAACGACATCTGGTCCCGGCTGCGCGCCGCCGCCCGGGGCGGGGAGCCCGCGCCCGACGGGGGCGCCCACGACGAGGTGCGCGGCAACCGCCTCTTCATCCTGATCATGGGCGCCGCCGTGATCGTCATCGCCATCGCCCTCAACGACGTGGTCCAGGCCCTCACCGTCGCCTACAACCTCCTTGTCGGCGGGCTGCTCATCCCGATCCTCGGCGGCCTGCTGTGGAAGCGCGGCACCGTGCAGGGCGCGCTCACCTCCGTCGCCGTCGGCGGCCTCACCGTCTCCGCCCTGATGGGGCACTACGGCATCCTCGCCGACCAGCCCATCTACTACGGCCTGCTCGCCTCCCTCGCCGCGTACGTGGTCGTCTCCCTCCTCACCCCGCCCACCGACCCGGCCGTCCTCGCCACCTGGCGCGAACGGCTCGCAGGCCGGGGCGCGCCCGAGAGCGCGTACGCCCCGGCGGCTGAGGGAGCCCAGGCCGCGCCCGGCGCGTACGCCGAGGCGCATCCTGGGCCTGGCGACGGACGCTGACCCCCGCGCCGCCGCCGACCCGCCCGTACCCGGGCGACCCGCACCCGCACCCGCCCCCGACCGGGGCCCACGGAAGGAACCCGCACCCATGACCGCATCCGCCTCCTCGCCCCGCCCCGAGCCGCGCGGCCCCGTCGACTCCTCGCGCGTCCCGCGCTTCGCCGGGCCCGCCACCTTCGCGCGGCTGCCGCGGCTGGACGAGGTCGGCTCCGCCGACATCGCCGTGGTCGGCGTCCCCTTCGACACCGGCGTCTCCTACCGGCCCGGCGCCCGCTTCGGCGGCAACGCCATCCGCGAGGCGTCCCGGTTGCTGCGGCCCTACAACCCGGCGCAGGACGCCTCCCCGTTCGCCCTCGCCCAGGTCGCGGACGCCGGCGACATCGCCGCCAACCCCTTCCACATCGAGGAGGCCGTCGAGACCGTCGAGGCCGCCGCCGACGACCTGCTGGCCACCGGCGCCCGCCTCATGACGCTGGGCGGCGACCACACCATCGCCCTGCCGCTGCTCCGCTCGGTCGCCAAGGTGCACGGGCCCGTCGCCCTGCTCCACTTCGACGCCCACCTCGACACCTGGGACACCTACTTCGGGGCCGAGTACACGCACGGCACGCCCTTCCGCCGGGCCGTCGAGGAGGGCATCCTCGACACCTCCGCCCTCTCCCACGTCGGTACCCGCGGCCCGCTCTACGGCAAGCAGGACCTCGACGACGACGAGAAGCTCGGCTTCGGGATCGTGACCAGCGCCGACGTGATGCGGCGCGGGGTCGACGAGATCACCGACCAGCTGCGGCAGCGGATCGGGGACCGGCCGCTCTACATCTCCGTGGACATCGACGTCCTCGACCCCGCGCACGCGCCCGGCACCGGGACGCCCGAGGCCGGGGGGCTGACCTCGCGGGAGCTGCTGGAGATCATCCGGGGGCTCGCCTCGTGCCGCCTCGTCTCCGCCGACCTGGTCGAGGTCGCGCCCGCCTACGACCATGCCGAGATCACGGCGGTGGCCGCCAGCCACACGGCGTACGAGCTGACCACGATCATGGCGCGCCAGATCTCGGCCTGACGGCCGGGGCTCGGGGACTGGGCCTTGCCCGCGCTGGGCTCCGCCCGGTCCCCGGCCTGGGGCGGCCTTAGACGCCGGCCGGGCTGTTGTGGCCTCAAGCGCCGGCCGGGCTGAGATTGGCAGAGCGCTCAGCCACACGACAGCCCGGCCGGCGCTTGAGGCCACCCCAGGCCGCAGGCCGGGCCAACAACCCCCACCGAGGCCAGCCCCCGTCAAGGCACCCCACCCCCCACGACCAGCCAAGTGACACCATGGCCAAAACCCACCGACCCGACACGAGGCCACCCGCACCATGACCCACGACCACCACGGCCCCGAGCTGATCCCCACCCCCGCCCAGACGGCGGCAGCCCTGTCCCCTCCGCCCGGCCGCACCGGTGGTGACCTGGTCATGGAGACCCTGCACGGCCTCGGCGCCACCACCGTCTTCGGCCTGCCGGGCCAGCACGCGCTCGGCCTGTTCGACGCCTTGCGGCGCGCCCCCATGGAGTACGTGGGCCTGCGCGTCGAGAACAACGCCGGGTTCGCGGCCGACGCGTACGGCCGGGTGACGGGTGAGGCGGCCCCGCTGCTGCTGTCCACCGGCCCGGGGGCCCTCACCTCGCTGGCCGCGCTCCAGGAGGCGGCCGCCGCCAGTGCCCCGGTGCTGGCGGTCAGCAGCCAGGTCCCGGCGGCGGGGCTCGGCGGCGGGCGCCACGGGTACCTGCACGAACTGCGGGACCAGCAGGCGTCGTTCCGGGACGTGGTGAAGTCCGTGCACACGGTGCGTACCGCCTCGCAGATCCCGACCGCGATCGCCGAGGCGTGGCGGAGCGCCCTGACCGCGCCGCACGGTCCGGTGTGGGTGGAGATCCCCGCCGACATCCTCAGCGCGCGGACCACGGTGCCGCAGGTCACGGCCCCGGACGCGTTCCCGGAGGAGCCGGCGCCGCGTCCCGAGCTGACAGCGGTGGCGGCGGACTGGCTGGGCCGCGCCGAGCGGCCGGTGATCATCGCGGGCGGCGGCGTGGTCCGCGCCGACGCGGCCGGCAAGCTGACCGCGCTGGCCGAACGCCTCCAGGCCCCGGTGGTCACCACCTTCGGCGGCAAGGGCGCCTTCGCCTGGGACCACCCGCTCTCGCTCCGGTCGTGGATGGAGGACCGGCACACCACGGCCTTCCTGGAGGAGGCCGACGTGGTGCTCGTCGTCGGCTCCGGCCTCGGCGAGCTGTCCTCGCACTACGGGACGTTCACCCCGCGCGGCCGGATCGTCCAGATCGACGCCGACCTCGGCAAGCTGGAGGCCAACTACCCGGCCCTCGGCATCCACGCCGACGCCCGCCTCGCGCTCACCGCCCTGCTGGAGACCGTCCCGGAGCGTACGGACACCGGCGCCCCGGACCGCGTCGCCGCCACCCTCGCCGCGATCCGCGACCGGATCGACGGCCAGGGCCTCGACACCGAGCAGCGCGTCCTGGCCGCCGTCCGCGAGGCGCTGCCCGACACCTCGCCCAGCTTCTGGGACATGACGATCCTCGCCTACTGGGCCTGGTCCGCCTTCGACCCCCGCCAGGGCGCCTTCCACTCGGCCCAGGGCGCGGGCGGCCTCGGCTACGCCTACCCGGCCGCGCTCGGCGCCGCCGTCGCGGACCCGACCCGCCCGGTGCTCGCCGTCTCCGGCGACGGCGGTGCGCTGTACTCGATCGCCGAGCTGGCCACCGCCCGCCAGCACGACCTGGACGTCACCTGGCTCATCGTCGACGACGGCGGCTACGGCATCCTGCGCGAGTACATGCACGACGCCTTCGGCACCACCACCGCCACCGAGCTGAGCCGCCCGGACTACGCGGCCCTCGCCGCCGCCTTCCACATCCCGGCCACCACCACCTCGGTGGAGCACCTGGCCACGGACCTGGCGAAGGCGCTGGCCGCCCCCGGCCCGTCCGTGGTCGTCCTCCCGGTCCACCTGCGGATGTTCGCCGCCACCCACGAGGAGGAGCGCGCCGCGGAGTGACGTACGCGCCCCGTTGTGTTGGAGTGCTCCCGTCGCGGGGCACTCCGGCCGGGAGCCGCCCGGCCCGCCCGCGCGGTCACGGCATGAGGAGCCGATCATGAACGTACGGCGGGTCGTCCCCAACCTGCGGACCGAGGACCCCGAGGCGTGCGGCGCGTTCTACGCCCGCATCGGCCTCAGCCCCGCGATGGACCTCGGCTGGATCACCACCCTGACCGGCACCGGCGGCGGCGCCTCGCCGGTCCAGCTCAGCCTGATGACCGAGGACCTGACCGGCCCGGTCGTCCCCGACCTGAGCATCGAGGTCGACGACGTGGACGCCGCGTACGAGGAGCTGCGGGCGGCCGGCGCCGAGCTGCTCTTCCCGGTCCGCGACGAGGAGTGGGGCGTCCGCCGCTTCTTCGCCCGCGACCCGGACGGCCGCGTCGTCAACGTCCTCGGCCACCGCTGACGGCTCCGCCGCCCGCGCCCTCCCGACTCCCGTCGCACACCCGTGCGCCCCACCCGGTTCGTTGCGGCGGGATGAAATCCCCCGCTCCGGATGTTGGCGCTGGCGGTAGTGCAGGAGACCGGACGACGGAAGGACCACGGGGTGGCGGGCGCGCGGCAGGACCGGCAGGAGCGGGGGGAACCGGGGCGTACCCCGGTGGCCGGGCCTGAGGCGGCGATCGAGAACCGGGGCTGGGTCAAGCGGCTCACCGCGTACGCCTGGCGGCACCCCAAGGACGTGATCCTCTCGCTCGGCGCCTCGCTCGCCGGGATGGGCGTCATGGCGCTGGTCCCCCTGATCACCAAGATCGTCATCGACGACGTGATCGGCGGCAGCCGCTCCCTGGCCCTGTGGGCCGGGCTGCTGATCGCGGCCGCCCTGGTCGTCTACGGGCTGACGTACGTCCGCCGCTACTACGGCGGACGGCTCGCCCTGGACGTGCAGCACGAGCTGCGCACCGACATGTTCGACACCATCACCGAGCTGGACGGCAGACGCCAGGACGACCTCTCCACCGGCCAGGTCGTCGGCCGCGCCACCAGCGACCTCCAGCTCATCCAGGGCCTGCTCTTCATGCTGCCGATGACCATCGGCAACGTCCTGCTCTTCCTCATGTCCCTGGCGATCATGGCGTGGCTCTCGCTGCCGCTGACCCTGGTCGTCGTCGCCGTCGCCCCCGCCCTGTGGTGGATCGCCCGCCGCAGCCGCACCCGGCTCCACCCCGCCACCTGGTACGCACAGGGGCAGGCCGCCGCTGTCGCCGGGGTGGTCGACGGGGCCGTCTCGGGCGTCCGCGTCGTCAAGGGGTTCGGCCAGGAGGACCAGGAGACCGGCAAGGTCCGCGAGGTCAGCCGCCGCCTCTTCGCCGGCCGCCTGCGCACCGTCAAGCTCAACGCCCGCTACACCCCCGCCCTCCAGGCCGTCCCCATGCTCGGCCAGGTCGCCATGCTCGCCCTCGGCGGCTGGCTGGCGGTGCGCGGGCAGATCACCCTGGGCACCTTCGTCGCCTTCTCCACCTACCTCGCCCAGCTCGTCGGCCCGGTCCGGATGCTCGCCATGGTCCTCACCGTCGGCCAGCAGGCCCGGGCCGGCGCCGAACGCGTCCTGGAGCTGATCGACACCGAACCCTCGATCGCCGACGGCACCCGCGAACTGCCCGCCGACGCCCCCGCCACCGTCGAGTTCGACTCGGTCACCTTCGGCTACGGCGAGGGCCGCCCCGTCCTCGACGGCTTCAGCACGGAGATCCGCGAGGGCGAGACCCTGGCCCTGGTCGGCGCCTCCGGCAGCGGCAAGTCGACCGTCTCGGCCCTGCTGCCCCGCTACTACGACGTGAGCGCCGGCGCCGTCCTCGTCGGCGGCCGCGACGTGCGCGAACTGACGCTCGACTCGCTGCGCGCCGCCATCGGCCTGGTCCCCGAGGACAGCTTCCTCTTCTCCGACACCATCCGCGCCAACATCGCCTACGGCCGCCCCGACGCCACCGACGAGCAGATCACCGCCGCCGCCCGGGCCGCCCGCGCCGACCGGTTCATCGCCGACCTGCCCGACGGCTACGACACGGCCGTGGGCGAGCACGGCCTGACCCTCTCCGGCGGCCAGCGCCAGCGACTGGCCCTGGCCCGCGCGCTGCTCACCGATCCCCGCCTGCTCGTCCTGGACGACGCCACCTCGGCCGTCGACGCCCGTGTCGAGCACGAGATCCACGAGACCCTCGCCGAGGTCATGGCGGGCCGCACCACCCTGCTCATCGCCCACCGCCGCTCCACCCTCAACCTCGCCGACCGCATCGCCGTCCTCGACGAGGGCCGCGTCGCCGCCGTCGGCACCCACGCTGAGCTGGAGCGCACCTCCCCGCTCTACCGACGCCTGCTCACCGACCCCGAGGCCCTCGGCGGCACCTCGCCCGGCCACACCCCGCGGCAGGCCCCGCTCTCCGTGCTCCCCGAGGAGGAGACGCTCACCGACGAGCTGCGGGACGAGCTGGACGCCGAGTTCGACGCCGAACGCGGCATCACCCCGGCCCTGTGGGTCCGCGACAAGGAGGCCCGCGACCCGGCCGCCGCCCTCGCCGGGATGCCCGCCACCCCCGAACTCCTCGCCCAGGTCGAGGCGCTGCCCCCGGCCGACGAGAAACCCCGGGTGGACGAGGCGCGGGCGGTCACCCCGGAGGACTCCTACGGCCTGCGGCGGCTGCTGCGCGGCTTCGGCCGGCCGCTCGCCGTCGCCTTCCTCTTCGTCGCGGCCGACGCCGGGCTCGGCCTGCTGCTGCCGGTGCTGATCCGGCACGGCATCGACGAGGGGGTCAACCAGCTCGCGCTCGGCGCCGTCTGGACCGCTGCCGGGCTCGCCCTGCTCGCCGTGATCGCCCAGTGGGCCTCGCAGACCGCCGAGATCCGCAAGACAGGCCGCACCGGCGAGCGGGTCCTGTACGCGCTCCGGCTGAAGATCTTCGCCCAGCTCCAGCGGCTCGGCCTGGACTTCTACGAGCGCGAGCTGACCGGCCGGATCATGACCCGGATGACCACCGACGTCGACGCGCTCTCCACCTTCCTCCAGACGGGCCTGGTCACCGCCTTCGTCTCGGTCGTCACCTTCTTCGGGATCATGGGCGTGCTGCTCGCCATCGACCTCCAGCTCGCGCTGGTCGTCTTCGCGACGCTGCCCGTCCTGGTCGTCGGCACGTACTTCTTCCGCAAGCGCAGCGTCAAGGCGTACGAGCTGGCCCGTGAGCGGGTCTCCGGGGTCAACGCCGACCTCCAGGAGAACGTCGCCGGGCTGCGGATCGTGCAGGCGTTCCGCCGCGAGCCCACGACCACCCGCGAGTTCGCCGCGCACAGCGACTCCTACCGGCGGGCGCGGCTCAAGGGGCAGTGGCTGATCTCCGTCTACTTCCCCTTCGTGCAGCTCCTCGCCTCGGTGGCGGCCGCCGCCGTTCTCATCGTCGGCGCCGGCCGGATCGAGGCGGGCACGCTCACCACCGGCGCGCTGGTGGCGTACCTGCTCTACATCGACCTGTTCTTCGCCCCGGTCCAGCAGCTCTCGCAGGTCTTCGACGGGTACCAGCAGGCCACCGTCTCGCTCGGCCGCATCCAGCAGTTGCTGCGCGAGAAGCCGTCCACCGGGCGGGCCGCCGAACCGCTCGACGTGCGCTCACTGCGCGGCGAGATCGCCTTCGAGAACACCGGCTTCGCCTACCGCCCGGCCGACGGCGACGGCCAGGCCGAGGAGGCGCTGACCGGCGTCGACCTGAGGATCGCGCCCGGTGAGACGGTCGCCTTCGTCGGCGAGACCGGCGCGGGCAAGTCGACCCTGGTGAAGCTGGTCGCCCGGTTCTACGACCCGACCAGCGGCCGCGTCACCGTGGACGGTACCGACCTGCGTGACCTCGACCTGACGTCCTACCGGCACCGGCTCGGCGTGGTCCCGCAGGAGGCGTACCTCTTCGAGGGCACCGTGCGGGACGCCATCGCCTACGGGCGGCCCGAGGCGAGCGACGCCGAGGTGGAGGCGGCGGCCCGCGCGGTCGGCGCGCACGACATGATCGCCCGGCTGGAGGGCGGCTACCTGCACACCGTCGCCGAACGCGGCCGCAACCTCTCCGCCGGGCAGCGCCAGTTGATCGCGCTGGCCCGCGCCGAACTGGTCGACCCGGACATCCTGCTGCTGGACGAGGCGACGGCCGCCCTCGACCTCGCCACGGAGGCCCTGGTCAACCAGGCCACCGACCGGATCGCGGGCCGCCGCACCACGCTGGTCGTCGCCCACCGGCTGACCACCGCCGCCCGCGCCGACCGGGTCGTCGTCATGGACCACGGCCGCGTCGCCGAGACCGGCACCCACGACGAACTCCTCGCCGAGGACGGCGCGTACGCCGCTCTGTGGGGCGCCTTCGTCGGAGCGCCCGCCGCCTGACAGGCCGTCGGCCCCCGCGCGGCGCCCCCTGCTCCCGCCCGGACAGGGGGTGCCGCGCGCACGGGCACCCGTCACCTCCCCCCCCCCCCACGAGCAGGCGTTCTGGTGGAGCGGCCCTCACTCGGCTAAGTTCCGGCGGGCCGGGACGCGCCCGGAGTGACGATCGGAACAGGGGAGGGCTCATGCGCACGGTGTTGCGCTGGCTGCTGTCGCTCGTGGTCCTGGCGGGGGCCGTCACGGCCCAGGCCGGCAGCGCGGTGGCGGACCAGGACCCGGCACGCGACGGCCGGGACATCCTTCAGCGGCTGCTGGCGGTCAAGGGCGTCAAGCTCGTCGAGGAGAAGCCGTACGAGGGCTACCGGTACTTCGTCCTCACCTACACCCAGCCGGTCGACCACCGGCACCCCGGGCGGGGCACGTTCGATCAGCGGTTCACCGTGCTGCACAAGGACACCTCGCGGCCCACCGTCTTCCACACCTCCGGCTACGGCGTCTCCACCTCGCCCGGCCGCAGCGAGCCGACCCGGATCGTCGACGGCAACCAGATCTCCCTGGAGTACCGTTACTTCACCCCGTCGCGGCCCGAACCGGCCGACTGGTCCAAGCTGACGATCTGGCAGGGCGCCAGCGACCAGCACCGCCTGTTCACCGCCCTCAAGCCGGTCTACGGCAAGAAGTGGCTGGCCACCGGCGGCTCCAAGGGCGGCATGACCGCCACCTACTACGAGCGGTTCTACCCCCGCGACATGGACGCCGTCGTCGCCTACGTCGCCCCCAACGACGTGGTCGACGACGAGGACTCCGCCTACGACCGCTTCCTCGCCGACGTCGGCACCGCCGAGTGCCGCGAGGCCCTCCACGCCGTCCAGCGCGAGGCCCTCCTGCGCCGCGGGCCCCTCAGTGAGCGGTACGCGGAGCTGGCCGGGAGGACCGGGGCGACCTTCACCACCGTCGGCAGCCTCGACAAGGCGTTCGAGGCCGTCGTCATGGACCTGGCCTGGGGCTTCTGGCAGTACGCCGACGAGGCCGACTGCGCGGACGTCCCCGAGGCCGGTAGCGCCACCGACGCCGAACTCTTCGCCTACGTCGACGAGGTCTCCGGCTGGTCCTTCTACACCGACCAGGGCCTCGCCCCGTACACGCCGTACTACTACCAGGCCGGCACCCAGCTCGGCTCGCCCGGCATCGCCCAGCCGCACCTCGCCGACCTCAGCCGCTACGGCTACCAGGCGCCCCGCGAGTTCGTACCGCGCTCCATCCCCATGCGGTTCGAGAAGCACGCGATGCGCGACGTCGACACCTGGGTCCGCCACCACGCCCGGCGCATGATGTTCGTCTACGGCGAGAACGACCCGTGGAGCGCCGAGCCGTTCCGCCTCGGCGCCGGCGCCCGCGACTCGTACGTGCTGACCGCCCCCGGTGCCAACCACGGCGCCAACGTCGCCGGCCTCGTCCCCGAGGAGAGCGCCCGCGCCACCGCCCGCATCCAGCAGTGGGCGGGTGTCGCCCCCGCCGCCGTCCAGAGCGACCCGGCCGCCGCGGCGCCGCTCGCCGCCTACGACCACACCCTGGACTCCCTCGACGAGCGGCTGCTCCAGAAGTACCGGGGCGGCAGGCTCTGACCTGACCCGGCCCGCGCACGGAGGCGCCGCCCGCACCCTCGGACCACGGGTGCGGGCGGCGCCTCCGTCCGTGCGTCAGTACCGCAGGCCGTACCCGAGCGGCAGCAGTTCCTTCGAGGGGTCGTCGGCCCGCTGCACCGGCACCGGCAGCTTCCCGCGCGGCCGCGCCCGTCCGGCCAGCACCCGCACGGCGGCCCGCAGCTCCACGTCGGTCCACGAGTAGGTGGCGAGTACCGCGTCCGCCTCCGGCAACTGCGCCACGTCGTACGGGTTGCGGATGGCCAGCACCACCACCGGCACCCCGGTCGCGGCCAGCGCCCGCACCAGCTTCTGCTGGGCGCTGCCCGCCGTCACGTTGTACGTCGCGACGATCACCGCGTCCTTGCCCTCGGCCGCCGCCACCGCCGCGTCGATCACCGCCTGGGTGGGGGCGGTCCCGGTCGGCAGCGTGGTCACCCGGAAGCCGAGTTCCTTCAGCTCCCCGGTGAGCGTGGTGGTCGGCGGACCGGTGGTGCCCGACGGGGAGGCCGGATCGGCGCCGAGGACCAGCAGGTCCCGATGGGTGCGCCGGTTCAGCGGGAGCAGGCCGTCGCGGTGGGCCAGCAGGGTCGTGGTGCGCTCGGCGATCCGGTCGGCCTCGGCCAGGTGCCCGCGCGTCCCCACGGTCCGGTCGACCTCCCGGCGTGTCACGTACGGATCCTCGAACAGGCCGCGCTTCGCCTTCAGTTCGAGGATGCGCAGCACCGAGGTGTCGATCCGCTCCTCGGTCAGCTCACCGTCGCGCACCGCCGCCAGCACCGCGTCGTACGCCACCTTGATGCTCGGCGGGTTGAGCAGCTGGTCCACCCCGGCCAGCAGGGCGAGCACCGGCACCCGGTCGTCGCCGTACTTGGTGCGCACCCCCTCCATGCCGAGCGAGTCGGTGACCACCACCCCGTCGTAGCCCAGCTCCTCGCGGAGGATGCCGGTCAGGATCGGGCGGGAGAGCGTCGCCGGGTCCTCGGACGGGTCCAGGGAGGGCACCACGATGTGCGCCGTCATGATCGAGTCGATGCCCGCCGCGACGGCCGCCCGGAACGGCGGCGCGTCCAGCCGCTCCCACTCCTCTCGGGTGTGGTTGATGGTCGGCAGCGCCTCGTGGCTGTCGGTGGTGGTGTCGCCGTGGCCGGGGAAGTGCTTGGCGCAGGAGGCGACCCCGGCCCCCTGGTACCCCTTGACCTGCGCGGCCACCAGCTCGGCCACCGCCTCGGGGTCGGAGCTGAAGGAGCGCACGTTGATCACCGGGTTGGCCGGGTTGACGTTGACGTCGGCGTCGGGCGCGTAGTTCTGGAGGATGCCGAGGGCGGCCAGTTCGGCGCCCGCGATGCGCGCGGCCCGCCGGGTGTCCGAGCGGCTGCCGCCCGCGCCCAGCGCCATCGCGCCCGGCAGCAGGGTGGCGGGCGCGCCGACCCGGCAGACGATGCCGTGCTCCTGGTCGGTGGAGATCAGCACGGGCAGGCCGTTCCTCCGGCCGAGGGACGCGCGCTGGATGCCGTTGGAGAGCCCGGCGATCTGGTGCGGGTCGCGGGTGTTGTGCGCCCAGGTGAAGTAGATGATGCCGCCGACGTGGTACGTGGAGATCAGCTCGGCGGCGTCGCGGACGCCCAGTTCCTCGAGGTTGGCGTCGACGTCCGCCTGGTCCGGGTCGGTCGCGGTGTGGCCGTAGACCCGCATGACGAAGAGCTGGCCGACCTTCTCCTCCAGGCTCATCCGGGAGAGCATCGCCCTGAGCTGCTTGCGGGTCGGTCTGCGCGCGGCGGGTGTGACGGCGTTCGCCGCGCCCTGGGCGCCGACGGCCGCGGAGGCGGAGGTGCTGACGGTGGCCGCGGCGGCGGCTCCCGCGCCCGCCGCCAGCACGGCGCGGCGGGAGGTGCCGGGGGATCGGTGGTGCACGTGCGCTCCTTCCGGTGGGAGGGGCGCCGGGCGGGTGCGCGCTGCCCGTGCCGCCTCGACGGACAGCCCCTGAAGGAAACTGCCAGGAATCACGGATAGCCCGAAGATTTCTGCCAGTCAAGGGGCGGGGCGCGTGTTGCGGACGAGGCCCGCGCCGCTTGTCCGCCTTTGCCTCGACTGGGGCAGGCCCGCACATCGTTCGAGGGGCCCGGTCCACGGACCGGGCCCCTCGTGTCTCCCCCCCCCCGGAGGTCCCCCCTCCAGCTCAGGACTCCCTGCATCTCCCCCCGGAAATCCCCCCGGAAGCCCTGACGTCACGTAAGACAGTCGTCCCTCACCAAGGGTTGTACGGAGAACGCGAGGAGTTGCGAGGAGATTTCCCCGGCCCCCTCCGGCCCCACCGCCGCCCGGGCGTACGGTCGGCCCATGGCCAGCACTTCCCCGCACGGGCCCCGCCCCGCCCTCGCCGTCCTGGAAGCCGTCCTCGAACGGATCACCTACGCCAACGAGGAGAACGGCTACACCGTCGCCCGGGTCGACACCGGCCGCGGTGGCGGGGACCTGCTCACCGTGGTCGGGGCGCTGCTCGGGGCGCAGCCGGGGGAGTCGCTGCGGATGGAGGGGCGGTGGGGGTCGCACCCGCAGTACGGCAAGCAGTTCACCGTGGAGAACTACACGACGGTGCTCCCCGCCACCGTGCAGGGCATCCGCCGCTACCTCGGCTCCGGCCTGATCAAGGGCATCGGCCCGCGCATCGCCGACCGCATCACCGAGCATTTCGGCGTCGACACCCTCGACGTCATCGAGACCGACGCGAAGCGCCTGGTCGAGGTCCCCGGGCTCGGCCCCAAGCGGACCAGGCTGATCGCCGCCGCCTGGGAGGAGCAGAAGGCGATCAAGGAGGTGATGGTCTTCCTCCAGGGCGTCGGTGTCACCACCTCCATCGCGGTACGCATCTACAAGAAGTACGGTGACGCCTCCATCTCCGTCGTCCGCAACCAGCCCTACCGGCTCGCCGCCGACGTCTGGGGCATCGGCTTCCTCACCGCCGACCGCATCGCCCAGGCCGTCGGCATCCCGCACGACAGCCCGGACCGCGTCAAGGCCGGCCTCCAGTACGCCCTCTCCCAGTCCAGCGACCAGGGCCACGTCTACCTCCCCGAGGACCGGCTCATCGCCGACGCCGTCAAACTCCTCCAGGTCGACACCGGCCTGGTCATCGACTGCCTCGCCGAACTCGCCGAGGACGAGGAGGGCGTGGTCCGCGAGAAGGTCCCCGGACCCGACGGGGAACCCGTCACCGCCGTCTACCTGGTCCCCTTCCACCGGGCCGAACTCTCGCTCGCCGCCCAGCTGCTGCGCCTGCTGCGCGCCCCGGACGACCGGATGCCCGCCTTCCGCCACGTCGACTGGGAGAAGGCGCTCGGGTGGCTGGCCCACCGCACCGGCACCGAACTCGCCCCCGAACAGCGGGACGCCGTCCGGCTCGCGCTCACCGAGAAGGCGGCCGTGCTCACCGGCGGGCCCGGCTGCGGCAAGTCCTTCACCGTCCGCTCGGTGGTCGAACTGGCCCGCGCCAAGGGCGCCAAGGTGGTCCTCGCCGCCCCCACCGGCCGCGCCGCCAAGCGGCTGGCCGAACTGACCGGCGCCGAAGCCTCCACCGTCCACCGCCTGCTGGAACTGCGGCCCGGCGGGGACGCCGCGTACGACCGGGACCGGCCGCTCGACGCCGACCTCGTGGTGGTCGACGAGGCGTCCATGCTGGACGTGCTGCTCGCCAACAAGCTGGTCAAGGCGGTCGCGCCCGGCGCCCACCTGCTCTTCGTCGGCGACGTCGACCAGCTGCCCAGCGTCGGCGCCGGCGAGGTGCTGCGCGACCTGCTCGCCGACGGCGGACCGATCCCCTCCGTCCGGCTGACCAGGATCTTCCGCCAGGCCCAGCGCTCCGGCGTCGTCACCAACGCCCACCGCATCAACGCGGGCACCCCGCCGCTGACCCAGGGGCTCGACGACTTCTTCCTCTTCGTGGAGGACGACACCGAGGAGGTCGGCCGCCTCACGGTCGACGTGGCCGCCCGCCGGGTCCCGGCCCGCTTCGGCCTCGACCCGCGCCGCGACATCCAGGTCCTCGCCCCCATGCACCGCGGCCCGGCCGGCGCGGGTGCCCTGAACGGCCTCCTCCAGCAGGCCATCACCCCGCCCCGGCCCGACCTTCCCGAGAAGCGGTTCGGCGGCCGCGTCTTTCGCGTCGGGGACAAAGTCACCCAGATCCGTAACAATTATGAGAAAGGGCTCAACGGCGTCTTCAACGGTACCGTCGGGGTCGTCACCGCCCTGAACGCCGAGGAGCAGCGGCTGACCGTGCTCACCGACGAGGACGAGGAGGTCCCGTACGACTTCGACGAGCTGGACGAGCTGGCGCA
The DNA here is from genome assembly GCF_011170125.1 of Streptomyces diastaticus subsp. diastaticus. NCBI lineage: Bacteria > Bacillati > Actinomycetota > Actinomycetes > Kitasatosporales > Streptomycetaceae > Streptomyces > Streptomyces diastaticus. The sequence continues at coordinate 31,281 of NZ_BLLN01000001.1, read as the reverse complement.
CGCCTACGCCGTGACGATCCACCGTTCGCAGGGCAGCGAGTACCCGGCGGTGGTGGTGCCGGTGACCACCAGCGCCTGGATGATGCTCCAGCGCAACCTGCTCTACACCGCCGTCACCCGGGCCAAGAGGCTGGTGGTCCTGGTGGGCTCGCGGAAGGCGCTCGGCCAGGCGGTGCGCACGGTCTCCGCGGGGCGCAGGTGCACCGCGCTGGACCACCGGCTGCTCTCCGGAGCGCCGAGCCGGTCGTTCCATCAGAAATGATCGATCAAAGCGGTGGGATACGTCACGGAGCCCTTCCGGAACCGGGGGGAGAGGGGCAGGATGAACAGGTTGGCGGCACTGAGTGCCGCCAAAGGGCCGAAGGGTCGACCCCGAGTGCACTCTCCTGAGCCAAATGGGGGATGGTAGAGACAGTCAGGGCACCTCGAAGATGAGGCACTACGTCGGTGAGGGAAAGACGTGAGCGACAACTCTGTAGTACTGCGGTTCGGCGACAGTGAGCACACCTACCCGGTGATCGACTCCACCGTCGGCGACAAGGGCTTCGACATCGGGAAGCTTCGCGCCCAGACGGGTCTGGTGACCCTCGACAGCGGCTATGGCAACACCGCGGCGTACAAATCCGGGATCACGTATCTCGACGGTGAGCAGGGCATCCTCCGCTACCGCGGGTACCCCATCGAGCAGCTGGCGGAGAACTCCGCCTTCACCGAGGTGGCGTACCTGCTGATCAACGGCGAGCTGCCGACCGTCGACCAGCTCGCGGAGTTCAAGAACGAGATCACGCAGCACACGCTCCTCCACGAGGACGTGAAGCGGTTCTTCGACGGCTTCCCGCGCGACGCCCACCCGATGGCCATGCTGTCGTCCGTGGTCAGCGCGCTGTCGACGTTCTACCAGGACAGCCACAACCCGTTCGACGAGGAGCAGCGCCACCTCTCGACGATCCGCCTCCTGGCCAAGCTGCCCACCATCGCGGCCTACGCCTACAAGAAGTCGATCGGTCAGCCCTTCGTCTACCCGCGCAACGACCTGGGCTACGTCGAGAACTTCCTGCGGATGACCTTCTCGGTCCCCGCCCAGGAGTACGAGCCCGACCCGGTCGTCGTCTCGGCGCTGGACAAGCTCTTCATCCTGCACGCCGACCACGAGCAGAACTGCTCCACGTCCACGGTGCGCCTGGTCGGCTCCTCGCAGGCCAACATGTTCGCCTCCATCTCCGCCGGCATCTCCGCGCTGTGGGGCCCGCTGCACGGCGGCGCCAACCAGTCGGTGCTGGAGATGCTGGAAGGCATCCAGGCCGACGGCGGCGACGTCGACTCCTTCATCCGCAAGGTGAAGAACAAGGAGGACGGCGTCCGGCTGATGGGCTTCGGCCACCGCGTCTACAAGAGCTTCGACCCGCGGGCGAAGATCATCAAGGCGGCGGCGCACGACGTCCTCTCCGCGCTCGGCAAGTCCGACGAGCTGCTGGACATCGCGCTCAAGCTGGAGGAGCACGCGCTCTCGGACGACTACTTCGTGTCGCGCAACCTCTACCCGAACGTGGACTTCTACACCGGGCTGATCTACCGCGCCATGGGCTTCCCGACCGAGATGTTCACGGTGCTGTTCGCGCTGGGCCGCCTGCCCGGGTGGATCGCCCAGTGGACCGAGATGATCAAGGAGCCCGGATCGCGCATCGGGCGCCCGCGCCAGATCTACACCGGCGAGGTCCTTCGCGACTTCGTCCCGGTCGAGTCCCGCTGACCGAGGCGCGCGCTCCGGCGCGCAGCAGGGGCCGCGCCCCACTTGGCCCGTCTTTTCCCCGTACCGCGGGGAAGGGGCGGGCTTTCGGCCTTTCCGGGCCCGGGGCGGCGGCCGGGGGAGGGTCGCCGGCGGTCCCGGGTGCGGCACGGCGAAGGGTGCGCGTGAGCGTAGAAAGCGCCCCGGCATCAGTCCCCCCACGGGCCGATGCTCGGGGCGCTTTCCAGTGTCCCGAGCGGATTCCCCCCACGGGATCCGGCCGGGCGTCTGTGCGGTCTGCCAGGACACGTACGTACGGGAGGGCCGCTCAAAGCTCCCCGGTGCACGTGCCCCGGCCTACACGGTGTCGAAGAACGTCCCCCAAGACGTCCTCCCGATTCCGGAAACGTCCCCCAAGACATTTCCGGTATCGCCTTCTTAGACTCACGAGCCCCCCACTTGGTTACGTTGTGGAGAGTGTGATCTGCGTCTCTCGCATGACCTGAATACCGCTGCGAGAGCCCCGGGGCCCGGGGTCCAAGAGTAAGGGTAGTGCGTCAACTATGTGAAGGACTTGAGGCGAAGACTGTTGGTAACGACGAAGACCGAGGAGAAGGCCATCGCGGCCCCCGCGATCATCGGGTTCAGCAGTCCCGCGGCGGCCGGCGGAAGCGCCGCCACGTTGTAGCCGAAGGCCCAGCAGAGGTTGCCCTTGATGGTGGCCAGAGTGCGCCGGGAGAGCCGGATGGCGTCGGCCGCCGCCCGCAGGTCCCCGCGGACGAGCGTCAGGTCCCCGGCCTCGATCGCCGCGTCCGTCCCGGTGCCCATGGCGAGCCCCAGGTCGGCGGTGGCCAGCGCCGCCGCGTCGTTGACGCCGTCGCCCACCATCGCCACCGTACGCCCCTCGGCGCGCAGCCGCTCCACCTCGGCGACCTTCCCCTCGGGGAGCACCCCGGCCACCACCCGTTCGATCCCGACGGCGCGGGCGACCTCGGCGGCCACGGCGGGGTTGTCCCCGGTCAGCAGGACCGGCGTGAGGCCGAGTGCGCGCAGGTCGCGCACAGCCTCGGCGCTGGTCTCCCGGAGTGTGTCGGCGAGCGTCAGGAGTCCGCGTACGGCTCCGTCCCGGCCGACCGCCACCACGGTCCGCCCGCGCGCCTCGGCGGCCGCCAGCTCCCGTTCCAGCTCCTCGGGGAGCGGCATCCCCTCCTCGGTCAGCAGCCGGGGCCGCCCGGCGGCGACCCGGCGGCCCTCGACGGTGCCGCGCACGCCGAGCCCGGACGTACTGGTGAAGCCGGAGACGGGCGGGAGCGGGCCGTGGCGTTCCTCGGCGGCCCGGGCCAGCGCCCGGGCGACGGGGTGCTCGGAGGCGTGCTCCAGGGCGCCGGCGAGCCGCAGCAGCGCCGCCTCGTCGGTGCCGGTGGCGGGAAGGACCTCGGCCAGCTCCATGCGGCCGGTGGTGAGGGCGCGGCGAGCAGCGCGGAGACGGTGAACCGCTGCCGCAGGGCCCCGGTCTCGGCGTCGCCGGACGCACCGGAAGCCCCGGGCCCGCCCTCCGGGGACTTCGGGACCGGTCCGGGCTCCGGCGGGCGGATCTCCTCGGCGGTGTAGCCGGTGCGGACCACGGTGGCGATCAGGTCGGCCACGCCGAGGTCCTCGCCCGGCGTGTAGGCGACCTTCGCCTTCTCGGTGGCGTAGTTGACGGTGGCGGTGACGCCGGGCACGCGGTTGAGCTTCTTCTCCACCCGGGCCGCGCAGGAGGCGCAGGTCATCCCGCCGACGCTCAGCTCGACCTCGGTGGTCGCGGGTGCTGCCGGCCGCTCGGGGGCCGTGCTGGTGCTCATGGTCTGGCGGTCTCCGCTACGGGACTGGGGGAGGGGCCGGGCGGACCGGCCCGTCCGTGGTGCGGCCCCGCCCGGCGTACCGGGGCGGGGCGGGGGCGTGCGCGCCGGGGTCAGGCGCGGCCGGTCAGTTCGTAGCCGGCCTCGTCGACGGCGGCGCGGACGGCCTCCTCGTCGAGCGGGGCGGCGGAGGTGACCGTCACCCTGCCGGTGGCGGCCTCGGCGTTGACCGAGGAGACGCCGGGGAGTGCGGAGACCTCCTCGGCGACGGCCCCCTCGCAGTGGCCGCAGGTCATGCCGGTGACGGTGTAGACCGTGGTGAGTGCGCCGGTGTCCGCGCAGCCGCCGGAGGAGCCGGCCGGCCCCGAGCAGCAGGAGCCGGTGGCCTGCGTCTGGTCCTGGGTGTCGTTGGTCATGGTGTCCTCCTGACGGGCCGTCCCGTTCGGGCGGGTCCGGCCGCGATGGCGTGGATGGTACGGATGGTCGTGATGTCCAGGATGGGCGGCGGTGGTGCGCGCGGCACCGGTGGGGTGGGCGTGCGGGCCGGTGCTTCCCGGGCAGGTGAGGTCAGAGGTGCGCCCGGGAGGGCCGCCCATGAGTGCAGCCTATACCCCTAGGGGGTATGAATCCACCTCCCGGGCGGCACAGTGAGCCGCGTGGCCCGCCCCGGGGCCGCCAGGAAGAAGGGTGATCCGATGCGCGCAGTGGTCTTCGAACGGTTCGGCGGGCGTCCCGAGGTACGGGAGCTCCCGGACCCCGCGCCCTCACCCGAAGGGGTGGTCGTGCGGGTGGAGGCCACCGGCGTCTGCCGCAGCGACTGGCACGGCTGGCAGGGCCACGACCCGGACATCGCCCTCCCGCACGTCCCCGGCCACGAGCTGTCCGGCACGGTCGCGGCCACCGGGGCCCGCGTCACCCGCTTCCGGGCCGGGGACCGCGTCACCGTCCCCTTCGTCTGCGCCTGCGGCACCTGCCCGGCCTGCGCCCAGGGCGACCAGCAGGTCTGCGAGCGGCAGACCCAGCCCGGCTTCACCCACCACGGCTCCTTCGCCGAGTACGTCGCCCTCGACCACGCCGACACCAATCTGGTCGGCCTCCCGGACGGCCTCGCCCACCCGACCGCCGCCGGACTCGGCTGCCGCTTCGCCACCGCCCACCGTGCCGTGACGGCGCGGGGCCGGGTCGCCCCCGGCGAATGGGTCGCCGTGCACGGCTGCGGCGGGGTCGGCCTCTCCGCCGTGATGATCGCGGCCGCCGCCGGGGCCCGCGTCCTCGCCGTCGACGTCTCGCCGGACGCCCTGGAGCTGGCCCGCCGCTTCGGCGCCGAGGTCTGCCTCGACGCCCGGGTCGGCGTCGTCCCCGCCGACAGCGCCGTCCGGCCCGGCTCCGGCGGGGAGGTCGCGGCGGCCGTCCGCGAACTCACCGGCGGCGGCGCCCACCTCTCCCTCGACGCCCTCGGCTCGCCCGCCACCTGCGTCGCCTCGGTCGAGGGGCTGCGGCGCCGGGGCCGCCACGTCCAGGTCGGCCTGCTCCCGCCCGCCACCGGGCGCCCCGTCGTCCCGATGGACCGCGTGATCGCCCACGAGCTGGAGATCCTCGGCAGCCACGGCATGGCCGCCCACGCCTACCCCGCCCTCCTGGCCCAGGTCGCCGACGGCACCCTGCGCCCCGACCTCCTCGTCACCGCCGTACGCCCCCTGGCGGAGGCCCCGGACGCGCTGGCCGCCCTGGGGGCGGCGCCGGGGGTGCCGGGGATCACGGTGATCGAGCCCTGGGCTTGAGGCCGGCCGGGCCGGAACACGCCCGCTGCGAGCGGGCGCGGGGTGCCCTACCTCCCCCGGTTCCGTGGCCGCCCGGCCACCCAGCGGCGAACGGTGTCGGCGTGCCAGTAGGGCCGGCCGGCACGGGTCAGGTCGGGCGGGGGGAGCTGCCCGCTCTTGCGGTAGGAGCGCACGGTGTCGGGCCGGACCCCGATGTGCGCGGCGATCTCCCGGTACGACCACAGGTCCCGGTCGCTCACGTGGACACCTCCCGTCCGCGCGCCCCCTGGGCGGCGCTCCGTCGCGCCGCCGAGGTGCCAGGGGCCCGCTCTCGGACGGTGACCACCCTGGTGCGGCGGGCACCGCCCGCCCGGGAGCGCGGGCGGTGCCGTGAAGCGACCGTGACAAAGGTGTGGCGGGACCAGGACACCTCGGGGCCCCGGACGGGGTGGCCGCTCACCCGTCCAGGTAGGACTCCAGCAGGGCCCGGGTGCGTCGCGCCACCGGCAGCGGGCGGTCCGGCGGGCACGGGTACATGTCCTGCTCGACGATGGCGAAGAGGTCGACGCCGAGCGGCCGGGCCGCCGCCAGCACCGGCTCCAGCGCGGGCACGCCGAGCGGCGGCTCGCACATCACGCCCTGTGCGACCGCCGGGCCGAACGGCAGGTCCTGGGCGCGCACCCGGGCCAGCACCTCCGGGTCGACCTGTTTGAGGTGGAGGTAGCCGAGCCGCCGGCCGTAGGTCTCGATCAGGCGGACGCTGTCACCGCCGCAGTAGGCGTAGTGGCCGGTGTCCAGGCAGAGTTCGACCAGGTCCGGGTCGGTGGTGTCGAGGAGGCGGACGACGTGCTCCTCGGTGTCCACGTGGGTGTCGGCGTGCGGGTGGACCACGGTGCGCAGTCCGTACTCCTCGCGGACCCGGTGGGCCAGGCGTTCCGTCAGCCGGGACAGGTCGCGCCAGGCGGCCGGGGTCAGCTCGCGGTCCTCCAGCACCTCGCCGGTCTTGTCGTCGCGCCAGAAGGCGGGGATCGCCACCAGGTACCCGGCGCCCGCCTCCCGGGTCAGTTCCGCGACCTTCGCGACGTGCGCCCAGGTCTCCTCCCAGACCGCCTCACCCCGGTGCAGGCCGGTGAAGACGGTGCCCGCCGACACGCTCAGCCCGCGGCGCGCCGTCTCGTCCCGCAGCCGTGCCGGGTCGGTGGGGAGGTAGCCGTACGGCCCCAGCTCGATCCAGGTGTACCCCGCCTCGGCCACCTCGTCGAGGAACCGGTCCCAGCCGACCTGGTGCGGGTCGTCGGGGAACCAGACGCCCCACGAGTCGGGCGCCGACCCGATCCGCAGCCGGGAGGCCGGGGGCCGGGGCTCGTTCGTACGGTGCATCAGATGTCCGCCTTCCGGTCGCCGTCCGGGACGGCGCGGTGCCGTCCGCCCTTCCCGGCCAGCCTGCCCGATCACGGGCGCGGGGGTTCGTCCGAATGTCCGGACAAAATGTTGACAGGGTTCCGTGCCGCCGACTAGACCTGGGCACGCCCCGGGTCCGGTCCCGTACCGGCCGGGGCGGACCGCCGCAGCGACGACGCAGCGAGGGGGAGACCGTGACGGGCGCACAGCCGGGACGCGGAAGCGGGCAGCAGCCATCCGGGCCGCCGGACGACGCGGCGTACGACCTGATCGCCCTCGGGCGGCTCGGCGTCGACCTCTACCCGCTGCGGACCGGAGTGCCCCTCGCCGAGGTGGACACCTTCGGGAAGTTCCTCGGCGGCTCGCCCGCCAACGTCGCCGTCGCCGCGGCCCGGCTCGGACGGCGTACCGCCCTGGTCAGCCGGACCGGTGACGACCCGTTCGGCGACTACCTGCGGGCCGAGCTGGAGCGCTTCGGCGTCGACGCGCGGTGGGTGGCGCCCGTACCCGACCTGCCCACCCCCCTCACGTTCTGCGAGATCTTCCCGCCGGACGACTTCCCGCTCCACTTCTACCGGCGGCCCCAGGCACCCGACCTCCGGATCACCGCCGACTCCCTCGACCTCGACGCGATCGGCGCCGCCCGCGTCCTGTGGACCACCGGTACCGGGCTGAGCGCCGAACCGAGCCGCGCCGCCACTCTCGCCGCCCTCGCCCACCGGCGCCGTACCGCCCACACCGTCCTCGACCTCGACTGGCGGCCCATGCTCTGGGACGAGGCCGAGCGGCCCCGCGCCCGCGCCCACTACGCCGACGCCCTCGCCCTCGCCACCGTCGCCGTCGGCAACCTCGCCGAGTGCGAACAGGCCACCGGCCACCGCGCGCCGGACGCCGCCGCCGACGCCCTGCTCGCCGCCGGAGTCACCCTCGCCGTCGTCAAACAGGGACCGGACGGCGTCCTCGCCGCCCACCGCGACGGCACCCGGGTCACCGTCCCGCCCGTCCCCGTCGAGGTGGTCAACGGCCTCGGCGCCGGGGACGCCTTCGGCGGCGCCCTCTGCCACGGCCTGCTCGACGGCCGGCCGCTGGAGTGGACGGTCCGGTACGCCAACGCGGCCGGGGCCCTCGTCGCCGGACGCCTCGCCTGCTCCTCCGCGATGCCCCGCGCCGACGAGATCGACGCGCTCCTCGGCGGTGCGCGGTGAACGCCCCCCACGCCGTCGACGCGGCCGCCCTCGCCCGGCTGCGGGCCCACCACCCCGAGGCGGTCGCCGAGGCCGCCGCCCGCCGCCGCCGCGGACCGCTGCCTGCCCCGGACGGCCGGCTGCTGATCCTCGCCGCCGACCATCCCGCCCGTGGCGCCCTCGGCGCCGGCCGCGGCGACCACGCCATGGCCGACCGTGCCGGACTGCTCGCCCGGCTGCGCCTCGGCCTCTCCCGACCCGGCGTCGACGGCGTCCTCGCCAGCGCCGACGTCCTCGACGACCTGCTGCTGCTCGGCGCCCTGGAGGGCAAGGCGGTCATCGGCTCGATGAACCGCGGCGGCCTCGCCGGGGCCGCCTTCGAACTCGACGACCGCTTCACCGGCTTCCGTCCCGAGGACCTCGCCCGCTCCCGCTACGACGCCGGGAAGCTGCTGCTGCGCCTCGACTACGACGACCCCGGCTCCCTCACCACCCTGCACGCGGCGGCCCGCGCCGTCGACGCCATGGCGGCGCTGCGGCTCCCCGTCTTCGTCGAGCCGTTCCTCTGCCGCCGGGTCGGCGGGGAACTGCGGACCGACCTGGGCGCCGACGCCGTCACCACCTCCCTCGCCGTCGCCTCCGGCCTCGGCGGCACCTCCGCCTACACCTGGCTCAAGGTGCCCGTCACCGACGACGCCGACGACATGGCGCGGGTCACGGCCGCCTCCACGCTGCCCGCCGTCCTGCTCGGCGGACCGGTCGGCCCGGCGGGCGAGGGGGAGGCCACCTACGAGCGGTGGCGCACCGCCCTCGCGCTGCCCACGGTGTGCGGCCTCGTCGCCGGACGCGCCCTGCTCTACCCGCCCGACGGGGACGTGGCCGCCGCCGTCGACACCGCCGCCGCCCTCGTCCACGGGGCGGCCCGGACCGAGGCGACCCGAGCCCTGCCCGGCCGGTCGCGCGGCCTGCCGGCGCCGCGCGGGGTAGGAGAGCACCCATGACGACGATGCCGCCGGCCGACCCGCACCCGCTGCACCTGCGCCCGGACCCCGGGCCCCGCGCCGGCCCCTACCGCCTCACCGCCGGTCCGGACCAGGGGCTGCGCCACACCGCCCTGCGCGTGCTGGAGCTGGCCCCCGGCGCCGCCCACACCTTCGCGACCGGAGAAGCGGAGTGGATCGTGCTTCCGCTCTCCGGTGGCGGTACCGTCCGGGTGCGGCCTGAGGGCAGTCAACAAGGCGGCGAGGAAGCGGAGTTCACTCTGCGAGGCCGCCCGGACGTGTTCGCCGGGCCCACCGACTTCGCGTACGTCCCCCGGGACGCGCGCGTCGAGATCACCTCCGGCGCCGCCGGCCGGTTCGCTCTGGCAGGAGCGAGGTGCGGGCGCCGACTCCCCGCCCGCCGCGGCCCGGCGCCGGAGGTACCCGTCGAGGAGCGGGGCAGCGGGACGTGCGCGCGGCAGGTGCGCAACTTCGCCGCCGCCGACGCCTTCGCCTGCGACCGCCTGATCGCCGTGGAGGTCGTCACCCCGCCCGGCCACTGGTCCTCGTACCCGCCGCACAAGCACGACGAGCACCGGCCGGGGGAGGAGAGCGAGCTGGAGGAGATCTACTGGTTCGCCCTCGACGGGCCCACCCCCGCCTTCCACCGGGTGGCACCCTCCCGGCCCGGCGGCGCCGACCTGCTCGCCGAGGTCCGCGACGGGGAGGCGGTACTCGTCCCCGACGGCTGGCACGGCCCGTCCGTCGCCCCGCCCGGCCACCCGCTGTACTACCTCAACGTCATGGCGGGCCCCGGACCCGGCCGCGAATGGCGGATCACCTTCCACCCCGACCACGCGGAGGGCTACCGGTGAGGCTGACCACCGCCCAGGCACTCGTCCGTTTCCTCTCCGCGCAGTACAGCGAGCGGGACGGTGCGCGGCAGCGCCTGATCCCCGCCGTCTGGGGCGTCTTCGGCCACGGCAACGTCGCCGGGATCGGGCAGGCCCTCGCCGAGCACACCGCCGAGCGGCCCGGAGGCGCCGGCGCGCTCCGCTTCCACCAGGGCCGCAACGAGCAGGCCATGGTGCACGCCGCGACCGGCTTCGCCCGGCAGCGCCGCCGTCTCGCCACCCACGCCGTCACCACCTCCATCGGGCCGGGTGCCACCAACCTCGTCACCGGCGCCGCCCTCGCGACCGTCAACCGGCTGCCCGTCCTGCTGCTCCCCGGCGACACCTTCGCCACCCGCCCCGCCGACCCCGTCCTCCAGCAACTGGAGGCCCCGTACGCCGGGGACGTCACCGTCAACGACTGCCTGCGGCCCGTCTCCCGCCACTTCGACCGCGTCACCCGGCCCGAGGCGCTGATCCCCGCCGCCCTCACCGCGATGCGCGTCCTCACCGACCCGGCCGCCACCGGCGCCGTCACCCTCGCCCTGCCCCAGGACGTGCAGGCCGAGGCGTACGACTGGCCCGAGGAGTTCTTCGCCGAGCGGACCTGGCACATCCGCCGCCCCGCCCCCGACACCGCCTCCCTTGCCGAGGCCGCCGCGCTGCTGCGCGAAGCCCGCCGCCCCCTCGTCGTCGCGGGCGGCGGCGTGAAGTACGCCGGGGCCGAGGCGGCGCTCGACGCCTTCGCCCGCGCCACCGGCATCCCCGTCGCCGCCACCCAGGCCGGGAAGGGCGCCCTGCCGCACGATCACCCGCAGGACGTCGGAGCGATCGGCCACACCGGCACCGCGACCGCCGACGACCTGGCCCGCACCGCCGACCTGGTCCTCGCCGTCGGCACCCGCCTCACCGACTTCACCACCGCCTCCCACACCCTCTTCGCCGCCGACGGCGTCCGCTTCGCCCACCTCAACCTCGACCCCGCCGACGCCCACAAACTCGCCGCCCACGCCCTCGTCGGCGACGCCCGCGAAGGGCTCACCGCCCTCACCGGCCTCCTTGAGGGGCACCGCCTCCCGGCCGCGCGCCTCGCCGCGTACACCACCGCCAAGGCCGACTGGGAGACGCGCGTCGACGCCGCCTACAGCGCCCCCGACCCGGGCGCCCGACCCACCCAGACCCAACTGCTCGGCGCCCTCGACGCCCTGGTCACGGACGAGGACGTCCTCGTCAACGCCGCCGGCTCGCTCCCCGGCGACCTGCACCGCCTCTGGCGGGCCCGCTCGGCGGACCAGTACCACGTCGAGTACGGCTACTCCTGCATGGGCTACGAGATCCCCGGCGCCCTCGGGGTGCTGCTCGCCGCCCCCGACCGGCCCGTCTGGGCACTGGTCGGGGACGGCACCTACCTGATGAACCCCACCGAACTGGTCACCGCAGTCCAGGAGTCGCTGCCGCTCAAACTGGTCATCATCGACAACCACGGGTACGCCTCCATCGGGGGCCTCTCCCGCGCGGTCGGTGGAGAGGGCTTCGGCACCGCCTACCGGATGCCCGGGCCCGGCGGACTCCTCGACGGGGAGCCGCTGCCGCTCGACCTGGCCGCCAACGCCGCCTCGCTCGGCGTGCGGATGCTGCGCGCCGACACCGTCGCCGAACTGCGCGAGGCCCTCGCCGAGGTGCGCGAGGCCACCGCCCCCACGGGTGTCTACGTGCGGACCGAAACGCCCGACACAGTGTCCAGCCCCACGCCCGCACAGGCGTGGTGGGATGTTCCCGTGGCCCGGACCGCGCACCGCGAGGAGGCGGCCCGCGCCCGGCAGGAGTACGACCGGAACGTCGCAGCCCGGCGCCGTCATCTGTGAAGGAGCGACACCGCATGAAGACCGTCAACCACTGGATCGGCGGCCAGGCCGTCGACGGCGCGTCGGGCGAGTTCGGCCCCGTCACCGACCCCGCCACCGGCGAGGTCACCACCCAGGTCGCGCTCGCCTCCGCCGAGGAGGTGGACGCCGCCGTCGCCGCCGCCAAGGCCGCCCACGCAAGCTGGGGCACCTCCTCGCTGGCCCGGCGCACCACCGTGCTGTTCAAGTTCCGTGCCCTGCTCGACCAGCACCGCGAGGAGATCGCCCGGCTGATCACCGCCGAGCACGGCAAGGTCCACGACGACGCCCTCGGCGAGGTCGCCCGCGGCCTGGAGGTCGTCGACCTGGCCTGCGGCATCACCGTGCAGCTCAAGGGCGAGCTGTCCACCGAGGTCGCCGGCCGGGTGGACGTCGCCTCGATCCGCCAGCCGCTCGGCGTGGTCGCGGGCATCACACCGTTCAACTTCCCGGCCATGGTGCCGATGTGGATGTTCCCCCTCGCCATCGCCTGCGGCAACACCTTCGTCCTCAAGCCCAGCGAGAAGGACCCCTCGGCAGCCCTGAAGCTGGCCGAACTCCTCGGCGAGGCCGGGCTGCCCGACGGCGTGTTCAACGTCGTCAACGGTGACAAGGCGGCCGTCGACCGCCTCCTGGAGCACCCGGGCGTCGCCGCCGTCTCCTTCGTCGGCTCCACCCCGATCGCCCGCCACGTCCACGCCACCGCCTCCGCCCACGGCAAGCGCGTGCAGGCCCTCGGCGGCGCGAAGAACCACATGCTCGTCCTGCCCGACGCCGACCTCGACGCCGCCGCCGACGCCGCGGTCTCCGCCGCGTACGGCTCGGCGGGGGAGCGGTGCATGGCCGTCTCCGCCGTCGTCGCCGTCGGCGCGATCGGCGACGAACTGGTCGCCAAGATCAAGGAGCGGGCCGAGAGGATCACCATCGGCCCCGGCGACGACCCCGCCTCCGAGATGGGCCCGCTCATCACCGCCGCCCACCGCGACAAGGTCGCCGGGTACGTGGCGGGCGCCGCCGCGCAGGGAGCCGAGGTCGTCCTCGACGGCACCGGCTTCACCGTCGAGGGGTACGAGCGGGGCCACTGGATCGGCCTCTCCCTCCTCGACAAGGTCGCCACCGACTCCGACGCCTACCGCGACGAGATCTTCGGCCCGGTCCTGTGCGTCCTGCGCGCCGAGACCTACGAGGAGGGCCTCGCCCTCATCAACGCCTCGCCGTACGGCAACGGCACCGCCGTCTTCACCCGCGACGGCGGCGCCGCCCGCCGCTTCCAGATGGAGGTCGAGGCGGGCATGGTCGGCGTCAACGTCCCGATCCCGGTCCCCGTCGGCTACCACTCCTTCGGCGGCTGGAAGGACTCCCTCTTCGGCGACCACCACATCTACGGCAACGACGGCACGCACTTCTACACCCGCGGCAAGGTCGTCACCACCCGCTGGCCCGACCCGGCCGACGCCCCCGCCGGGGTGGACCTGGGCTTCCCCCGCAACCACTGACCCCGCACCGCCCCCCCCGCACGCCCCGGCGCTCCCCCCAACGAGCGCCGGGGCGCGCTGCGTCCACGCAATGATCAGCTGACTCCCGGCGGCCGGACGAGTCGCCGCCCCGCGCACCACGTTGAGCCGCACCCAGCCTCCTCGCCGTCCTCGACCGAGCCGTCGCCCGCGCCCTGCCCGGCTGGTACCTCATCGCCGGCTGCCGCCACCGGACCGTCGGGAACGTCACCGCGGGCCACCCGCCCGCACAGGGCGCCAAGAACCACGGCCTCGTCCCCCTCCACCCTCCGGCCCCTCCCACGGGGGCCGAGGAGCGCGTCCTCCCCGCCGGCCGCGAGGTGTGCGCCGGTCTCCCGGCCGAGGCCGAGATCCGCGGCCACGCCCGCGTCCACCTCCGCTGCACGCGGGGGTCCGGCGTCCCTGCCCGCCGCGCACCTCCACCGAGGCGGCCGTCGACGCCTTCGCCGCCACCACCTGCTGCCTCGGCCCGCCCCGGCCCCGACGCCCACGGGCGCGTCCCCGCGCCCCACGGCCTCGCCGGCGCCCGCGGCCCCGGCCTCGTCCTGCGTCCCGACCCGCCACCGGCTCCCCGTGAGGTCCACGAGACGAAGGCGGTCCGGTGGCGGGAGGAGTGGCCCGGACCGCCATTGGTGCCCTGGGAGGCGGGCTGACGGCGAGGCGGGCCCGGAGACCGGGCGCGCGCAGGCCGGGTACCGCCGCCCGCGCGCACGCACGGGTTCCCGGCCGTCACCTCCGGACCACCCCGAGCCGCCCCCCGTAGCGGCTCGGGATGATCCTGAGGCGGCGGCCGGGAACCCGTGCCCGCCGCGCCCGCGGCGGTCGCGCGTGCCCCTCCCGGTCCCGACCGGCGGGACGCGGAACCGGGAGGGACGTCCCGTGGAGGGTCAGCCGGCCATGCCCCTCGCCTGTTCGATCAGGGCGCGTGCGGTGCCCTCCGCGGCGTCGTAGCGGTCCGGGTAGGCCGAGATCTGCACGGCCTGGGCGACCTGGCCCGCCGTGTGGTCCGGGTGGGCCGCGGCCGCGTCGACGGCGCGGGTGAAGAACGAGTGGGAGGCGTAGGCCACGTCCATGATCTGCTCCGGAGTGCCCCAGCCCTGCGAGGGCCGCTGCTGGAAGACGCCGAGGGAGTCGCGGTCGCCGCAGTCCAGGTTGTTCATGTTCGACTCGACGACCCCGGCCTCGAATCCGGCCAGCAGGACGCGGTCGTCGACGCCGAGTTCCATGGCCTTGCCGTAGACGGCCTTGAGCACCTCGGGATCGGCGTCACCCGGGACGGTGCAGCCGCCACCCCCGCCGTCCTCGCCGGAGCCGACCAGGTGCTGCCAGGTCTCGGGACCGACGACACCGTCGGCGGTGAGGCCCTGGGCGGACTGGAAGCCGGTGACCGCGGCGGCGGTGCCGGCGCCGAACCGGCCGTCCACGGCCAGCTTGTGGCCGTGCTTGTTCAGGGCCGTCTGGGCGGCGGCCACCGCGTCTCCGGAGTCGCCCTCGCGCACCGTGACGATCAGCCCCGGCCAGGTCTCGTTGCCGACCACACCGTCCGCGCCGTACCCCTTGGACTCCTGGAAGGCGAGCACGGTGTTCCGGGTGGCGGGGCCGAAGTCGCCGTCGACCGAGACGTCGTACCCCTTGTCGCGCAGCAGGTACTGGGCGGTGGTGACGTCGGCCCCGGTGGTGCCCTGGGAGAGGGCCGGCCAGGCCGGTGCGGCGCTGGCCCACGGGGCGTGGGCCACCACGGCCACCAGGGTCGCGCAGACGGCGGCGAAGGCGACCAGGACGCGGAGTACGGGTGGACTGGCGAGCGGTGTCGGGGTTTTCAACGCGGGCTCCCGGTACGGGTGGGGGACGTGGGGGTGAGGACGCCGGGCGGGCCCCGGGCCGGCCTGTGGGGGTTGGCTCCCGTGGCCCGGGGCCACGGCGTCCGGGGAGGTCTACCCGATGCGGCCGCCGGTCGGGAGGCGGTCGGCCGCGGGCAGCGGGGCTCCGTCGTGGGCGGACCGGGCGGTGCCGACGCCCACGCCCGAGGAGCCGTCGCCGGGGACCGGCCGGCCGGGGGCCGCGGCGCCGGCCCGCGGGGTGAGGCCGAAGTCCGTCACCAGGGCGGCGCGGACCGCGGTGACCACGGACCACGCCCGACGAGGGCTCCTTGTCGTCATCAACCCGGCCTTCAGCGTCGAGGAACAGGGGCCCTGAAGCTAACAACCGGAACCGGGGCACACATCGCGCGTTCGACCGACCCGCCGGAGCGGAGAGAAGACGGAAGGAGGCCCAAGGCAGGGGCACCGCACCGTCGTTCGGCTTCGGTATAGTCCGCGGTTCATCGGAATCCGGCCGCGTGGCAGCGGCCGAGACCAGTCCGGGAGGCGGTGAACCGGTGCCTGCGCGGACGCCCCCTGGGGCGGCGGTGAGAACGGGGCGCACCGGCCGGGCCCGCGGGCCCCTGCGGTGACCGGGGCGCGAGCGGCCCACCGGCCCGGCGGGGTCGAGTCCCTGCTCCTGGCCTCCGCGCGCCGGCTGGCCGGCCCCGTACGCGGCCTCGGGACCGTGGTCATCAGCGCCTTCGGCCTGCTGGGGCTCCCTGAGCAGGCCCTGCCCCTGGGATACGCGCTGTTCGGGCTGGTGCTCGCCGGCGCCGCGGTGGACTGCTGGTCGGGGCTCACCGGGCGGGCTCCCGCGCTGTCGCTGGGCTGCGCCGTCGTCCGGGTCGTGGCGGTCTGCGCCTGCCAGGAGTGGACCGGCGGCGGGCGGGGCCTCTGGGCGCTCAACGTCCTGACCACCACGGCGATCACCCTCCAGTGGGAGTGGCCCCCGGCGGTGACCGTCCCCGTCACGGCCGGACTGCTCGCCGTCGACCTCGCCGTGGCCGGCGGTGAGGACATCGGCACGCTGGTGCCCCGGCTGGTCTTCGAATGCCTGCTGGCCCGCCTGGGGTTCGTGCTGCTGCGCCGCTCGGGACGGACCGTCGACGAACAGCACCGCCGCAGGTCGGTGGTGGCGCGGGCCGAGGCGCTCTCCTCGGCCCGGCACCGCCGCGAGCGGGAGTACCTGGCCCTGCTGCACGACACGGCGGCCTCGACCTTCCTCATGGTGGCGGTGGGCGGCAAGGACGCGGACCCGGCCGAGGTCGCCGCGTACGCCCGGCGCGACCTCGCCATCCTCACCGGCGCGGCGGGCGGAGCGACGGCACGGGACAGCCCGGTCGACCTGCCCGCCTCCCTGCGCGGCCTCCTCGACCGTGACCGGCCCGCCGTCGAGTTCCGCGACACCGGCGAGGCGATACCGGTGCCCGCCTCGGTGGCCCTCGCCTTCGTCCGCGCCGTGCACGAGGCGCTGGTGAACGTCGAGCGCCACGCCCGGGTCGACGCCGCCGTGCTCCGCGTGGGCCGCGAAGGGAACGCGGTCGTCGTCCTGGTCGAGGACGACGGTGTGGGATTCGCGCCCGAGGAGGTCGCCGTCACCCGGCGGGGGGTCCGCTGCTCCATCGTCGAACGCGTGGCCGCCGTCGGCGGACACGCCACGGTGGTCTCGCGACCGGGCCGCGGGACCCGCGTACGTCTGGTGTGGCCCGGTGACTGAGGCGGACAGGGCGGGGGAGCACGTGCACGCGACCATGCGCGTCGTCCTGGTCTGCGCCACGACCGTCCTGATGTTCGGCCTGGCCCTGCGCCCGCTGCTCGAACAGGACTACCGCCACCCCGGTCTCGCCGTGCTCGCCTTCGCCGTGCTGGCCGGTGTCACCGGCTGCTGCTCCCGCTGGGTGCTCCGCCGCAGACCGCTGCCGGCCGCGCTCGCCCTCACCGGGACCCTGCTCGTCCTCGCCGCCGCGCTCACCGCCACCCTCGCGGTCGCCCCCGACCGGCGCTTCCAGGCACCGGACTGGGCCTACGGCCTGGTGGGCTGGCACTTCCTCCTGCTGCTGCTGGACCGGGTGCGGGTGCTGGTCACCGTGCTGGCCGTGCACGTGGCGCTGAGCACGGCGCTGTTCCTGCACGCGGGCGTACCCGACCGCGCCGCGCTCGGCACGGCCGGCACGGCCACCTTCAGCGCGGTCACGGTGCAGCTCGCGGTCGTCGTGATCACCAGGGTGCTGTGCCGCGGCAGCCGCGAGGCGGCGGCGGTGGCCGAGGAGCGGGACCGGCTCCGGACCAGGATGCTCGCGGCCGAGCAGTGGCAGAAGGGCCGACGCGACCTGTTCACCGGGCAGTTGGGCGCGGTTCTCCCGCTGCTCGCCGCGCTGGCCGACGGTGTCACCGACCCGCGCGACGAGGAGGCTCAGCGCCAGTGTGCCCTGCGGGCCACGCAGTTGCGGCGGCTGTTCGCGCAGAACGACGAGGTCCCCGACCCGCTGGTGCACGAAGTAGCCGCCTGCGTGGACGTGGCGGAACGACGAGGTGTGGACGTGTCCTTCGCGGTCAGCGGTGCGGCGGTGTCCGTGCCCGTGGCGGTACGTCAGGAGTTGACGGGGCCGCTCGTGAAAGCATTGTCGGCGGCACGGCTGCGTGCCAGGGTGAGTGTGCTGCGCACCGGGAAGGACGTGCGGATCGCCGTGATCACCGACGCCCACACCGTGGTCGCCGCCACGTCCACCGCGTCGGTCGAGGTCGAGTACGGCCAGTACGGGGAGTTCCAGCGCTTGGAGACACGATGGCGGAACTGACGGCGGTCATCGTCGACGACCACCCCGCGGTACGGGCCGGGGTCGCCCACTGGCTGACCGCGGGCGACCCGCCGATCCGGGTCGCCGCTTCCGGGGACAACGCCCGGGCCGCCTGGACCGGCGAGGGCGCCACCGCGGACGTGGTCATCCTCGACCTGCACCTGGGCGGGCCCGCACCGGCCATGGACGAGCTGCGCAGACTGACCGAGGCGGGGCGGCGCGTCGTCGTCTACACGATGCGGGTCGACGGCGACCTCGCCCTCCAGTGCCTGGAGTTGGGCGCGCTGAGCTACCTGACCAAGGACGAGGGCGCCGAACACCTCCTGGAGGCCGCCGCCGCGGCGGCGGAGGGCCGTGCGTACACCCCGCCGTCGCTGGCGGGTGCCCTGGCCGGGGACCGCTCGGCCACCCGCCCGGCCCTCTCGGCCCGCGAGACCGAGGTGCTCATCGAGTGGTTCCAGTCCGAGTCCAAGGCGTTCGTGGGCCGACGCCTCGGCATCTCCCCGCACACCGTCAACACCCACCTCGAACACATCCGCCTCAAGTACGCGATGAGCGGCAGGCAGGCACCCACCAAGGCCGCGCTGCTGGCACGGGCGATCCAGGACGGGCTGGTCGGACTGGACGACCTGTGACGAGGCGGTCGCCGTCGCCGCGGCACCGGCCCTCTTCGCGACGGCATCCGGTAAGGAGCGGCCCATGACCGCCCGCGCCAGGACGGGACCGTCATCGGCATCCGCACCGCCACCGGCGCCGTTTGCCGGTGCCTTCGCGCGTGGGCGGGCGACCGCGACCGC
This sequence comes from Streptomyces diastaticus subsp. diastaticus, assembly GCF_011170125.1. Classification (NCBI taxonomy): domain Bacteria; kingdom Bacillati; phylum Actinomycetota; class Actinomycetes; order Kitasatosporales; family Streptomycetaceae; genus Streptomyces; species Streptomyces diastaticus. The sequence goes on along the minus strand of NZ_BLLN01000001.1, from coordinate 12,642 downwards.
CGCCGGAGCCCGGGTGCCGACCGGCCGCGTCGCCACCACCGGCGAGGTCGTGAGCGCGGCGCTGTGGCCGGCGTCCGCCGGGCCGAGCTATGCCGTCGGCCACGACCTCGTCGTCGACGGTGGCGTCACCGGCTGACGTCCCTCACCCGGACTCCCACCCCGGCACCGCGACCGCCCGCCGTTCACCGCCCCGTGCTCCGCCCGCCCCTGCCCGGGTGCGCCCCCTCCGCCGCACGCCCGAAACGAAGCCCGCGGCTTCGCTCTCGGCGTACGCGGGGCAGGGGTGACGCCCCTCACGTCCGTGGCGGCCGGGGGCGCGCGCCGGCCGGCCGGGCGGCGGCCAACCCGCCCCGCCCGGCGCGGAGTTCGGCCAGCCGCGAGCAGGGCGGTCGTCCGGCGCGGCCGGCGACCCGGGCGGGCTCACAGCTGTGGGTACGGCCTACCACGGATGCGGTACGCCGCACGCGGGTATACGCCTCGCGCAGCACGTCGGGGTCGTGCTGGAGGGGGCGCGGAGCACCCCCCGCGCGCCCGTACCGTGGGTCCATGCGTCTCAACAAGCACGGACCGCCCCGGTGGAGGGCCGCCCTCGCCTCGGCCGGTGTCCTGGCCGCGCTGCTCGCCCCGGCGGGCTCCGCGTCGGCGGCCGACGACAGCGGCGTGAAGCGGCAGGACCAGATCCTGCGGACCGGCGACGGGGTCCGGATCGACACCTCGTACTTCACCGCGGGCGGCGAGGGACGCCGTCCCGCGGTGCTGCTCGCCCACGGCTTCGGCAGCACCAAGGCCGACCTGCGCGACCAGGCCGAGAAGCTGGCCCGGAACGGGTACGCCGTCCTCACCTGGACCGCCCGCGGCTTCGGCGGGTCGACCGGCAGGATCGGGCTCAACGACCCGAAGGGCGAGGTCGCCGACGCCTCGAAGCTCATCGACTGGCTCGCCGAACGCCCCGAGGTCCAGCTCGACGCCGAGGGCGACCCGCGCGTCGGCATGACCGGCGCCTCCTACGGGGGCGCCGTCTCCCTGCTCACCGCCGGCCACGACGACCGGGTCGACGTCATCGCCCCGCTCATCACCTGGTGGGACTTCCCCGAGGCGCTCTTCCCGAACGGCGTCTTCAAGAAGCTGTGGACGGGCATGTTCCTGTCCACCGGCGGCGGGTGCGAGCGGTTCGAGGCCGAGCTGTGCGCGATGTACAACCGCGTCGCCGTCTCCGGCAAGCCCGACGCGAAGGCCGCCGAGCTGCTCGCCACCCGCTCCCCGAAGTCGGTCGCCGACCGCATCAAGGTGCCCGCCCTGTTCGTGCAGGGGCAGCAGGACTCCCTCTTCCCGCTCTCCCACACCGACCAGGCCGCCAAGGCGCTGAAGAAGAACGGCCAGCCCGTCGCCGTCGACTGGATGGCCGGCGGCCACGACGGCGGCAACCCGGAGGCGGCCCGCGTCGAACAGCGCGTCACCGACTGGTTCGACCGCTACCTCAAGCAGGACGAGGACGCCGACCCCGGCCCCGCCTTCCGCGTCACCCGCACCGGCGGCGTCGACTCCACCAACGGCGCGGCCCAACTGCGCGGCGCCACCGGCGGCAGCTACCCCGGCCTCGGCCACGACCCGGTGCGCGTCCCGTTGAGCGGCCGCGAGCAGAAGGTCGACAACCCGGCCGGAGCCGTCCCGCCGGCCATCTCCACCCTGCCCGGCCTCGGCGGCGGCGGACCGGGCGGCGGCGAGAGCGCCGACGACGGCAGCAGCCTCGCCCGGCTCTCCTCGCTCGGCGTCGGCGTCTCCTTCGACTTCCCCGGCCAGCACGCCCGGTTCGACTCCGCGCCGCTCAAGAAGGACCTGCGGATCACCGGCTCCCCGACGGTCCGCGTCAAGGTCGCCGCCGACACCGAGGACGCCGTCCTCTTCGGCAAGGTCTACGACGTCGGCCCCGGCGGCAAGAGCCAGGTGCTCCCCGCCCAGCTGGTCTCCCCGGTCAGGGTCACCGGCGCCGACCAGGGCCGCACCCTCACCCTGAAGCTGCCCGCCGTCGACCACGAGGTCCGTCGCGGCCACTCGCTGCGCGTCGTCCTCTCCGCCACCGACCTCGGCTACGCCTCACCCGCCGAACCGGCCACCTACCGGATCGCCGCCGAGGGCGACCTGCACGTGCCCACGGCCCCCGCCGTCCGCACCGCCGCGACGCCGCTGCCCGCCTGGGTCTGGGCGCTGCCGCTCGGCGCGGCCGTCCTCGCCGCCGGGCTGCTCCTGCTCGGCCGCCGCCGCACCAGCGCGCCCCCGGCCGACCCCGAACTGGCGGCGGTACCGCTGAGGATCACCGGCCTCAGCAAGAAGTACGCCGGTTCCACCGACCGGTACGCCGTCCAGGACCTCTCCTTCGGCGTCGAGCGCGGCCAGGTGCTCGGTCTGCTCGGCCCCAACGGCGCGGGCAAGACCACCACCCTGCGCATGCTGATGGGGCTCATCCGGCCCGACGAGGGCGAGATCCGCGTCTTCGGCCAGGCCGTCCGGCCCGGCGCGCCCGTCCTCTCCCGGGTCGGCGCCTTCGTCGAGGGCGCCGGGTTCCTGCCGCATCTCAGCGGCCGCGCCAACCTCGACCTGTACTGGCAGGCCACCGGCCGCCCCGCCGAGGACGCCCACATCGAGCAGGCCCTGGAGATCGCCGGGCTCGGCGGCGCCCTGGAACGCGCGGTCCGCACCTACTCGCAGGGTATGCGGCAGCGGCTCGCCATCGCCCAGGCCATGCTGGGCCTGCCCGACCTGCTGATCCTGGACGAGCCCACCAACGGGCTCGACCCGCCGCAGATCCGCGAGATGCGCGAGGTGATGATCCGGTACGCCTCGGCCGGGCGCACCGTCATCGTCTCCAGCCACCTGCTCGCCGAGGTCGAGCAGACCTGCACCCACCTGGTCGTCATGGACCAGGGGCGGCTGGTGCAGGCCGGGCCGGTCGCGGAGATCGCCGGCAGCGGCGACACCCTGCACGTCGGGCTGGCAGCGCCCGTGGACGCGCCGCTGGCCGACAAGGTCGCGGCGCTGGACGGCATCGCCGCCGTCGACCCGACCGAGAACGGCCTGCTGGTCCGGCTCGACGGCCTCGGCGCCGACCAGCTCGTCGTCGAACTCGTCCGCCTCGGCGTGCCGGTGAGCTCGGTCATGCCGCACCGCCGCCTGGAGGACGCCTTCCTCACCCTGATCGGAGGTACCGGATGAGCACCCCCGGCACCCTCACCGGCCCCGCCCGCACCGACCCGACCGCCCCGGGCTACCGGCCCGGCCGGACCCTGCCGCTGCGGGTCGAGGCGGTCCGTCAGCTTCGCCGGCGCCGTACCCAGGTGATGGCGGCGGTGCTGGCCCTGCTGCCGGTCGTCATGGTGGCCGCCTTCGCCATCGGCGGCGAGCCCGAGCGGCGCGGCCGGGTCAACCTCATGGACACCGCCACCGCCTCCGGGCTCAACTTCGCGGCGGTCTGCCTCTTCGTCTCCGCCGGGTTCCTGCTGGTCGTCCCGGTCGCCCTGTTCTGCGGCGACACGGTGGCGAGCGAGGCGGGCTGGTCCTCGCTGCGGTACCTGCTGGCGGCGCCCGTGCCGCGGGCCCGCCTGCTGTGGAGCAAACTCGTCGTCGCGCTGGCCTTCAGCGCCGCCGCGATGGTGCTGCTGCCCCTGGTCGGCCTGCTCGTCGGCATCCTCGCCTACGGCTGGGGGCCGCTCCAGATCCCCACCGGCGGCGCCCTCCCGGCGGGTGAGGCCCTCGGCCGCCTCGCCGTGGTGGTGGCGTTCGTGTACGTGTCGCAGCTCGTCACCGCCGGTCTGGCGTTCTGGCTCTCGACCCGCACCGACGCCCCGCTCGGCGCGGTCGGCGGCGCGGTCGGCCTGACCATCGTCGGCAACGTCCTGGACGCCGTGACCGCCCTCGGCGACTGGCGCGCCTTCCTGCCCGCCCACTGGCAGTTCGCCTGGGTCGACGCGCTCCAGCCGGAGATCGCCTGGTCCGGGATGCTCCAGGGCGCCTCGGTCTCCGTCAGCTACGCCCTGGTCCTCTTCGCGCTGGCCTTCCGGGGCTTCGCGGGCAAGGACATCGTGTCCTGACCCCCGGACCGCCAGGCGCCGGCCGCCCCTCCCCCGGAGATACCGGGGACGGGGGCGGCCGGCGCCCTCCCCCCGCGGTGCCGACCGGATAATGGCCGCATGGGACACGCGACACCGACCGCCGAGCGCGCCTACGAGCACGTGAAGGACCTCATCCTCGACGGCACCTACGGCAGCGGTGAACTCCTCACCGAAGGACAGGTCGCCACCGAGCTGGGCGTGTCCCGCACTCCGGTCCGCGAGGCGTTCCTGAGGCTGCGCTCCGACGGCTTCCTGGAGCTGTACCCCAAGCGGGGCGCCCTCGTCGTCCCCGTCTCCGTCGGCGAGGGGCGCGACATCATGCAGGCCCGCCTGCTCCTGGAGAGCTTCGCCCTCGACACCCTCGCCGCGCGCGGCCACGAGGCGCTGCGCCGCGTCGGTGCCGACCTGGCCGCCCGCTGCGGGCCCGCCGCCACCCCGCGCGAGGCCCGCGACGCCGGGCGCGCCTACCACGCGGCGCTGGTCGCCGCCGCGGGCAACCGCACCGTGACCGGCCTCTTCGCCACCCTCTGGCACCAGCACCAGCGGTTCACCGCCGCCGCACTCGCCGGCCGCCAGGAGGTCGCCGAGGACACCGCCGAACACCTGGCACTGGCCCGTGCCCTCCAGGACGGCGACGCGCCGGCCGCCAAGGAACTCCTGCACCGGCACATCGGCTCCATCCTGCGCCGCGCCGGGGTGGACGGTACGGAACTGGACCTCCCGGACCGGGTCGGCTGACCCCGCCCCTCGGAGCGGGGCGAATTCCCCATGGCTATCTAGGTTGCGTTCCTACCTAGCTCGTGGTCCTATCTCCCCATGGTGACGGACAGGAGGGCCAGCTGGCTCAGAGGCGTGCTCGATCTGCTGGTGCTGTCCTGCCTGACGGACGGCGAGAGCTACGGCTACGAGATCGCCAAGCGCCTCGACGAGGCCGGCCTCGGCCAGATCAAGGGCGGCACGCTCTACCCCGTACTCAACCGGCTGGAGGAGGCCGGTCTCGTACGGGCGGAGTTCCGGGCCGCCGAGCGCGGCCCGGGGCGGCGCTACTACCGGTTGACCCCGGAAGGCCGCCGGGGCCTCAAGGAGCAGGGCGCGGCGTGGCGGGCGTTCCACCGCGCCGTCGAGGACGCGCTGGTCCGGGGGGAGAAGGACGTATGAGCAGGGAGAGGACCGCGTACTTCGAGGAGCTGTCCGCGCTGCTGCGCGAGCGGGACATGCCGCCGGCCCGCGTCGACGCCCTCGTGCGGGAGCTGGCCGCGTACGCGGTGGAGGCCCGCAGCCCGCTGGTGGAGGAGTTCGGCCCGGCCGGGGAACTGGCCGACCGCCTGACCGACCGGCAGAGCGCGGACGCCGCGGACGGACCGGAAGCCGGGGCGGAGACCTGGGTGTGGACCGCCGACGCGCTCCAGGAGGTGCGACTGCTGGAACGGTTCGGTGGCCAGGGGTGGGAGGTGGAACGCCTCGACCGCCTCGGCCGCTTCGTCTGCCGCCGCGACCGGCAGCACCCCCTGCGATGGGCCTACCGCCGCGAGGCGGCCGGGCCGCGCGAGCGTGAGCGGCTCACCGGCCGGCTCGCCACCGAGGGCTGGGAGCCCTGCGGCGTCTGGGGTCCCTTCGCGTACTTCAAGCGGCCCGAGGCCGCCGTCACCGGCCCCGCGGCCCGGTTGTCCCGGCCTCCCGCGCCTCCCCGGCGGCGGGTCTACTTCGCTCCGCGGCTCTGCGTGACGCTCGTGGCGAGCGTGCTCGTGGCCGTGGTCATGGTCCGGCTCGGGGCCTCGGGTACCGGTTCGACGGACGGCGAGACCCTGGCGGGAGCCCTCGTCGGCCTGGCCGCCGGCGGCCTCCTCGGTGCCCGGGTGTGGAAGTCGGCCTCGCGCAAGCACTCCGGGTAGCCCTTGCGCGGCTCCGGCCCCGGCTCCGGCTCCGGCTCCCGGCTCAGCGCCGCCCGCCGGCCACCACGTAGGCCGTGACCGCGTCGCACCCCTCCTCGGCGCGGGCCACCCGGCGCTCCAGCACCGGGAAGCGCTCGGGATCCCGGTGCGGTTCGGCGCCGGCGGTCTCCAGCGCCTGGCGGGCCTCGGCGAGCCGGCGGTAGGCGGTACGGCGCAGCTCGTGCCGCTCGTCGGGGGAGGCGGCCGGGGCCCGCCGGTCGTAGCGGCGCCAGGCGCGGTCGGCGGCGGCGACGCGCAGTTCGGCCCGCACCCGCCACGAGTCGGGGCGGGTCAGGAAGTGCGCGGTGAGGACCAGGGCCGCGGCGATCACCGTCTCCAGGACCCGGGAGGGCAGGAGCTGCCGGTCGTCGCCGAGGAAGTCGATGAAGACGAAGACGATCACGGTCAGGCCGAAGGTGGAGAGCGCGTAGTGGTAGCGCACGCCCGCCGCCATCACCGCGCCGAAGGCCGCCGCCACCAGCGTCTGCGCCCACTGGTCGGTCACCAGCCACGCCACCAGCGCCACCATGCCGACCCCGGCCACCGTGCCGAGGCAGCGGTTGAGGGCCCGACCGAAGACCGGCCCGAGGTCCGGCTTGTACAGGAAGGCCACGGTCATCGGCAGCCAGTAGCCGCGCGGCCCGTGCAGAAGCTGCGCCACGACGACCGCGGCCAGCGTGCACCCGCCCAGCAGCAGGGCGAACCGCAGCCGGTCGGCGAGCCGCGGACCGTCGTAGGCGGGCGGGTCGGGCAGCAGCGTCAGCGAGCGGCCCGGCGCCCGGTACACCTCGGCCAGCGCCCGCAGCCCCGGCGTGTCGGCGGCGAACGGCGGCTCCGGCTCCGGGCCGTGCCCGGTCGCGCCGTCCGGCGCCGGGCGACCGGCGCGTACCGGCGGGACCACCCGGGCGGCCAGCAGCGAGGGCACCCGGAGCACCGCGGGCGGCAGCGGGCGGCCCTCCACCATGAGCGCGGTGACCGCCTCGACCAGGTGGACGGCGGCCCGGAACGCCGCGATCAGCCCGCCGACGGGCGTCTCCCGCTCGGCGTGCTTGCGGGAGCTGTGCACGGCGAGCAGGTCCTGCGCCGTGTTGAGCGCCAGTGTCATACGGGCCCGCGCCTCGGTCGCGCCCGGAGTGCCGGCCCGCGACAGGGCCCGCTCGGCCGCGTCGAAGACGGCGATGACCGCCTCCCGCTCGGGGCTGTGGCGCCGCCAGAGCCAGGGCAGGCAGGTCAGCGCCAGCGCGAACAGGGCGCCGCCCAGCAGTTCCAGCGGCCCCGCCCACCAGGGGCCGGGGACGGGGATGCCGGTGCCGACGGTCGCCCCCAGCAGCAGGTGCATCCCCGCCACCGAGGCGAGCGGCCCTCCGACGCTCACCCACCCCGACACCAGCCCCGCCACCGCCAGCAGCGCCGCGATCCCCACCGTGTCGCCGTACCGCAGGGCCGTCGCCCCGGCCAGCAGCCCGACCGCGGCCGACCCGCCGAGCGCCGCGATCCGCAGCGCCCGCGCCTTGTAGGGGGCGGCACTGTCCTGGCCGACCGCCCACAGTCCGCCGAGCCCGACGACGACCCCGGCCACGGGCTGGCCGAGCAGCAGCCCCACCATGAGCGGCAGCGAGACGGCCAGCGCCCCGCGCACCGCGGCGGCCCGCGGGAACGGCGCCCGCGCGGCGCGCAACGACCGCCCGAGCCACCCGGGCACGACGCGGCGCAGCGTGCTCACACGCACTCCCGCAGATCCCGGCCCACCGGGCTCGCGCATCCACGTCCTTCCGCTCACCACTTGCTCGACACCCCTCCTCCGGCCTGCTCGGCACCGACTCGACCGCCTCCGCGCGGGGTGGCCCGTCCCCCGGGCTCACTCACCGGGGAGGGCACGCGGCCACGGGGCCGGACAGGACCCGGGCGGCGCTGGAGGCATCCCCCGGGCGGCGGCGACCGGAGGGCGTTGCATACAAGGATAGATGCAACAGGTGCCGAGCGCGTTGCCCTCAGGTTTCAGTTCCCTGAACAGCTCCCGCCCGGCCCGGCGGCCCCCGCCGTCGACCCCGCCCGGCGACTCAGCCGTCCCCGGACCCCGCCCCGGCAGGAGTCCCGGCGCAGACGCCGCCCCGTACGGACCACCAGCGGCTGCCCCGACGCGGGGTGCCGACGCGGGGCCCCGTCGGCACCCCGAGGCGGCACGGCATAGGCGGCGACCACCGGTTCGGGCCGGGCCAGGGCGGTGCCCAAGGCCGCTCCGCCACCGCCTCCCGCGCCCCCGTCGCGCAGCCGTACCAGGCAGCGGCCGGCGTCCGGTGCCGCGCTCACCATGCTCGATGACGGCAGTCGCCGGAACGCCTCCGGGGTCCACTCGTCCCTCCGGACCGCTCGCCCGGCCCTCGTAGCCCGGCAAGGCGCCGCTCGCAGCTCTCGGCCGGGGCGGCGGCCCCGTCCGGTCGGCGAGAGCCGCGAGCAGTTCCAGCACCTGAGGGACCTTGGCCGGCGGCCGCTCCTCCTCGGCCTGCTCGACGGCGTCGGTGGCGAGGGCGAGGGCGAGGGCGAGGGCGAGGGCGAGGGCGAGGGCGAGGGCCTGTCCCGTCTCCCCGGCGTCCGCGTGCACCCGGGCCGGTCACCAGCTTCAGCCGGGACCGTCGTCACGTCACCCGTGTCGCCCGCGTCGCCCGTCGCGCTCGCCCGTTGCCCGGCCCGTCGCCCGTCGCCCGTCGCCCGTCGCCCGTCGCCCGTCGTCCGTCACCCGTCTCCGGGCCAGCCGCGGCCCCGTCCTGGAGCCGCTTCGCCTCGTCGTGGTCGCCGCAGGCCCGCCGGCGTCCGCCAGATGGTGGCTCCGCACGACGACGCCGTGCTGGTCCCCGCAGCCGGTGCCGGCGGCCTCGACCGAGGAGGCGAACAGGGCACACGCGCCGGCCGCGTGGCCCGGCCGGGCCTCCGGCGCCGGCGCGTCGATGCGCCCCGCCTGCACCAGCGGGCGGACCACGGTCCCGCCCGGCGCCGTGCCGCTCACCGGCGGCACCCCTGCCCGCGTCGTCCCCGCCCACCACAGAACCCCTCCGCGCGGTCGGCTCCCCGAGCCCCACCCAGGTCTCCGCCTCCGCGCACGGAGTGAGTGGCCGCGAGGCCGCCCCGGCGTCAGGGCTCGCACACCGCCTCCCGTGCCGGCGTCTCCTCCGGCCTGGTGAAGAACGCCGTGACCCGGCCCGCACAGGCCCCGCCCGTCACGGTGGCGTGCTCGCCGTCGGCCACCACAAGCAGGGAGCCTCCGGTGCGGGCCCGCATCGCCCGCGCCCACGGCAGCGGTGTCACCACCTCGTCCCGGTGGGCCACCAGCAGCAGAGGGCCGCCGGCGCGGCCGGGCTCGACCGGTGGCCGGTCCGGCGCGGGCAGGCCCGCGCAGGTGCTGGTGCCCGGCACCTGACCACTGCCGGGGAACATCGGACGGGACCCTCCCAGCACCGGGTAGGTGGTCCGCCGTTCACCGTAGGCCGCCCACTGCTCCGCGAACGACCCCGCATGGGTCACCTGCGAGCAGAGCAGCGCGGTCCCGGCGAACGGCGCCACCAGCGGCGGCGCCGCGACCCGCGCCTTCCCGTCCCCGCCCCCGTCCGGCGCCCGTCCCCGGGCCAGCGCCGCCAGCGCGGCCGCCGCCCCCGCCCGGTCGGCCGGCTCGGCGTCCAGATACTGCTCGGTCTCCGCCGACCCGTACGTTCCCGAGGGCGTCCGCAGCGGACGCTCCGTCAGCCGGTCGCGCAGGGCGAGCAGCCTGGTGCGTACCGCCTCGGCGTCCGTGCCGAGCCGGTAGCGGGCGGAGCGGTCCGCGAGCCACGCCGCGAACCGTTCGAACCGCTGCTCCCGCGCCCGCGTCACCCCGTCCAGCAGTCCCCGCAGATCCGGGTCGGGCGCCACCACCGACTCCAGCAGCATCCGGCCGGACCGGCCCGGGAACAGCGTGCGGTACGTGACGCCGAGGCTCGTCCCCCACGACACCCCGTAGTAGTGCAGCCGGGGCGCGCCCAGCGCCGCACGCAGCGCCTCCAGGTCGCGGGCGGCGTCGGCGGTGGTCAGGGAGGCGACCCAGGCCGGGTCGGCCTCCGCGCACGCGGCGTGGGCGCGCGCCAGCCGATCCCAGTGGGCGCGGGCGGACCGGCGCGAGGGGGCGGCGGACGGCGGACCGGCGTCCAGGGACTCGGCGGCCGGACAGACCGCGGGACGCGAGCGGCCGGTGCCGCGCACGTCCAGGCCCACCAGGTCGTACCGGTCCAGCAGCCCACGGGCGCCGCCGCCCGCCACGCCCACCGGCATCAGCCGCCCGGAGACCCCGGGACCGCCCGGGTTGAGCGCCAGCGGTTCGGCCCGGCCGCCGCCGGTGGACGGCAGCACCGCCACCGCGAGCCCGAACCGCCGTCCCTCCGGCGCCGACCAGTCCACCGGCACTGTCAGCGTGCCGCACCGCAGCCGCCCCGCGTGCCGGGCGTACGCCGGACGGTGCTCCGCCGCGCCCCACACCTGCGCCTCGGCCTCGCTCGGCTCGGGGCAGGTGCCCCACACCAACGCGCCGGCCCGTTCCCCGGCACCGGTCCCCACCGCCACCGGCTGCCCGCCGCCGCCCGCGCACCCGCCCGCCAGCACCCCGCCGAGCAGCACCGCGGCCAGGCCCCGCACCGCCCGGGACCGTCCGCCGCCCACCACACCTCCAGCCGTCGACACCCGGACCGCCCCGACGATAGGCAACGCACCCCGACCGGCCCCGCGACGCGCCCCACGGCAGGGCCGACCGGGTGCCGCCCGGCCGGGCCACGCAGGGGCGGTGGACAGCACAGTGAGGGAGCGGCTGACAGTTCGTACGATGTCCGGGGCGGTCCGGGGCCGACGGCCACGCGGCATCCGGAGGCTCACCGGTACGGGGCGGGGTGCGCGGAGAGGCGTGCAGCGCCTTCCCGGCCGGACCCCCGTGCCGGCCCGGAAGGCGCTGGTGACGCCGTCCTCGCGGCCGCCCGGACCGCCGGTCCGGAGGGACCGGGGAGCGCGGGGTGGCGCTGAGTGACGGGCCCCAGCTTGGCGAGGGGCGGCCGATCGCCGCCACCTGGCCGGGCGACTTGGCGGTATTCTGGGTCGTCCCAGGCTCTGACCAGGGAGTTTTCCCGCCCAGGAGAGCATGCTGGGGGCCACCGGAGCCGGGGCGAGTGGGGGAGGACACACAGCATGGCGCCGTGGAAGACGCTTCCGGAACACCTCGATCCACAGGCCAGGCGGCTGGTGGACAGGCTGAGGAGGCTCAAGGACGCCACCGGGCTCAGTTTCACGGCCCTGGCCACGAGGACGAGTTACAGCCGTTCCTCGTGGGAGCGGTACCTGAACGGCCGTAAGCTCCCGCCGTCCGACGCCGTCGCCGAACTCGCCGCCCTCGCGGGCGCCGACCCGGACCGCATGCTCGCCCTGCACACCCTCGCCGCCCAGACCTGGACGGCACCTCCGCCGAGGGCGACCGCTCCGGCCAAGGCCGCTGGGCCGGCGGAGGCGGGCACCGTTGCGGCCGGTCGGGCCGACGTGCCCGCGGAGCCGGTCCCGGGGAAGCGCGCGCCGGCAGGGTCCGCGTCCGCGTCCGTAACCGCATCCGGGAACGTTGCCGGCCCCGAGGTGGCTCCCGAGGCCGAAGCCGCCGGGCCCGGCGAGCCGGGCGCCCCGGGCGTACCGGAGGAGCCCGCCGGCCAGGGGCGCGGCGACACCGTGGTCATCGGCGGCTCAGCCGCTCCCGCGAAGTCCGCCCCGCGACGGCCCGCCCGCCGCGGCCTGCTGGTCGCCGGCACCGCCCTGGTCGTCGTGGCCGGCGCGCTGGCCGTCGTCTTCGGCCTCGTCCTGCCCGGGACGGGCGCCGCCGAGGCCGACGAGGAGCAGCACCGCCGGGTGGCCGCCGAGGAGTTCACCTTCGAGCCGGGCCGCACCCACCCGTGCGACATCCACCGCTTCGAGGGCCGCCTGTACGCGGGGCACAGCGACACCACCGAGGCCCTGCTCCAGCAGATCTCCACCACCTGGGACGTGGTCGAGGCGCAGTGCCTGCTGGAACACCGCGGGTACCGCATCGGCAGCGTCGACGGGGCCTACGGGGCGGCCACCGAACGGGCCGTCAAACGCCTTCAGGACAAGGAAGGGCTGGTCGTCGACGGGATCATGGGCCCGCACACCTGGGAGGTGCTGCGACGGTGACCGGCGAGCCGTCCCTGGAATGCGCCCACCTCGCCCGCGAGCTGGCCGCCCTGCGCGCCGCCACCGGACTGAGTCTGGCCGGGCTCGCCGCCCGCACCACCGCCAGCAAGTCGTCCTGGCAGCGCTATCTCGGCGGCGTCCTCATCCCGCCGCCGGAACTGGTCGGCGAACTCTGTGCCCTCGCCGGTGAACCGCCCGCGCGACTGCTGGCCCTGCGGGAACTGGCCGAGCTGTCCCGACGCCACCCCCGCCCGGCCCCGGAACCACCCGCCCCGACCCGAGCCGCCACCCCGGCCGCCCCCGAGATCCCCGGGCCGAGGCGACAAGCGGCGCCCGGCACGGGAAACGACGCATCCGCAGAGGCCGCCTCCGACACCGCGCTCCGGCCGACGCGCCTTATC